>JBAQZJ010000467.1:0-15928 GCA_049790855.1 Planctomycetaceae bacterium | reverse complement strand
GTTTCGAAACGCGCTCCCTGACGGTCGCGGCTAAACATGAAGCGCACGACGAATCGCATGGTTCGTATGCGCGTTTTTTTGCAACGTTGCAGTTCTTCGTGTTCACGATGCTCGGCCTCATCATCGCCGGGAACCTGCTGCAGGTGTTCATGTTCTGGGAACTCGTCGGGGCGGCGAGCTACTTCCTGATCGGATATTACTGGGACCGCAGCTACGCAGCCGCCGCAGCGACCAAGGCGTTCGTCATGAACCGCATCGGAGACGCTGGGTTTTTGATCGGCATCGCGATCTTGTGGACGGCGTTCGGGACGTTGCAGTTTGGCGGGCGTGGGGTGTTCCACACTTACCAAGGTGAAACAGTAAGACTCCGGCAGGTGGGAATGCTCGGATCCGCCTCGGAGATGCCACGCGATCACTTTGAACGACTGCCGTATGGGGCACAGGTTGATCGTTCATGGCTTGTTGTTGCCGGCCTCTGCCTTTTCGCCGGGTGCGTCGGCAAGAGCGCTCAACTGCCGCTTTCGACGTGGCTGCCGGATGCGATGGCGGGGCCGACGCCGGTGAGTGCGCTCGTTCATTCGGCGACGATGGTCGCGGCGGGGGTGTATCTCGTCGGGCGTGTCTATCCGCTGTTTCTGCCGGAAGTGCGGCTCGTCATCGCCTACGTCGGCGCGTTCACGCTCGTCTACGGGGCGACGTGCGCCCTCGTGCAGACGGATCTCAAACGGATTCTCGCCTGGTCGACCGTTTCGCAGCTAGGTTACATGATGCTGGCGCTCGGCGTCGATTTCGGCGGTCGCGAGGCGGGGCTGTTTCATCTCGTGACGCATGCGTTCTTCAAGAGCCTGCTGTTTCTCGCGGCCGGCAGCGTGATCGTCGCCTGTCATCACGTGCAGGACGTTTCCCGGCTGGGCGGACTGCGAAAGCGGATGCCGCTGACGGCGTACACGAGTCTCGTCGGTGTGATCGCCATCGCGGGACTGGCATTGCCGACGGAGAGCCTGATCGACGAAGCGATCGCGTTCTCGGGCTATCACAGCAAAGATATGATTCTCGCTTCGGCGCTGGCATTCACAAAGGAACACCCGCAGCACGCACTGCTGTTCGCGCTGCCGATCGTGACGGCGGGGCTGACCGCTTTTTATATGTTCCGCTTCTGGTTTCTGACCTTTGCCGGCAAGCCGCGCGATGAAGACCTTCATCACACCGTCAAGGAAAGCTCATTCTTAATGACGGTTCCGCTGGTCGTGCTGGCGTGCTTCGCGGCATTCGTCGCCGTCGGAGGAGACCGAGGCGTCCTGTGCGAAACGATCAGGGCGAGTCGAGCGCCGAATCCTGCAGACGCATTTCTTTCAGGTGTGCCACACTATTACGCCTACCAGTCCGCTCATCACACGGCGTCGCTCTGGGGGCTGATCGCGGCAACAACTGGCACCGCGCTGGCGTTGCTCGTCTACGGGACCGGACTGGTCAAGGTGCGGCACGCGGCCGGAACGCTGGGGCCGACACTCGGATTGCTCCGCGACGGCTGGCGGCTGGATGCCATGCAGCGTGCGCTCGTCGTTCGCCCGGTGATGTTCGTCGCGTCGGGCACGGCAGCGATCGATCGGCTCGTGTTCGATCCGCTGGCGCATGGCCTCGGGAAATTGACTCTCGGCGTTTCACGGCTCGATCGAATCTTCGATGAAGTTGTCGTCGACGGACTCGTGAACAGATTGGCGGACGTCACCTGGGCCACTGGCCGCGGATTGCGACATGTGCAGACCGGCCACTTGCGGCAATACGTGATGGCGCTGGCTGCCGCGGCGGCGATTCTGTTTGCACTGGCGGTGGTATTGATTCCGAAATGACGCGAAGCGCTCCCTGACGGTCGCGGCGAAACGAAGCCCTCAACCCTCAACCCTCAACCCGATGTCCCCCGCGTTCCTACTCAGTCTCATCATCTTCCTGCCGGCGGCTGGCGCGCTGTGCCTGCTCGGGTTCAACGGGAACAATCCGCGTGGTCTGCGGGCGTTTGCGACGGCGGTGACGGGGGCGGTGTTCGCGCTGACGATCGTGCCGCTGTTACCGATGTACTTCGCGGCGACGCCCGACGTGCATGGCATCCGGCTGGGCGTCGACGCGCCCTGGATCGGAACCTGGAACATTCATTATCAACTCGGCCTCGACGGGCTGAGTCTGCCGCTGGTCGTGTTGACGAGCCTGCTGTCGCTGTTGGGGATGCTGGCAAGCTGGAGTGTGACGCAGCGGCTCAAAGGCTATCTCGTGCTGTTCCTGCTGCTCGAGACGAGTCTGCTGGGCGTGTTCGTCGCGCTCGACTTCTTCCTGTTCTTCGTGCTGTTCGAGCTGATGCTGCTGCCGATGTATTTTCTGATCGGCGTGTGGGGCGGGCCGAGAAAGGAATACGCGGCGATCAAGTTCGTGCTGTTCACGCTGTTCGGCAGCGTGCTGCTGCTCGTCGTGCTGTTGATGACCTACTTCGGCAGCGGACAGGGCGGCGCGGCGCCGACGTTCGACCTGATGACCCTCGCGGAAATCGGCCAGGGCCGAGCGAGCGGCGATTATGTCGGCGTGACGTTTTCAAGACAGTTCCAACTGACGGCGTTCGCCCTGCTGCTCGTCGCGTTCGCCATCAAGTTGCCGAGCGTGCCGTTTCATACCTGGCTGCCCGACGCCCACGTCGAAGCACCGACGCCCGTCAGCATGTTGCTGGCCGGAGTGCTGCTGAAGATTGGCGGTTACGGCCTGCTGCGAATCGCGTATCCGCTGTTTCCGCAAGGGGCGCTGGCGATGTCGTGGCTCGTGGTGACGCTGGGGGTCGTGAGCATCGTCTACGGGGCACTCGTGGCGATGGCGCAAACCGATCTCAAGCGACTCGTCGCCTATAGCAGCGTGAGCCACATGGGTTACGTGCTGCTGGGCCTGGGCGTGTGGACGATGGGCGATGGTGGAACAGTCGGCCGCGACTACTGGCTGCTCGGTGTGAATGGCGCCGTGTTCATGATGCTGGCACACGGCCTGATTTCGGCGGGCATGTTCTTCGTCGTCGGCGTGCTCTACGACCGCGTCCATCACCGCGACATTAATCACTTCGGGCATGTGCTGGGGCGGATGCCGCTCTATTCGACGCTGGCGATCGGCTTGTTCTTCGCCGGGTTGGGTCTGCCGGGCATGGCCGGGTTTATCGGCGAGGTATTCGTCCTGCTCAGCTCGTGGAACTACTCGCCCTGGGCGACGATGTTCGCGGCACTGGGCGTGATACTGACCGCAGCGTATTTCCTGCTGATGATCCAGCGGGTTTACATGGGGCCGAGCTACGTCGGCCCGCATGAAGAAGGTCTCTCGTTGCCGCTCTCCTGGCGAGAGACCACCGTCGCCGGCGTGCTGCTGTCGTTGTCGATCGTGCTGGGGGTCTATCCGAAGCTGGCCCTGAATGTGACCGAACCGACGCTCGCCAAGCTCGTCGAGAACCTCGACGCGGGGGCGATCGCGGACCGGAACGGGCAGGCCGAACGGACTGTGTTGAACGATTTGCGTTAGTGCCCCACCCTTGCAAAGGGTGGGCTTTGTCAACCCTCAACCCTCAACCCTCAACCCTCAACCCCCGTGACCTTTTCCCGGCTGATCGACGATCTGATCCGCGAGACGATCGACGTCTCGTTGCCGGCGTTTGCCGCGGAACTCGTCGTCTGCGCAACGATTCTCGCGTTGCTGCTGGGACGGTTGCTCGGCACCGATCGCGTCATGGAACCGCGCTGGGTCGCTTTGGGAGGGGCGGTGCTGGCTCTCGCGGTGACATTGCCGCAATGGCTGGCGGCTTTCGGCAGCGAACCGTCGATCACGCGGCAGGCGTTCTTTGCGAACATGCTCGTGCAGGATCCGCTGACGGTCTATCTGCGAGCACTGCTGTTGATGTTTCTCGCCTTGACGACCTGGCTGACGGCGATCGGCGGCATTCCCGATCGCGAGGACGGTCCTGATTTTTACACGCTGCTGTTCGGTTCGACGCTCGGGGCGCTGCTCATGGTGCAATCGAACCATCTGCTGATGTTGTTTTTGTCGGTCGAGATGGCGAGTGTGCCCGGCTATGCACTTGTCGGCTTCCAGAAAGGCCGCCGGCAAAGCAGCGAGGCGGCGCTCAAGTACCTCGTCTACGGAGCGGGCGCCGCGGGGATTCTGCTGTACGGGACGAGTCTGATTGCGGGAGCGCTCGGCGTCGCGACGCTGCCGGCGATCGCCGAACGGATGCCGTCGCTGCTCGAAACAGGTGTCAGTCCATTGGCGACGGCCGAAGGGCGAACCGTCGTGCTGGGGGCCGTGTTTGTATTCTCTGGCTTGGCATTCAAGCTGTCGCTTGTGCCGTTCCATTTCTGGTGCCCGGATGCGTTTGAAGGAGCGTCGGCCGAGGTCGCGGGATTCCTGTCGGTCGCCCCCAAAGCCGCGGCGTTCGCGCTGCTCGTGCGGTTTGTGCAATCGCTGTTCGGAACGGGCGGGGCGGCGGGCGAAGAGCTGCGTTTCGCGTTCGGAGTCGGCCTGGCGGTCGTCTCAGCGACGACGATGACGCTCGGAAACCTGGCCGCGTTCAGCCAGGAGAATGCCAAGCGGCTGTTCGCCTACTCGACGATCGCGCATGCCGGTTACATGCTGATGGGCGTGGCGGCGTGGATGGTCGCCGGCGAGGAGGTCGGCCGCCGCGGGCTGGAAGGGCTGTTCTATTATCTCGCGGTCTATGTCTTCATGAACTTAGGGGCGTTCGCGATCGTTGCGCTGCTGCGGAACGTCACCTTCAGCGAGCAGATCGCCGACTACGCGGGGCTGGGGACGCGGTTGCCGGTCGTGTGCGGCGGAATGGCGATCTGCTGTCTGAGTCTCGTCGGGCTGTGGCCGGCCGGCGGATTCATCGGCAAGTTCATGGTGTTCGCGGCGAGCCTGCAGGCCGGCTGGGTCAGCCCCGTGATGTGGGCGCTCGTCGGCATCGCCGTCGTGAACACCGTCTGGAGCGTGTTCTATTACGCCCGCATTTTGAAGGCGATGTACCTGCAACCGCCGACCGATGCGGAACGGCTGCGCGAGATCAAGCCGTCGCTCGCCGCGGACGGGTTGGTGATCGCACTGACGATTCCGATTCTGCTGCTCGGCGTGTTCGTCGAGCCCCTCAGTCGCGCCGCGTCGATCGTGGCGGATTCGCTGTTATCGTAGGTCAGGCTCCCGCCTGACGGCCCGCACAATGACCGTGTCGTCAGGCGGGAGCCTGACCTACAAGTCCTGATTCACAGGCTTCCCCATGACCGAACCGCCGACGACCTGCGACGAGGCGCTCGTCGAGTTGCTGGCGGCGCTGGAGTTGAGTCTGCTCCAGTACGTCAGCCAGGCGGAGTTGTGGACCGACGCCGGGCAGGACGAGGCGGCGGCGACGCTCGGCCGGCTCGCGAAGGAACAACGGCAAAGCTCCGCCGAGACGGCCGAACGGCTCGCCGCCCGACATCTGTTGCCGGAACTGACGAATTTCCCGTCGGCGTTCGCACAATTGCACTATCTCGCGTTGACCTACATGCTCGACCGGCTGATCGCGAACCAGCAGAGCGTCGTCGCCGTCGCCGAGGAGGCGGTCGTCGCGTGCGATTCGATCCCGGTCCTCAAGCGGATCCGCGACCGCGAGACCCGGAACCTGATCGAACTGCAACGACTCCGCGATCTTCGATCCCCCGAACCCGACCGCCGCGGCTGAACTGATCGGTGACCATGCAACTCTTCGATACGCATTGCCATCTCGACGAGCCGGCGTTCGACGGCGACCGCGACGACACGATGGCGCGAGCGCGATCGATCGGTGTCGTCGGAATGCTCACGATCGGCACGACGGCGGGGTCGAGTGTCGCGGCGGTGGAACTCGCATCGCGGCACGACGACGTGTTCGCTGCGGTCGGCATTCAGCCGAATTACGTCGCCGAGGAGAAACCGGGCGATTGGGACCGCATCGTCGCGCTGGCCGGCGAGCCGCAGGTCGTGGCGATCGGCGAGACGGGCCTCGACCGCTATTGGGACTACACGCCGTTCGAGTCGCAGGGCGAAGCGTTCGATCGTCATCTGGAGCTGTCACGAACGATCGGCAAACCGTTCGTCGTTCACTGCCGCGAAGCCGAGACCGACGTCGTCGCGCAACTGAGGAACGCCGCCGCGGCCGGCCCGCTGCATGGGGTGATGCACTCCTTCAGCGGCGATCTCGCGACGGCGGAGGCCTGTCTCGAATTGGGACTGTTCATTTCGTTTGCGGGAATGGTCACCTTCAAGCGGAACGACGCCCTGCGTGCCGTGGCGAAAGCGGTGCCTCTCGATCGCATTCTCATCGAGACCGACGCCCCGTACCTCGCCCCGATGCCCCACCGCGGCAAGCGGAACGAACCGGGCTATATCGCCCACACCGCGGCCGTTCTGGCGGAGGCGCATGGAATGGCACCGGTGGAATTCGCCCTGGCGACGACGGCGAACGCACGGCGACTGTTCGGCATCGCATGACGATTCCCGGTAGCGGAACGTGATCGGTCTCGTTACTCTCGACGGCGGGCCGAGTGTCGCGTCTCTGCATCTCGAACCAGGAGGACCGTCATGGATCAGCTCGTCGCCGTCATTTCCGAAAAGACCGGACTGTCGCCTGAGTTGTCGCGGAAGGCCGCCGAGACGACGTTGGACTTTCTGAAAGCCCGGCTGCCGGCGCCGATCGCCGGCCAGGTCGACGCCGCACTCGCCGACGGCAAGCTCGACGCCGGCGACGTGATGAAGGGCGTGGGAGGCATGTTCGGCAAGTGACGCAGGACTCGACCGTGCCGTCGCCCGTTTCGACCCGTCTGCCGGAACGGGCGACGCCGGCCTCGGGTCTCGCGTGGACCGTCCACCCGGCCCGTCGATCCCTGCCGAAGCTCGTCGCAGCCGTCGCAGCGACGCTCGCCGCCGGTGTTCTCGCGGCGATGATTGCAGAGAGCGCGGCGGTCGGCCTGCTTTCGGTCGCCCTGTTGGTGCTGAGCCTCCGCCGGTTCTACTTTCCGACGCGAACGATCGTCGCTGAAGACGGCGTCGCCGTGCGATGTCTCGGCCTCGAGACGCGACGCTCGTGGGATCGTCTGAATCGATTTCGCTACGACGAGCACGGGGCGTTCCTGTCGACGCGGGCGAGGCCGAGTGCGCTCGACGTGCTGACGGGCCTGCATCTGACGTGGGGCGGCGATCGCGAACAGGCCGTCGCCTTCATCGAACGACGTCTGCCCTCGCCTCATGGCGCTTTGTCATCACGCTGAAGCCCGCCGGCTGCGGCCGGTGGGACCATCGCCGTCCTTTCGGAAGCGACCGACTTGCTCCGCTGGCTCAAGCACGCCTTCGCCGTCGATCCGCCTGGTCCGGCCGAGCCGACGCCGCGGCAGGCGGAGATCGTCGACCGCGTCTGCCGCGAGATCGTCCGCCGCCGGCTGACGACGCCGGCCCTGCTTGCGCTGGAGATGAGCCGCCCGTTGAACTTCGTGACGTCGCAGGCGATTCATTTCTTCGACCCGCTCGTCCGCGGGCTGACCGACGCCGACGCCCCCCGCGAGTTCGCGACGTTCCTGGAGCACCGCGGCTCGATCGACTATCTCGTCGGCCGCATTGAAGCCCTCGAAGCCGACGCGGTGCGACGAGAGAGCACGTAGGCTCGGCTGTGTGGATGTGTTCGTGCTCCGAGGTGCCGTATTCGGGACGATTGGAAAGGATCACGGATGGACGCGGATGGACGCAGATGGCATTGCATGCTCCCCAGGAACCGATCGACAGTTCGGATTCCGTCGAGCCGACATCCGCGTCAATCCACGTCTTATCCGCGTACATCCGCGATTTCTTCCGACTGCATCCGAAGCGGCCATCGACGCGGAAACCGGCCGGAATAGCCGGCCCTACGACCGCGTCCGGTGTCCCCTCGACGGCGTTCGTATAGAATTGGGGGCGCATTCCGATCGTTCTCTTTCAGCCTCCGTCTCGGGAGGCAACGCCATGAGCCTCGATATCCTATCCACCGTTCCCGATCGCACGCCCGTCGTTGAGGAAGATCCCCTCGATCTGATGGACGAGATCGACGCTTTGAAGCAGGAAAAGCAGGCGACGATTCTCGCTCACTACTACGTCGACGGCGAGATTCAGGACATCGCCGACTACACCGGCGACAGCCTCAAACTGGCGCGCGACGCGACACAGGTCGAGACGCCGACGATCGTCTTCTGTGGCGTGCATTTCATGGGCGAAAGCGCGAAGATCCTCAGCCCGTCGAAGACCGTGCTGATGCCCGACCTGCAGGCCGGGTGCTCGCTGGCCGACAGTTGTCCTTACGAGGCGCTCAAGGCGTATCAGGACAAGCTGCGAAGCGAGGGGCGCGACTTTCAAACCGTCGCCTACATCAACACGACCGCGGCGACCAAGAGCCTGTGCGACTGGATCGTCACCAGCGGCAACGCCCGCGAGATCATCGACCGCGTGCCGGCCGACAAGGAGATCCTCTTCGTTCCCGACCAGCACCTCGGCCGGTATCTGATCGAGGTCACCGGCCGGCCGCTGATCCTGTGGCCCGGCGCCTGCATGGTTCACGAGATCTTCAGCCTGCAGGATCTGTTGCGGGCGAAGCGGAACAACCCCGGCAGCGTGATCCTCGCCCACCCCGAATGCCCGCAGAACATCCTCGAAGTCTCCGACGTCGTCGGCGGGACCGAAAAGCTGCGCCGGCATGTTCAAGGGGTGACGGAGCCGACGACGTTCCTCGTCGCCACCGAGCCGGCGATGATCCACGCCTTCCAGAAGGTCGCTCCGCAGCACGAGTATATTCCCGTGCCGGGCATCATGACCAGCACCGGTGAGACCTGCGCCTGCAACCGCTGCCCGCACATGGCCCGCAACACGCTGCAGAAGGTTCGCGATTGCCTGCGCGACGGCCAGCCCGAAATCGAATGGCAGCCCTACTTCGACCAGGCCCGCGACGTGCTGCAACGCAGTCTATTGAATTGAATCGCCGAGGGGGTCGTGGGTCACTTTGAGCAAAGCGGCCGGAACTGT
Source organism: Planctomycetaceae bacterium (assembly GCA_049790855.1). GTDB lineage: Bacteria > Planctomycetota > Planctomycetia > Planctomycetales > Planctomycetaceae > JACCRE01. The sequence continues at coordinate 6,862 of JBAQZJ010000467.1, read as the reverse complement.
CGCCTTTCGCTCCGCGAAAGGGCGTTCTTTCGCGGAGCGAAAGACGACAAACCGTCAAACTGACCCACGACCGCCGAGGGCCTGCGGTTGCGGTTGTAGGACGCTTCGGCGGTTTTGAAGAGGCTCTGACGCGCTGCGACTGTGACGTGCGGCGGCCCCGGTGCTGCTCGTGATGCACGACCTCCTTCTTCAAAGTGGCGAGGAACGATTCCACCGGCGCGTTATCCCGGCAGGTTTCGCGGTGGCTCATCGAACAGGTGACGCCGCGCCGGGTCAGCAGCCTCCGGTGACGCTCGCCGGCGTACTGCACGCCGCGGTCGGAATGCGCCGCGAGCGATTCACCGAGGCACTGCCGGGCGATGGCCGTACTCGAGCCGTCCACGACGAACCGGCTGTCGATCCGCTTCGACATCCGGGCGCGGGCGACTTCGCGCACCGACGGGCTTCGCCTTTTTGAGGAGCCGCACGGGTTCTCGCTTGAACTCGACCATGAACCAACGACGCGGTTCCGACGTCCATGGCCCTCCTCGCGTTTCATGGCACGCTCTTCAATGAGCGCCCGCGAAACGTGGGAAAGCCCGCTTCCTTGGCGGCTTGGCGCGAGACCCTTCGATGTTGGCTTATTGCGGTCGGGAGAATTCGACGCAGCACGACCTCACGAAAGCGCCGTTGACCTGCTGCGAGGCAGGCCCGAAAATTCCAGCGCGACATGATCGTCGCGGCTTCAACCGAAAGGTGGCACCATGGCAGCCAGGACCGGCGGATCGACCAAGACGGCATCTCGCGCCAAGGCCGGCAGGAACGGCAAGGCGACGAAAAACGGCAAAGCGGTACGCGAGAAGTCGCGATCCGCGAAGTCGTCGGCGACGCAGACGATCGGCGATTATCTGATCCAACGATTACAGGACTACGGCGTTCGTGACGTCTTCGGGATTCCCGGCGACTTCGTGCTTCAGTTCTACGGGATGCTCGAAGAAAGCCCGATCCGCGTCATCGGCACGACCCGCGAAGACAATGCCGGGTATGCCGCCGACGGCTACGCTCGAGTTCACGGCCTGGGTGCCGTCTGTGTGACCTATTGCGTCGGCGGATTAAGCCTTTGCAACAGCATCGCCGGAGCCTACGCGGAGAAAAGTCCGGTGGTCGTCATCAGCGGCTCGCCGGGAATTCGTGAACGCGAGAGCGATCCGCTGCTGCATCACCGCGTCCGCGATTTCGACACGCAGAAACAGGTCTTCGAGAAGATCACCGTCGCCTCGGCCGTGCTCGACGATCCGCTGACGGCGTTCCGCGAGATCGATCGCTGTCTCGAAGCGGCGGTCCGGTTCAAGCGTCCGGTCTATCTCGAACTGCCGCGAGACCGCGTGCGATCCGAAGCGGTTCACCCGCACGTGCCGACGGTCTCGACGCCGAAGAGCGACGCTGCCGTGCTTCGCGAGGCGCTCGCCGAGGCGGCCGAGATGATCAACGGCTGCAACAAGCCGGTCATCATCGCGGGCGTCGAAATGCACCGGTTCGGGCTGCAGGGCGAAGTGATCAAGCTCGCCGAACGAAACGAAATCCCGATGTGCGCGACGCTGCTGGGCAAAAGCGTCGTCAGCGAGAAACATCCGCTCTATCTCGGCGTCTACGAAGGAGCGATGGGACGCGAGACGGTGCGGAAGTTCGTCGAAGACAGCGACTGCGTCGTGCTGCTCGGCACGTTCATGACCGACATCAACCTCGGCATCTACACGGCCCGGCTCGATCCAGGACGCTGCATCTACGCCACGAGCGAGAAACTGCGGGTCCGCCACCACCGCTTCGACGACGTCGTCCTGAGCGATTTCGTCGCCGGTCTGAGCAAGGCGAAGCTGTCGTCGCCGAAACGGCCGCTGCCGAAGGATCGCGGCGGAATTCTCGATCATTACGAGATGCAGCCCGACGCCAAGGTCACGGTCCGCACGCTGTTCGCCCGGATCAACGTTTTGCTGGCCGAGGACATGGTCGTCGTCGCCGACGTCGGCGACAGCCTGTTCGGCTCGGCCGACCTGACGATCCATCAGCGGACCGAATTCCTCAGCCCGGCGTACTACACGTCGATGGGCTTCGCGATTCCCGCGGCGGTCGGGGTGCAGGTCGCCGACCGAAATCTGCGGCCGATCGTGCTCGTCGGAGACGGCGCGTTTCAGATGACCTGCCTGGAACTGGGAACGGCGCTCAAGCACGGCTTCAGCCCGATCGTCGTGGTGCTCAACAACCACGGCTACACGACCGAGCGGTTCCTGCAGGAAGGCCCGTTCAACGACATCCCCAACTGGCACTACCACCGGCTGCCGGAGCTGCTCGGCGGCGGCTGGGGCTTCGAGGTTCAGACGGAACGCGATCTCGACAAGGCGCTCAAGGCGGCGCTGGCGAATCAGGACAAGTTCAGCATCCTGAACGTGCATCTCGACCCGCACGACGTCAGCCCGGCCCTGCAACGCCTCGCCGAACGGATGTCGAAATCGCTCTAAAGCCCGCCCCTTGCAAGGGGCGGGCTTTAGAGACTTGCTCGCGTTCGGCAAGACGCCTTACGGCAACGGCGGCGGGGGCTGAAGCCCCTCGCGGATCGACTGCTGTTCGAGGCGGTATTCTTCAAGCACCCGTTCCTGGTTGGCCAGCGGGAACTCGGGACCGGCGGGGAAGTACTGAACGTCGTCCCGCAGGTAATAGGCGCTCGGCAGCGTCTGCCCGCCGACGCTGCCCTGGCATCCGACGATGACAAGCGGAAGGGCACCGCAGGAAAGCACTGCCAGTCGGCCGATCTGGTTCGGGCTGAAGAGCTTCATCCTTGACGACCTTCGCTGCGATCCTTCGGGGCGCCCGTCGGCCGAACCGAGACAGGCCCGGAACGACACGACCGACGACGGCGAAATGCTTCCGGGACGCCCGGCCCGCATGTCACCCGCACCACTATGATCGACCGGCCGCGGCCGGCACTTTCGGTCGAGTCGGCGAAATTCGCAGAACCGGGCCGTTCGGCACGGTCGGAACGGCCGATTCAATCCCCCCGAGCCGTTTTCACGCGGCCAGACGTACACCGTCGTGGCGCGCGAAGGAATTTCGACGCCTGACCCCGTTTGTGAAAACCGGGGTGCGCACTCGCGAACGAAGCGGCCTACCCCGCCGGCTGCTGAAAGACGCGCTGGACCTCTTCCAGAGCCGTGACGCCTTCGGCGACGAGCCGCAACGCTTCCTTCTGGAAGGTCTGCATGTCTTCGGTTCGCATCAGCTGCCGGATCTGCTGCGGGGCGGCACCGGCGCGGACGACTTCTTTCATGCCGTCGGACATTTCAAACACCTCGAAAATGCCTATCCGGCCGAGATAGCCGATTCCGCCGCATTTCGAGCAAGGCACGTAAGCGTCCGCTTCCGGCGTTCCGGGAGCCGGGGGGCGAGGTGGGCGGTAGAGGATTTGCGTTTCGGGGGGCAGGCCCAGCTTGGCGATCGCCTTCGGGTTTGGTTTGAAGACCTGTTTGCACTTCGTGCAGAGTTTCCGAATCAGCTTCGGGCTGACCAGCCCGCGAAGGCCGTCGGCGACGACGTTCGGATCGCCGGTCCATTGGATCAGCTGCTGGACCCCGCTGGCGACGTCCTTGACGGGAAACTCGGCCACGAACGAGACGACGTCCGTGTAGTCGAAAACGGTTCGTGCCGTGTCGGCGTCGCGAACCGGATCGATGAACAGGACGTTCGGTTCGATGCGCATGACGCGCTGAACCATCGATTTGAGATCGTCCTCCTCCGTCCATTCGAACGGTGCCGGGTTGATCGCGATCAGCTTGCGTTCCTCGGTGTCGCCCAGCGTCAGAATCGTTCGGGTGTAAGGATCCAGCGCGCGAAGGATTCCGAACGTCGTCGTCGTGACGCCCGATCCCGACGGACCGACGCAGAACAGGCCTCCCGAATGCTCGGTCGTCAACTCTCGGAGCTTGTCGCGCATCGTCTGCGAGAAACCCAGCTCGTCCGGCCGTTCGGGACGGGTCTTGAGATTCTCGATACGGACGATCAGCCGTTCTGCGGCGTCGCCGGGCGCGACCTGGACCTTCAATTCGTACTTGACGCCTTCGTGTTCGGCGTTGACGCCGCCCGCCTGACCGCGACCGCGCTCTTTGACGTCCAGCCCGGCGAGGAGCTTGACCATCTGCGTGACGGCGACGCCCTGCTGGCGGGGCATGCGCGCGGCGGGATAGGGCACGCCGTCGACGTAGAGTCGCACGATCGCCGCGTTTCCTTTCGGATCGAGGCGGATCATTTCGGCCCGCCGCATGATCGCGTCGGTGACCAGTTCCTTCGTGGGCACCAGGGCGACCTGCGCGAGCTTCGCGTTCGCACGCAGGTCGGGCGTATTGCCGTTGAGCGGCCCCTGAAACAGGACGTACTCGATCTGTTCCTGTTCCTCTGCCTCATCCTGCTTCTTCCGACGAAAAATCACCGCGGCACCTCCGACTGATGCGTGCTCCGGCCGCGGCCCACGGGGCAGGATCGACGCAAGGGATTCCTCGCGACCTCGCGAGATGCGGCTATTCTGGCACGCGCGCCGAGAGTTGAAAAGGAAGCGGGCTTGTCCCGCGGCACCCCTTCGCTTGCGTTTTCGCGGCGCACCGACGGTCACGAGCCGAGCAGCGCGAAAACGCAAGCGACGGAGCGTGTCGCCGAGACCTAGAGCAGCCCGTAGGTGACCAGCGTTTCGCGCAGCTTCGACGTTTCGCGTTCCGTCAACGGCGTGAGCGGCAGCCGCACTTCGCCCGAATCGCGACCCAGGAGCGCCATCGCCGCCTTGAGGGGAATCGGATTCGTCGACAGCGAAAGCATGTCGCGGCACAGCGGGAACAGTTGGTGGTGCCGCCGCTGCGCTTCGGCGACGTCGCCGGCCTTCCAGGCGGCGATCATCGCCTTCACGTCCTTCGGCACGATGTTGCCGACGACCGAAACGACCCCCGAGCCTCCCAACGCCAACAGCGGCAGCGTGAGGCTGTCGTCGCCCGAGAGCACCGTCAGGTCGGAACCCGACAGGATCTGCGACGCCTGATCCATCGAGCCGGTCGATTCCTTGACGGCGACGACCGCGGGAATCTCGGAAATCCGGCAGATCGTTTCCGGCTCGATGTTCTTCGCGGTGCGGCCGGGAATGTTGTAGAGCACGATCGGCAGCTCGACGGCCGCGGCGATCGCCTCGTAATGCCGGTAGAAGCCGTCCTGCGTCGGCTTGTTGTAGTACGGTCCGACGACGAGCGCCGCGTCGGCCCCGGCCTTCTTCGCCGACTTCGTCAGCCGGATCGCCTCGGCGGTGCTGTTCGACCCCGTCCCGGCGACGACCTTCACACGACCGGCCGCCTGCTCACAGACGATCGCAACGACGCGCTCGTCCTCTTCGTGCGTCAGCGTCGGGCTTTCGCCTGTCGTGCCGCAGGGGCTGACACAGTCGGTCCCTGCCTCGATTTGAAAATCGACAAGTTTCCGGAGCGCCGCTTCGTCCACTTGGCCGTCCTTGAACGGCGTGATGAGCGCGACAGTCAATCCGGCGAAGGCTTCACCTTTACGGGGCATAGTTCTGCTGACCTAAAGCGGTGGTTCCGAAAGAAGTTGTTCGAGACGATCGGCGATGCCGAGTTCGCGGGAACGAATTGGTCGGGGTTATCCATCGCATCGACCCGTCCGCGCCATGCCTTCCCTCATCCATCGATTGCGTTCATCGTTCTGCCGGCGCAACAACTCAAACCTGCGATCCACTACGTCCGGCGGACCGTGCAGCAGGGCTGGAGCGTTGTCACGAATCATCGCCAGGACGATATCGGCCCGCTCGGCGACCGTCATCCGGCGGTAGGACTCAATCGTCTCGTTGCTGAGCATGTTCGTCTCTCACTTCCCCCGCCCCACCCAATCCACCTTCGACATCTCCGCCAGCGCCAGCAACAGCGCCTGCACGCCCTTGCGGCCGTGGCCCTGCGCCTGGAGGGCGATGTAGAGTTGTTCGCCGAGAGCGAGGCCCGGCATCGAGAGTTTCATCCGTTTCGCTTCGGCCAGCGCGATGCCCATGTCTTTGATGAAGTGCTCGACGAAGAAGCCGGGGTCGAAGTTGTTCGCCATCATTCGCGGGCCGTAGTTCGACAGCGACCACGAGCCGGCCGCGCCCGTCGAGACGGATTTGAGGACGGTCTCCAGGTCGAGGCCCGCCTTGTACCCGTACAGCAGCGCCTCGCAGACGCCGATCATGCCCGTGGCGATCAGGATCTGGTTGACCATCTTCGTGTGCTGTCCGGCGCCGGGACCGCCTTGGCGGACGATCGTCTTGCCCATCGCCTCGAAACAGGGACGCAGCGCCAGGGCGACGGGTTCGTCGCCGCCGATCATGATCGACAGCGCCGCGTTCTTCGCGCCGACGTCGCCGCCCGAGACCGGGGCGTCGACCGCATGCACGCCTTCGGCTTTCGCCGCCTCGTAGATTTCGACGGCGAGCGACGGCTCGCTGGTCGTCATATCGACGAGAATCGTGCCGGACTTGCTGCCCGCGAGCAGTCCGTCGCTACCGAGAAACACTTCGCGAACATCCTGCGGGAAGCCGACGATCGCGAAGACGACGTCGGAGGCCCCGGCGACCGCCTTCGGGCTGTCGACGACCGTCGCCCCCTTCGACGTCAGAGCCTCGGCCTTGGATTTCGTGCGGATGTAGGCCGTGACGGCATAACCGGCGTCGAGCAGATGCCCGGCCATGCTTGTGCCCATCACGCCGGTGCCGATCCAGCCGAGTTTCGTTTTGCCGGGGGCGATCGTCGGAAGATTCATAGGCTTTTCATTCACAATCGTTTAGCCGCAACCGTCAGGAAGCGCGCTCCCTGAC
>JBAQZJ010000466.1:0-4245 GCA_049790855.1 Planctomycetaceae bacterium | reverse complement strand
GCCTGTAACGTCACGCCGCGCCCAGTGACGCACTCGATGATCGCGTGTTGCCCCACGGGCGGCGCCCGACTATGATCCGCGCCCGAACGATCCTTGCCACGACACCCTTTGCCTTGACCGCCGGACTGTTCCGAACTGCGACGCGGCTGACCGCCTTTCTGGCGGTCGCGCTGATGGTGTGCGCCGGCGGGCGGGCGGGCGAGAACGGCGATTTGTCGGAAATCCTGGTCCTGACGAACGGCGATCGGGTTTCCGGCGTGAGCGTCGGCATGACGGACGGTTCGCTCCGCTGGCGAATGCCGTACGGCGGCGAACTTCTCATTCCCATTTCGCTCGTCGACCGGATCGAAGAGGCCTCGGCTGATTTGACGGTCGTCACGCCGGCCGAACGTCCCGCAAAGGAACCCGCCGCGACCGACGCCGAGCCATCAGAATCGAAAGCGAAGGGGGAATCCAAGTCCGATCCCAAGGTTCAGCCGGCCTCGGCCGAAACTCCGCCCGTGGTGAGTGATCCGCCACCGCTGACCCGGGCCTGGTACGACGCGATGCGTTCGACCTACTCCTACGCCGGTACTCAGACGGGAAGCTGGACGAAGCGATTCGAGTTCGGCGGCACGTGGGTCGACGGGAACAGCGAGACGAGCGAGGTCTACATCGGCGGCATCTTCGAGCGCCAATTCGAGAAGGTGTTCCATCAGTTCGAGTGGAACGGCCGGCACGCCACCGCGGGCGAGAAAGTCACGCAGAGCCGCTGGCAGATCAACGGCAACACCGACTTCGGCAAAGACAAAAAGGCGAAGTGGATCCTGTTCTCGACGCACCGACACTTGTTCGACGAGCTGGCCGAACTCGACTACCGCGGCACCTTCGCGAGCGGCGTCGGCTACCGGTTCTACAACGAGAAGGAAAAGCGTCTCATCTTCCGTCTCGGGCCCGGTGCCACCGTCGAAAAGTACGGCGAGCCGCTCGGCACGCGCGTCACGCCCGACCTGTTCGCCGAGGCCGAGGCCAAATGGCCCGTCTTCGACCGCACGCAACTCGAGTACAAGAGCACCCTCACGCCCAGTCTCGCCGATATGGGCGTCTTCCGGGCGACCACCAATTACGGCGTGCTCGTGAAGCTCGACTCTCGCGAAGCCTGGGCGATGCGTCTCGGGCTGCGACATGAATACAACTCGCAGCCGAACTCCGGAACGAAAGAGAACGACTTTACGACGATGTTCTCGGTCGTCTACCTTCGCGACAAGCCGAAAAAGTAGAGCCTCGACGACGACTAAACGATCGCAGTCGGTTTCAAGACCGACTGCGGAGAGGGCGAGGCTCTCGCCGAGCGTTCTTATTTCCGTTCCGGGATGTGTGGTGTCAAGGAACACACGGCGTCGTCGGTTCCCCTCTCCCTGGGGAGCAATGTCGGGAACGCCGATGACTCGACTTACGCGACATGTTCCTTGGAAGCCGCCCGGGCCGTGGGCATTCCCCCAGGCGAACGACGTCCCACAAGACGAAATCAGAGCCGCGACCGTCAGGAAGCGCATGTCGGCGCGGCTTGCCGCAGAAATGCTCCCTGACGGTCGCGGCTCTGATCGCGGAAATCGCGAACGGCGATGGGGTCGCCGGCAGGATCGGACGGTTCGGCAGGCACGTCGCTCTGCCGTGCGAGCATCGTCTCTTACGTCGTCAGACCGACGAGAAACGGGCGCAGCTTCTGTTCGGGGTACAGCACGAACGAGAACTCGCGGCTCGTCAGAATCCGATCGGCCTTCAGTCGACGGCGAACCGCGGCCAGTTCTTGCAAGACGTCGTCGCGCTGGGCGGCGACGAACCGGGCGAGCCGGCTCGTCACCTCCTGGAGTCGCTGAAATCGAAGCGCATTCGCGCTGGAACGGGAGCGCCGTTGCCGTCGAGTGCTGATGGTCGCCGGATGTGCCGCATCCTGCTCGGCGATCAGGGCGGCCTTTTCGTCGAGCAGGCGATCGATCTGCGGGTCGAAGCCGCGCGTCAAATGGCGCTGCGGGTTCTGATCCAGATCGCGCAGCAAGGCGACGAGTCGCCGTTCATCGTCGGGCGAGTCGTCGAACGGCTGCGCGAACGGCAGGTAGAGCGACGCCGAGACCGTGGCGTAGTCCGGCGCGGGAATTCCGAAGAACCGCGCGATGATCCGGTCGGTCATCTCGTCGTACTTCGCCCCGCCGATGCCATGCACGAATAGATCGGCGAGGAACAGTCGGGCGAACAGCGTGGTCGTCAGGGCGCGGGTTCGCAGCCGGATTCCCTGCGACGGCAACGTCCGCAGCACCTCGACGGCGCAACAGGCCTCCATCGTGGGCGACAACGGAAGCACGGCGAACTGGCGACCCGTGTCGTCGGCGAGAATGGTTCGATTTCCCGCTTGCTTCGCGAACACCCTCCGACGGTGCGGTGCGTCGTCGCGCCAGACCCAGAACGGGGCTTCGAGCCATTCGGCGCGCTCTTCGAGCGACGGGACCGGATGGTTCCGGCTCTTCAGGCCATAGAGCCGGCGGTACTCGGCCAAGACCTCGTTGTGGACGTCGACGAACCGCGGAAGCTGCGCCAGCAAATGTCCGGTGACCCACAGAAACGGCTCGGATTCGCACAGGTCGCTCATCCGCAGTTCGAGATTGTGCAGTCCCCACGAGGCTTCGGTCGCATGCCGGACCGCCGTCAGGCATTCCGGAACGTCGGCCCCGAGCGTCCTGCGGCATTCCGCCGTCCGCCATCGCCCGGCGATCAGGGGTTCGACGTTCCACGGCCGCATGGTCGCGGCGACGCGGTCTCCGAAAGACGCAAAGAGATCGATGTCCTGAATGAATGCGTTTTCCCAGGGCCGGGCACGCTGGCGTTCATCGAACGCGATCGCCGTCCGGCGTGGTTCGTCGCGTGTTCCGGCGGGAAGATCGATCGCGGGCCGCGAGTAGATGTCGTTGTCGACGATCAGATTGAGCGCTGCCCCGCCGAGCCGCTTCGCAATGCCCGCCGCCGCGAAGTTCTTCGCCCAGACGCCGGGATGATACAGGGCCGGCTGGTGACCCGGGATGACGAGCGGCGCCGTCGGATCGGCATCAGCCGCCGGATCGCCCAGCGCACCGCCGGTGAAGACTTTGGCGAGTTGCACCGCTTCGGCTCGCGCCCAGAGTCGCACCCGGTCGAACGGCCGCCCCTGGAGATCGATGGTCGCGTCGTCGAACTGCCCGGCGTTGGCGCGTGCCGACTCGGCGGCCGCATCGAGTTCCGGAATCGCCAGCAGAGTTTCATCCGCGCGCGGCACCGCCAAGTGGGTTCGTCGCCACGGTCGTTCGGAGGTCATCGCGGCAGGCGGGGCGTGGGGCATTCGCGATCGGACGGCTCAACCACAGGGGGCGACTTCGCGAAGTTCCGCAGGAACGGGCAACCGGTGAGCGCATAACTCCCGGCTCAGGACTTCCAGATAGTACCGCATTCGCCGCTCGGCGTCGTCGAGACTGCCGCCGAACGAGCGGGACTCGTCGAGATACACCAGCGGCACCGGAAATTCCACGATCTTCAGCCCGGCCGCCACCGCCTGCACCCAGTGTTGCAGCGGCATCGCGTAGCCGAGTTCCGTCACGTCGAAGGCGCCGAGCGAACCGACGCGATACGCCTTGAACCCGCAGAACGAGTCGGTGAGCGTCAGCCCCAGCGATTCGTTGAGGATCGACGTGATTCGATGATTGATCTGCCGGCGGTCGCCGGGCGGAACGCTGTCGCCGGCAAACGTCTTGAGATACCGGCTGCCGGAGACCATGTCGATCGGCTTGCCGTCCGGTTCCTTGGCGAACAGGCGCTCGACGAGGGCGGGAATGCGACACGGCTCGTGCTGACCGTCGCAGTCGATCGTCACGACGCCGTTGTAATCGTGCTGTCGGGCGTGCTCGAACGCCGTTCGCAGTGCGGCGCCGTAGCCGAGATTCCGTTCGTGCCGAACCGTTCGTACCGACGGGAACGATCGTACCACCTCGGCGGTTCCGTCGGTCGAGCCGTCGTCGACGACGAGCACGTCGTCGCTGAAGCGGATCACTTCCGGCAGGACGTCGGGAATATGCCGTTCCTCGTTGTAGACGGGCAACGCCGTCAGGATCCTGAGTGGCATCGGACCTCCTGGACGATCGGGAACGGCGGCAATTCTAGAGCGGGGGGGCGGCCGGTCAATGTGGTGACTGTCGGACGGGTCCACACCCCAATTGTGATGGCGTCCCGATGGTTCAATAT
>JBAQZJ010000465.1:0-6106 GCA_049790855.1 Planctomycetaceae bacterium | reverse complement strand
TCGCCTGCACCGTCGGCTCGCCGGCGGGCTGCGGTCGTTCGGCGGCGGTGACGCGGTCGGGCATCGCGGTCGTAGCCATCGGTGCGGTTCCTTCCGGACGCGGCGGCGGGCGGAATCGTGGGGGAGGCCGTCGGCGTGTTCTAGCGAAACCGGGCCGACGACGAAAAGGCCGTTCCCATCAAGGCTATGGGTTCCGTCGGGAAAAGACGAGCGGCGAGAGTTGAAAGACTCTCAGAGCCGCGACCGTCAGGGAGCGTTCTCGAGTCGGCCAGCGAATCACGCGAATGAAAGGCTCACGCAAAGACGCCAAGGCGCAAAGAAAAGAGGGAAGCAGGGGTTGAACCGCAGAGCGGCTGTGTTGGTTGTCAAGGGGAGGATGAGTCCGCGAGGGCGAATCGCGGGGTCCACTGCGTCGCTGTGGTTCAATTCTTTGCGTCTTGGCGTCTTTGCGCGAGGCTCTTTAATTCCTTCGCGTGATTCGCGGGCCTTTCATTCGAAGCCGATCTCGCCTCCCGGCCACGGCAGCACGTCGATCGTTTCGCCGGCCGTGTAGGACCGGTTCGGTTCGAACACGGCGACGCCGTCGGCGTCCACCGTCGCCCGCAGGTCGCCGCTGCCGGCCCAGCGAACGGTCGTCACCGTCAGCCGTCCGTCGGAATCGACCGTGATCTTCGCCGGATGATACGTCGGCCGATCGCCGCGGTTCTCGAACGGCTGTGTGAGCAACGCCGTCACGGGCCGCGGGCCAGGCGGCTCGATGCCGAGCATTCGTCGAACCGCCGTCTTCGCAAACAGCTCGAAACAGACCAACGCACTGACCGGATTGCCGGGCAGGCCGAAGATGAGGGGATGTGGGATATGGGATGTGGGATTTGGTCGCAAGGCACCACATCCCACATCCCACATCCCACTTCCCATATAGACCGGCTTGCCCGGCTTCACGTTCACCTTGTGAAACACCTGCCGGACACCGGCTTCCTGCAAGACCTGCGGCACGAGGTCGAGATCGCCCGCCGAGACGCCGCCCGAGAGAATCAGCAGGTCGCACATCAGCCCGGCGTCGATCTTCGTCCGCAGTTCGTCTTTCTTATCGCGAGCGATGCCCAGCGGCACCGGCTCGCACCCGGCCGCCGCGACGAGGCCGACGAGCAGCGACTCGTTCGAGTTGCGAATCTGGCCGGGGCCGGGTTCCCGATCGGGCGGAACGAGTTCGTCGCCCGTCGCGAGAATCGCCACCCGCGGTCTGCGCCGGACAGGGACGCTCGCGATTCCAAGTTCCGCCAGCACGCCGAGATCCTGCGGTCGCAGCCCGTGACCGGCGGCGAGCACCCGCTCGCCGGTCTGCATGCTCTCGCCCTGATAGAGGATGTTCTTTCCCGCTGCAAACGCCACGTCGATGCGAACGCGGTCTTCGCCCGGCGTCGTGCGTTCGATCGGCACGACGGTATCGGCCCCGGCGGGCAGCGGCGCCCCGGTCATGATTCGCGTCGCCTGACCGGCGCCGACCTCCAGCGACGGCACCTGTCCCGCCGTCACCGCTTCGATCACGCTCAACATCGTACCGGCATTAGCAGTGTCGCTGCCGCGCACAGCGAACCCGTCCATCAACGACTTGTCGAACGGCGGCGAATCGAGACCGCTCGTCACGTCTTCGGCGAGCGCGCGGCCGAGCGCCGCGGCAAGAGGAACGGTTTCGACGTCGATCGGCGTCGCGTGACGGATGACTTCGGCGAGTGCGTCTTCGACGGAGAGCATGGCGTTCTTTCAGAGCCGCGACTGTCAGGGAGCGGTTCGCTGTGGCCGACGAATCACACGAATGGATACGAATCGAAGCGAAAAGGCCTCTCGCAAAGGCGCCAAGGAAAGAAAGAGACAAGCTACCGCCGAGGACGCAGAGAATCGCAGAGGTCAACTGGCGATAGTCCTCGTTCCTGCTCTGCGTTCCTCCGCGTCCTCGGCGGTGATCCTTTGCCTTTTTTAACTTTTCTCTTTGTGCCTTTGCGCCTTGGCGAGAGACTTCTTCCTTTCTTTCCATTTGCGTCAATTCGCGTGTTTCGCGGGCTTCTCAAGTCATCGGAAAGAGCGTCGCTCCCACGATCACGACGACCAATCCCACGACGCCCATCACAACGGTCATCGGTGTCAGCGTTTTGAGCGTTTCGACTTCGGTCATGCCGCTCATCTTGCAGATCACCCAGAAGCCGCTGTCGGTCATCCACGAGATCGGTTTCGAGCCGCAGCCGATCGCCAGCGCCAGCCAGACGGCGTGAAACGGCAGGTCGAGGCCGGCGAACAAGCCCACGGCGGTAATCATCGCGACGGTCGCGCTGCCTTGTGCCGTGCGGATCGTCGTCGTCACCAGAAACGCGACGCTCAGCAGTCCCGCCGGTCCGAGTGCCGGCATCTGCTTGATGAGCGAGGCGACGCCGGTCTGTTCGATCATGTCGCCGAAGGCGCCGCCCGCCGCGGTGATCAGGATGATCAAACCGCCCGACGCCAGCGCCGCCCCGACCCGGTCGCGAACCTGCACCAGCGACTGCCGCGTCTGCCACACGAGCAGAAACAGCGCGATGGCGACGCCGATGCCGACCGCCGTGTTCTTCTCGCCGAGGACGTTGACCGCTGAGACGAACCACGGCGGGATCTGTTGCGCGAAACCGGCCAGCGACGACGGCGGGGCTTTGAGGAACAGTTCGAGTGCCGTTTGCTGGGCGATCAGCCACACCGGCAGCACGATCGGGGCGAGACTCAGCCAGAGCGGCGGCAATTCGTGGTCGGGCTTGGCGGCGAGACGCTCGAGATCGGCGAGCGGCATGTCGGGCGTGTCCCGCAACGGCACGTCGATGAAGCGATTGACGACGAGCGCGTAGACAATGCCGACGCCGGCGGTGATCAATCCCACGGCCGACCCCACGGCCATCATCATCCCGACTTCGACGCCGAGCGCCTCGGCGACGAGCAGCGGTCCCGGCGTGGGCGGCACAAGGCTATGAGCCATCGTCGCCCCGCAGTAGATCGTCAGCACGTAGAGGATGTAGTTCCGCCCGGTTCGCAGCCGCATCGCCTTGCCGAGCGGAATCATCAGCAGGAACACCGTGTCGAAGAACACCGGCACTCCCAGCAGAAACCCGCACCCCGCAAACGCCAGCGGCGCCCCCTTCTCACCGACGACGCTCAAGGCGCTTCGTACGATCTTGTCCGCCGCCCCGCTGTCGAGCAGACACATTCCGATGACCGCAGCGAAGGCGATCAGCAGGCCGATGGAACCGACGGTGTCGCCGAAGGCGGCAGCGATGCGGGTTGGGACGGAACGGGCAGCAGATTCCTCTGCATCAAAGTAACGGGTGGCCGGGACGATGTAGTCGTCTGGATGGACAGAGTAGTCGTCGACCTGAAAGGACATACCATACTTTGCCATTGCTCCAGGAGTCATCGCATGAAAGACAAAGTTCTTATCCGCTGTGATGACGAATCGATCTGGATTTGTTTCGTCAATCCTGCGCGGGTTCAACGAAAAGAGGATTGATCCATACGGGCGGTTCCAACCGTACGCGAAATAGTTCTGTTCCCACGGGCCCGGCATTGGGCGACTGGCCTCTTTGAGGACGGTAAACGTGACCTCATCTTCAGAATCATTTCTGAGAAACGTTTCCGAATGTTTTCTGAGTTCGTGATGAAAGATCGCCTGATACGGCGTCAGCGCCGCCGTCGTCGCCGCGGCGAGCAGCAGCGCGAGGAACGCGTGCAGCCGGAAGACGAGGATGCCCAGGACGACGACGGCGATGCCCGCGGCGGCCGGCAGGAGGGTTTGCAGCGTCGGCGACACGCGGCCTCCGGGGGTTCGAATGACGGGAGGGATCGCGGCCGATTGTAACGGGCGACCGGGTGGCATGCCCTCACGGCCGCAGGCCGGGTGGGCATGCGGACGCGCACGGCGGACTCCGGTCGTCGAAGTCGCGTCTTCAGCAGTTCGGTCGTCCTCTGTGCGCCCGCATGCCTACCCGACGCCTTCGCGTCGTGAAGGCATGCCACCCAGCCGATCATTCGCGTCAATTCGCGGGCCAGGAAAATTTTTCGGAACCGCGATCGGACCGCCGGTGTTCGTTCTTTCGGAAGCCCGCTCGGCGGCGGGCGGCCAGCCGGGAGTGACGGCCCGGCCCCGCCCGCCGCCCGCGTGTTTCGCCGTTCAAATTGCCCATGGGCCGGCAAGGCCGGGTGGCATGCCCTCGCGCACGGCGGGTTCCGGTCGTCGAAGTCGCGTTTTCGACAAGTCGATCGCACTCAGCGCGCCCGCATGCCTACCCGACGCATTCGCGTCGTGAAGGCATGCCACCCTGCGATATCGCAAGCGACGGGCAATCGTTCAGCCCGCGTCGGCCTTTGCCTGTTCTTTCGAGCGGGGGCGGAAGTATTTCCGGCTTTCGAGGGCGCAGGTGCGGCGCGGCGCGAGTCGGACGAGCAGGCTGAGAATGTAGTTCTTCCAGCCAGGGACGACGTAGTTCCGCTTCTTTTCGAGAGCACGCAGACCGGCCCGGACGACCTGTTCGGGATCGAGCGCCGTCGACTTCTTGAGCCAGCCAGGCACCCCGGCGTTCTCGAAGAACTGCGTCCGCGTCACGCCGGGGCAAAGGGCGACGACCGTCACCCCCGAATCGCGGGCTTCCGCCCACAGAGCTTCGGAGAAGTGCAGCACGTACGCCTTGCTGGCGGCGTAGGCGCTCATGTAGGCGACGGGCTGAAAGCCGTCGACGCTGGCGACGTTGATCACCCCGCCGTGCTTCCGTTCGATCATTCGCGGCAGGAAGCGGTACGTCAGGTCGGTGAGGGCGGCGACGTTGACGGCGACGAGATCGAGGATCGCCTCGCGGCTGGTGCCGGGAATGTCGCCGACCATGCCGAAGCCGGCGTTGTTCACCAGCAGTTCGATCTCGATGCCGTGCCGGTCGATCTCGTCGGCGAGCCGGGCGACGTCGGCCGGTTCGCTGAGGTCGACGACGACGATCTCGGTCCGCGTGCCGTGGCGGGTGAAAAGTTCGGCGGCGAGTTCCCGCATCGGCTCTTCGCGGCGGGCCGCGAGCACGAGATGCATGCCGCGGGCGGCAAGCAGCCGGGCGAATTCGGCCCCGATGCCGGAGCTGGCTCCGGTCACAAGCGCCCATCGATCGGCGTAGGCATCCACCAGGCTGAGTCCTGTCGACGACGAATCCCGCGCAGCGGGAGACCGCCCGAGGCGGAATCGGTGTATCGTATCAGACGATCCTGAACCGAAACACCATGCCGCACGCGCGTTTCGGGCGTTTCCCCGTCGACGGACGCTACGATTGTTGTGACCGTCAGGGTTTGACGCCGGAACGCCGGCGATTTCACGAACACATCATGCAACCTTCCGCCTCGCTCACCCGCGACGAAGTGCGTCGCGTCGATGCGATCGCCGTCGAAAAGTACGGCCTGCCCGGCATCGTGCTGATGGAGAACGCCGGCCGGAACGCGGCGGAGCTGCTGCGGTCGCTCGGCAGCGCAGGACCGGTGACGATCTGCTGCGGTGCCGGCAACAACGGCGGCGACGGCTTCGTCATCGCCCGGCATCTGGAGATCGCCGGCATCGCGGTGAAGGTGCTGCTGTTCACCGACCCCACACGCCTGCGGGGCGACGCCGCGATCAACTACGGCGTACTTGAGAAATCCGGCACGTCTCTGCGCGTGCTGAATCGCGAGATCGATCACGACGTCCTGACGAGCGAACTGGCCGGCTCGGCATGGCTTGTCGACGCCCTGCTTGGCACCGGTGCGACCGGCCTGCCGCGATCACCCTGTGACGCCGTCATTAGGGCGATGAACACCGCGGCCAACGCCGGGGTGAAGGTGCTTGCCGTCGACCTGCCGAGCGGCCTCGACTCCGATGCGGGCGAACCGTTCCGCGACGACGCCGGCCGCTTCGGCCCCTGTGTGAAAGCCGACGTGACGGCGACGTTCGTCGCCCGCAAAGTCGGCTTCGACAAGGCCTCGGCCCGCGAGTTCACGGGCGACGTCATCGTGATCGACATTGGCGTGCCGCGTAAGGTTGTCGACGAGGCCCGCAACGTTTAGCCGCGACCGTCAGGGAGCG
>JBAQZJ010000464.1:0-11342 GCA_049790855.1 Planctomycetaceae bacterium | reverse complement strand
ATCGATATCGAACAAACATGCAACTCGCCGTCACACTTCTGATCGTCGTCCTGGCCGCGGCCATCGTGCTGCGGCGAGCCTGGCGGCTGTTCCACAGCGGCGGAAAGGCCGGCTGCGGCAGCGGCTGCGGTTCGTGCCCGTCCAACGCCGCTGCGGACAAACCAGTCGTGACGCTCGAGCTTTCGCCGAGACGACAAGCCTGACGAGCCGTCGTGTCTCGCACCGTCCCCAATGGCCGGCCCCCGCCTGGCACCGCTCGGTGAAAAAGCTTAACGCCGGCGGTCCGGATACTCATGGCATCGCGGCGGTGGCCGGGTATCCTGAATCGCGATCGATCAGCGTCGCGGCGTCGTCGGACGTCGTCGCCGCGGTTCGGTCGCGTCCGGAAAGAAGGTCGCTTCACCGTTTGCTGCCGGAGACGCTCGATGGTCGCACGGCTGATTCCGTCGCTGTTACTCGTCGCTTCTCTGTCGCCCGCGGCGTTCGCCCAGCAGGACGACTGGCCGAAGGGCATGATTCCCAAAGGCGAAGACGGCAAGCCGCTCAATCTCGACTTCGAGACCGGCGACCTGGCCGACTGGACTGCCGAAGGCGACGCGTTCGCCTCGCAGCCGATTGAAGGCGACACCGTTTCGCGCCGCCGGCAGGATATGGCGAGCGGGCATCGAGGCCAGTTCTGGATCGGCGGTTACGAAATCGACGGCGATTCGCCGCAGGGCACGCTGACCAGCAAGCCGTTCGAGGTGACGCAGCCGTGGGCGAGCTTCCTCGTCGGCGGCGGTCACTGGACGACAACGCGAGTCGACCTGATCGACGCGACTACCGGCGAACTGATCTTCCGCATCAGCGGCGAAGATCGCGAAGACCTGCGGCCGGTCGTCGCCGATCTGGCGAAGCACGTCGGCAAGACGATGCTCATCCGGCTGGTCGACGACCATCAGGGCGGCTGGGGACACGTCAACTTCGACGAGTTCCGCCTGCACGCCGAGAAACCGGAGTTTTCCACGCCCGAACGCAAGATCGAGAACCACGGGCTTCCCCCCGAAGAAGCCGCCGCGGCGATGACGCTGCCGCCGGGCTTTAAGGTCACGCTGTTCGCGGGCGAACCCGACGTCGTCCAGCCGATCGCGATGACGATCGACGACCGCGGCCGGCTGTGGGTCGCCGAAGGACTCGTCTACCCGGCGAAGCGTCCGCCAGGACAGGGTGAAGACCGCATCCTGATCTTCGAAGACGAAAACGACGATGGAAAGTTCGACACGAAGAAGGTGTTTCTCGACAAGCTGAATCTCGTCAGCGGTCTGGAAGTCGGCTTCGGCGGCGTCTGGATCGGCCAGGCGCCGGAACTGCTGTTCGTGCCTGACGCCAACGGCGACGACGTTCCCGACGGTCCGCCGCAGATCCTCCTCGACGGCTGGCATTACGAAGACACCCACGAAACGCTCAACAGCTTCATCTGGGGTCCGGACGGCTGGCTCTACGGCTGCCACGGCATCTTTACGCACTCGCGTGTCGGCAAGCCGGGCACGCCCGACAAAGACCGCACGCCGATCAACGCCGGCATCTGGCGGTATCACCCGACGCGGCACGAGTTCGAGGTCTTCGCCCACGGCACCAGCAACCCCTGGGGCGTCGACTTCAACGACCGCGGGCAATGCTTCATCGCCTGTTGCGTGATTCCGCATCTGTATCACATCATCGACGGCGGCCGTTACTTCCGGCAGGCGGGGTCGCACTTCAACCGCTACACCTACGACGACGTCAAGACGATCGCCAAGCACCGCCACTGGGTCGGGAACCAGTGGAACCAGGCCGACCGCGACACGAGCGACGACGTCGGCGGCGGACACGCCCACTCGGGGGGCATGATCTATCTCGGCGGCGCCTGGCCCGAGAAGTACCGCGACCAGTTGTTCATGAACAACATTCACGGCGACCGCTGGAACCAGGACGTGCTCGCCGCCAAGGGGTCCGGCTACGTCGGCGACCGGGCGCCCGACTTCCTGCTGGCGAACGACGCCGCGAGCCAGCACATCCACTTCCGCTACGGCCCCGACGGCAACGTCTACGTGATCGACTGGTACGACACGAACGAATGCCACCGCACCGATATTGAAGTCCACGACCGCAGCAACGGGCGGATCTTCAAGATCGACTACGCCGGCGACGATGCGTCGCACGACGACTCGTTTAGCCGCGACCAACGGGAGCGCGCTCCCTCACGGTCGCGGCTAAACGGGAACGCGCAATTCGCGCTCAAGCCGGGACAGAACCTCAAAGACTTGTCGAGCGAACAACTCGTCGAGCTGCAACTCCACGAGAACGACTGGTACGTGCGACACGCCCGGCGGATTTTGCAGGAGCGTGGCTTATCGGAGCGCAGGACTGAACCGAACGTCGATGAGACGCTCGCGAAGACCGCCTTCGAGCACGACGACGAGACGCGCCGGTTGCGCGGACTGTGGGCGCTGCATGCGACGGGAGGATTGACGCCTGAGCGAACCGCGAAGGCGCTGAAAGATGAAAACCCCTACATACGCGGCTGGACGATTCAGCTCGCCCTCGACGGACGGAAGCCGACTCCGGAGTTGATCGCGAAGTTCGTCGAAATGGCGAAGGCCGACGACTCTCCCGTCGTGCGGCTCTATCTCGCCTCGGCGGCGCAGCGTTTGCCGCTGGCGCAGCGCTGGGATCTGCTCGCCGGGCTGCTCACGCACCCCGAAGATGCGACCGACCACAACCTGCCGTTGATGTACTGGTACGCGACCGAGCCGCTTGCCGCGGCCGACATGGGGCGGGCGATGGAACTGGTGGACGACTCCGCGGTGCCGCTCGTGCGGGAGTATGCGCTGCGTCGTATCGCCGATATCGGCAGTGAAGAGGCGGTGGCGTTTCTCGTCGAATCGCTCGGCAAGGCGGAGACGGCGAACCGGCAGCGGGAGTTCCTCGCGGCGATCAACGAGGCGCTCAAGGGCAAGCGCAGCTTTCCGATGCCCGAACCCTGGGCGAACGTCTACTCGCAGTTGTCGAAGCAGGACGACGCCGAGGTGAAGCAACTGGCACGGGTGCTGGCGGTGACGTTCGGCGATCCGAATGCGCTCGACCAGATGCGGTCGATTCTGACCGACGGCGACGCCCCCGCCGAAGCCCGAACGGCGGCTCTCGAATCGCTGCTGGGCGCCCGAGACAAACAGCTTGCGGCCGTGCTGCAACCCTTGGTGACCGATCCGGAGGTCGGCCGCGAGGCGATTCGGGGTCTGGCGGCGTACGCCGCTCCGCAAACGCCGAAAACGCTGCTCGCCGCGTATCCCAAGCTGCCGGCCGACGCGAAACGCGATGCGCTGAACACGCTCGCCTCGCGACCGGAGTACGCGACGGCGCTGCTCGATGCGGTCGAAGGCGAGGCGATCGCGCGGGCCGACCTGTCGGCCGACATCATCCGGCAGGTGCGGAACCTCGACGACAAGGCGCTCAACGAGAAGCTCAACGAAGTCTGGGGCGTCGTCCGCGACACGCCCGAGGAACGCAAAAAGCTGATCGCCGAATTCCGCAAGACGGTCCACGGCGGCGGACCGCCGCCCGACGTCCATCTCGGCCGGACCGTCTACGCCAAGACCTGCTCGCAGTGCCATAAGCTGTTCGGCGACGGCGGTGAAGTCGGCCCCGAGCTGACCGGCTCGAACCGCGGCGACCTGGAGTACGTGCTGTCGAACGTGCTCGACCCGAGCGCCGTGATGGCGAAGGATTATCAACCGACCGTCATCGTCACTTCGGAAGGCCGCGTGCTGACGGGCATCGTCAAACAGCAGACGGACGATGCGTTGACGGTGGTGACGGCGAACGAAACGGTCATCGTGCCGCGAAATGAAATCGAGGAGACGCAGACGAGCGAAACGTCGATGATGCCCGACAACATCTGGCAGACGCTCGACAATCACCAGGTTCGCTCGCTCGTCGCCTATCTCGCCGCGAACGGTCAGGTGCCGATGCTCGCCAACGCCGAGAATGCGACTTCGCTGTTCAACGGCAGCGATCTCGCCGGCTGGACGGGCGACAAGACGCTCTGGAAGGTCGAGAACGGCGAGATCGTCGGCACGTCGCCCGGCATCAAGCACAACAACTTCCTCGTCAGCGATCTGCTGCTCGAGGATTTCGAACTGACGGTCGAAGTCAAACTCACCCCCAACACCGAGAACAGCGGCATCCAGTTCCGCAGCGAGCCGTTACCCGACGGCGAAATGAAAGGCTATCAGGCCGACATGGGACAGGAATGGTGGGGCAAGCTTTATGAAGAAAGCGCCCGCGGCCTGCTGTGGGATAAGCCGGGCATTCAGCACGTGAAGCTTGGCGAGTGGAACACCTACCGCATCCGCGCCGAAGGCCACCACATCCAGACGTGGATCAACGGCCACCTGTGCGTCGACCTCACGGATCCGAAAGGCGCGAAACGCGGCGTGACCGGGTTGCAAATCCACTCGGGCGGCCCGCTGGAAGTGCGCTTCCGCAATTTTCGTCTGAATGTCGACCCCCGTTAGCCGTCGGCCTCGGCCGACGCTAACCGGCGACGAAAAACTACGGAAGCTCCCTTGCATAACAGAAAGTGTACCGATATACACTATCCGCGGGCCGTCGTTGCTTCTCTCTCCCTGGTTTGAGAAAGGTTCGCGATGAACTACGTGGAGACGACGCTGGCGGAGTTCGAGGTCGAGATGGCGACCACGCGGCGGGTGCTGGAGCGGGTTCCCGACGACAAGTTCGACTGGAAGGCCCATCCCAAGTCGAACACGATCGGCTGGAACGCGAACCACGTCGCCGAGATCCCCGGCTGGGTCGAAGACACCTTCCTGAAAACGTCGTGGGACTTCGCTCCGCCGGATGGTCAGCCTGGCTACACCTTGCCGGAATACGAATCGCGCGAGGAAGTGCTCGCGTTCTTCGACAGGAACGTCGCGAACGCCCGCCGGATTCTGGAATCGGTCGATGAATCGACGCTGAACGACGACTGGTCGCTGCTGCACGGCGGAAACGTGATCTTCACGATGCCCCGCTGGCAGGTGATGCGGATCTTCGTGCTGAACCACCTGATTCACCACCGGGCGCATCTCTGCGTGTATTTCCGATTGAACGACATCCCGGTGCCGGCCGTTTACGGACCGTCGGGGGATGAGGCGGGGCCGTAGTACAGCGTCTCGTCTGAAAAAAGTGGGTGGCATGCCTTCGGCCGATAGGCCCGTAAGCATGACGGCGCGGGACATGCCTTCGGCAAAGGCATGCCACCCACCGGGCATGCCATCCACTGGATTGGACGAGACGTCGCATTACCGCCGGTTCCGATGAATGACGGTTCCGATGAATGAAGACGCCCGCGGCGAACAGCCGCGGGCGTCTTTCGTCGATCGCCGGGTTCTGTCAGCGAGATCCGCTCACTGCGGCTGGTTCTCCTTCGGCTGGTTCTGGCTTTCCGTTTCCTGCGGGCTGTCGCCGCAGAGGGTGGTCGGTTCCTGTTCGATGACCGGCTCGTCGGTCGCGTCGCTGGTCAGTTCGACCTTCAGGCGGGCCTTATCGGGCTGGTTCGCCTTGACCTGGACGGTCCAACTGACGACGTCGCCCGGTGCGATCTCCTTGAGTTGGCCGAAGTTGATCGTCTTGCCCTCGGCGGTGACTTTCGTCTCGCCGTCGCCGCGCACGAACTCCATCGTCTCGGGCAGCGTCGCGGTGAGCTGAAGGTTCGTGTCGCGTTCGATGCCCTGGTTCTTGACGGCGATCTCGTAGACGGTGTTTTTGCCGACGGGGACGGGATCGACCTTGTCGACGACTTCGATGAGCACCGCGGGAATGCCCTGGAGGCTGATCTTCGCCGCGTGCCGCTGCGCGGGGGCGCAGTAGCCTTCCGCGACGAAGTTGACGGTCGCCTCGGCGGGTTTGTTCGTCTCGATCAGCAGCGTGAATTCGCGAGACTGTCCCGGATCGAGCCGGCCGAGCGCAATGGTGCCGTCCCGTCCCATTTCGACGTCGCGGGCCTCCAGCCGCTCGAAGTCGGCCGAGGTTTCAAGGCGGACGACCGCATCGAGCACCGGGGCCTGGCTGGGGTTCTTCACCGTGACGGGGATTTCGATCGGGCGGTTGATGTAGGCCTGCTGCGGCGCTTCGGCCGTCAGTTCCAACTGCGGATCGAGCACCTTGACGGCCGGCAGCGTGATCTGCGCCTTCAGGTCGCCCGCCGTCGCGGTGATCGGCAGTTCGATCTGGTCGCCCGCCTGCTGCGGATCGAGTTTCAGCGGAACCTTCTTTTCGACCGTGCGGTCCGGCTGGATCGCGCCGAGATCGACCGTCAGTTCGCTCTTGCCGTCCTCCGTCGTCAATCCCTTCGGCAGCTTCAACATCGCCTGAGCCGGCGGAGTCGCGACGTCGCCGGTGCTGGTGACTTCCATCTCGAGGAACACGCGATCGCAGCGGTACAACCCTTCGACCTTCTCGCGGGTTTCGACGTCGCGATCGAACATCAGCCGGCCGACCAGGCGGAAATCGGGCTGGACGACCTCGATCGTCGTGCAAAGCGTCGGCTGGTAATCGACCCACATGCAGGCATGCGCCTGCCCGGCGTTCTGGGCGACGGCCGAAACCGTCAGCGAGCGCGCCTGACCGGGATCGATCCGGCCGATCCGGTAACGGATCGTGTTGCCCTGCTGCTCGACCTGCTTTTGCTGCTGTTGAGCCTTTTGCTGCTGTTGAGCTTTTTGCTGTTCGGCGTTCTGCTGGCCCTGTGGGGAATCCGCCGGTCGCTCGGCGGACGGGTTTTGCGGCGGCTGCTTTTGCTGTTGCTGATTCTGTTGTGCCTGGCCGGAGGGCTTGGCCTCGCGAACTTGCAAGCCGTCAACGTTTTCGACGACGACGACGTTCTGAACCGGCGAGTCGGAGACGTTGCGGACGGTGATCTCGTAGTCGAACTGCTCGCCCGCGCGGACCTCGCGCGGGGCGTTCTTGATAACCTCCAGCACGTCCTGTCCATTCGGCCCCTGAAGCGTCAGACCGCTGTCGGAGCCTCCGCGAGCCGCCCTCTGGTCGGATTGCTGTTCCGACGGTGACTGTCGGGCCTCCGTCTGTCGGGTTTGTCGCTGCGGTTCGGCATCCTGGGCGATCGCAGCTTGAGAGCACAACACGGTGGCGGGCAACAGTGCCGCCGCAAGGGAAAACCGGCGCATTCCATCTCTCCTTAGCAACTCCAAAGGTAAACGCGAATTTGCCTGGCGGCACGACCGGCCGTGCCGTCGGCCTTTTCGTTGAATTTTCAACATAGGACCGAAGCGTTTCGCGAAGTAGAGACGTCCGCCCCGTTCGTTGTGGGGGAAGGCTCGGAATCGGCTCCCCAGCGAGAAGAGCGCGGGCGGAACGGTCGAAGCCGGACGGACGCTGCGTCAACTTCCGGGAAATCGAGACGTGCCTTGGTCGATCATCCGGTCGCCGTCGCCGCAAGTTTCCGGTCGCGGCTCTGAATCGGTCCCACGCGGACCGGACCAGGCTCGGGTGACGCAAGTCGTCTCCGGAAATGGTTTTATCGCCAAGGGACCATCCAGTCCGGTCATGCCGATGAGGAAAGGTTGGCCGGATTCGGAAGGTCCGCTAGAATGGGTTGCTCTTTCCGGCATAGGGGGGGAACGGCCGGCATCGGGGGGAACGGTCCGTTCCGAGGCTGCCGGACGGGCCGGATCGCGGCGCTAGACCTCTTCTTTCGTCCCGCATCTCCCCAGAGCACGATCGACCGGAAGAACGGCTCGCCGTTCGTCCGGCCCCCATCGCTCAGCCTGCGGTCTTTTCGCCGCCGGCTTGCAACGTCGTTCGAGGAAACGGAAGCGGGACGCATGGCACAGGACACCCTCATCGGTTCGGCCTCCGGCATCGACCCCGAGGATCTGCGCGACTGGTACGAGTCGCTTGAAGACATCCTCTTTCGATACGGCTCGCAGGAAGCGGGCCTGCTGCTGGGGCGGCTCGAAACCTACGCCCGCCGGCGCGGCATCGACGTGCCGTTCGAGGCGACCACCGACTACATCAACACGATTCCCCCCGAAGACCAGCCCGAGTATCCGGGCGACCCGGCGATCGAGCGGCGGATCAAAAGCATCATCCGCTGGAACGCCGCCGCGATGGTCGTGCGGGCGAACAAGAACGACACCGGCGTCGGCGGGCACATCTCGACCTATGCGTCGAGCGCCTCGCTGTACGAAGTCGGCTACAACCATTTCTTCCGGGGCCGGTCGAACGGCAACCTCGGCGACATGGTCTATTTTCAGGGCCATGCCGCTCCCGGCATGTATGCCCGCGCCTTCGTCGAAGGCCGGCTCGACGAAAGCCACCTCGAAAACTTCCGTCGCGAGATTCCCCGCGGTCAGGGACTGTCGAGCTATCCGCATCCGTGGCTGATGCCCGACTTCTGGCAGTTCCCCACCGTCAGCATGGGTCTTGGGCCGATCACGAGCCTGTACCACGCCCGCTTCCTGCGCTACCTGCATAACCGCGGGGTGCTCGACACGAGCGGCAGCACGGTCTGGTGCTTCCTCGGCGACGGCGAGATGGACGAGCCGGAATCGCTCGGCGCCGTCACGCTGCCCGTCCGCGAGAGCCTCGACAACGTGATCTGGGTCGTCAACTGCAACCTGCAGCGACTCGACGGCCCGGTCCGCGGCAACGGCAAGATCGTCCAGGAGCTGGAAGGCGTCTTCCGCGGCGCCGGCTGGAACGTCCTCAAGGTGCTGTGGGGCAGCAACTGGGATCCGCTGTTCGCCCGCGACGACGAGGGCAAGCTCGTCCAGCGGATGAACGACGTCATCGACGGCGAGTTGCAGAAATACGTCGTCGAAGGCGGCGGCTACGTCCGCGATCATTTCTTCGGCACCGATCCCGAACTGCTCGATCTCGTCGCCGACATGTCCGACGAAGAGATCTCGAAACTGCGTCGCGGCGGGCACGACGTCGAGAAGGTCTACGCCGCTTATGCCCGCGCGAAGTCGCTCAAGAACGGTCGGCCGACCGTCATACTCGCGCAGACGATCAAGGGCTGGGGCCTGGGTGACGCCGGCGAAGGCCGCAACGTCGCCCACAACACCAAGAAGATGACTGAGGACCAGTTGCGGGTCTTCCGCGACCGCTTCGAGGTTCCCGTCAAAGACGAAGATCTCGGGAAAGCGCCGTTCTATCGCTTCGAGCCCGGCACCCCGGAGCACGACTACATCCACGCCCGCCGTCAGGAATTGGGCGGATTCGTCCCGAGCCGCAAACCGGCCGACGAAAAGCTGACGATTCCCGAACTGGACACCTTCAAGAAGTTCCTCGAAGGCACCGGCCCCGATCGTTCGGCGAGCACGACGTTCGTCCTGGGGCAGTTGCTCGCCAAGCTGCTCAAAGACAAGAACATCGGCAAGCGGGTCGTGCCGATCATTCCCGACGAGGCCCGCACCTTCGGCATGGAGAGCCTGTTCGCGCAGGTCGGCATCTACGCCCCGCACGGCCAGCTTTACGAGCCGGTCGACCGCAAGGTCGCGCTGTACTACCGCGAGGCGCAGGACGGGCAGTTGCTCGAAGAGGGCATCAACGAAGCCGGCGCGATGTCGAGCTTCGTCGCGGCAGGCACGGCGTACGCCAACCTCGGCCTGCCGATGGTGCCGTTATACATCTACTACTCGATGTTCGGCTTCCAGCGGGTTGGCGACCTGTGCTGGCTCGCCGGCGACAGCCGGACGAAGGGCTTCCTCTGCGGCGGCACCAGCGGCCGCACGACGCTCAACGGCGAAGGCTTGCAGCACGAGGACGGCCACAGCCAGGTGATCGCCGCCACGATTCCGAATCTCGTCGCCTACGACCCGGCGTTCGGCTACGAGCTGACGACGATCGTCCAGGACGGTCTGCGGCGGATGTTCGCCGAGGGCGAAGAGGTCTTCTACTACCTCAGCGTCTACAACGAAGACTACTACCAGCCCCCGATGCCCGAGGACGCGAACGGCGGCGTTCGCGAAGGCATCTTGCGGGGGCTGTACCAGTTCAAGAGCACGCTTGCGGATGGCCCCGAGAAGGGGGCCTCGAAGGCAAAGGTCCGGCCGCAACTGTTCGGCAGCGGCACGATCCTCAACGAAGTCCTGCGGGCGCAGCAGATTCTCGAAGCGCAGTACGGCATCGGCAGCGACGTCTGGAGCGCCACCAGCTACAACGAACTCGCCCGCGACGCCCGCGCCGCGACGCACTGGAACCGGCACCATCCGGGCGAGTCGCCGCGACGGAGCCACGTCGAAACGGTGCTCGCCGACAAGAGCGGACCGTTCATTTCGGCGAGCGACAACATTCGCGCCTGGGCCGATCAGATTCGCGAATGGGTGCCGGGGCGGTACGTCGTTCTCGGCACCGACGGCTTCGGCCGCAGCGCGACGCGGGCGGAACTGCGACGTCACTTCGGGGTCGACGCCGAAAGCGTTGTTTGCGCGACGTTGCAGGCGCTCGCTCACGACGGCTGGTTCGACGCGAAGCGGCTTCCCGAAGAGATGAAAAAACTCGGCCTCGACCCGAATCAGGTCGACCCGATGGGCGCGTGACGCGCCCTCGCGAATCGAAAGCCCTTCAAGCCCGCCCCTTGCAAGGGGCGGGCTTTACTCACGAAAATAAAGCAAGCAAATGGCGATCGAGTTCAAGCTGCCCGAGGTCTCGGAAGGCGTCAAGACGGCCGACGTGTCGGACATCCTCGTCGCCGAAGGCGACACCATCAAAGCCGGCCAGGTCGTCATGGAAGTCGAGACCGAGAAGGCGGTCGCCCCTGTCGAGTGTCCGCACGCCGGCCGTGTCGCGAAGATCCATGTCGCCCAGGGCGACAGCCTCGAAATCGGCGCCACGCTGCTGACGATCGAAGAGACCAGCGACAAGGCCAACGACAAGGCGAGCGAAAAAGCGAGCGACAAGGCGAGCGGGGGGCGTCAGCCCTCCGAGCCAAAGGTCGCCGCCCCGAAGTCGGGCGATCCCGCCGAGCGGGCCGGTGGCGAAGAGCCGTTCGGCGACTTTCCGGACCCCGACGATCCCCGCCGAGAGAACGGCGGGAAGCGAACGGCTTCCGTGGGAACCGCGACGGCGACTCAGCGATCTTCGCACGGCGGCGACGGACGCGATCGTCCGCCCGTTCCCGCCGCCCCCAGCGTCCGGCGACTGGCTCGCGAACTGGGCGTCGATCTCTACCAGGTGCAGGGCAGCGGCCGCGGAGGACGGATCACCTTCGACGACGTCAACGCCTTCGCCGAAGGCGGCGCACCGACCGGAACCGGCATCGCCGCCCCCGGCGGCCAGCGGGGCGGAGCGCTGGCCCCCTC
>JBAQZJ010000463.1:0-7268 GCA_049790855.1 Planctomycetaceae bacterium | reverse complement strand
GCTTCCTGCGTCCCAAGCCCATAGCTTCTCCTCAGACCATCCCCACGACCAACCGCCGGAACATAGCGCCGGGGATGCCGTTTTTCAACAGGCTGCTAAACGTCAGTTATCGACTACCGCCGGCTGTAATACGACTCTTGGAAGATTTCGCCGAACAATTTCTCGCTGATGAGGAAGTGGATATTCCTCAGGTAAAAGTAAAAGGGACGAATGAGCAACTGGAACTTCCGGAACTATATCCGGCAGAGCTACGGTGGGTACAAGTCGCGAATAAAACTGAATCAGTAGCATGCTGCATTAAGGAAATAAATCGTCAGATGACAAAACTGTTTTCCGATACGGCGATACCCGACATCACGTTCTTGGCGAGAAAGGATTTAGGACGCGCTGTCGTCCGTCAGTTGGCAACAAAAAACGTCCGTGTTCTACACACGTTTAATGAGGACGAGTCAATTGCGCGAAGACAAAAGCTAGCGTTCTACAAAGGTGCGGCAAATGTGAAGGGGACAACGCTTCACAGCTTCAAGGGCTGGGAGGCACGTCACCTCGTGGTGTTCGTGAGTAGCATTGAGCGAGCTGAAGACCGCGCGCTGCTATACACCGCCTTGACACGTTTGCGTCGGCATGAAAACGGTAGTGCATTGACCGTCGTGTGCAGCTGCAAGGAGTTGTCCACATTTGGTCAGACATGGCCAGACTTCGTTGTTGTCCCGTAGAAACGTCAATTGGGTGCTGGGTGTCAGGCGGGAGCCTGGCCTACTCCACCGCCCCCCAATCCACCACCTCAATCTCCGGCCGCACCAACTCCACGAAGCCCGTTCGCTGGCTGGTCTTCACGCCCTTCCCTCCCCGTCCGGTGAGGCCGTACTTCATCTGGCCGAAGCTGAGTTCCTTGCCGTTGTCGTTGATGGCTTTCAGCACGTCGCTGGGGCGGCGGAGGAGCAGGCCGCCGAGGACGGCGTCGCTGGCGTCGAGGCTGATGCCTTTCACGCCGCGGCCGGCGTTCGTCAGGACGGGCACGTCCTTCACGCGGAAGTGGATCAGGCGGGCGTTCCTTGTCGCGAGGAACAGCGTCTCGGCGTCGTGGCCGAGTTCCGCGTGAACGACGCGGTCGCCGTCCTGCAACCGGGCGTAGCGGCGGCCGCTTTTCGTGCTCGGCACGCGGAACGGGCCGAGGCTCAGCCGCAGGACGAGACCCTTCTCGGTCGCGGCGAACAGGTGCGGGCCGGGCGTCGGGGCGCCGCGGACGTTGTGATCGGCGGGAGTGAATCGCGGGTCGGTCGAGACGGCGTTCACTACACGCACACCGTCGCCGAGCTTGACGAACTTGCCGAGCGGTTCGCCGTAGCCGCTGCTGGCGGGAATGTCGAGCACCGGCAGCGTGTAGGCGGTGCCGTCGGAGGCGAAGAAGACGACGTGCTCCAGCGTGCTCGCCGGGCAGACGGTCAGCACGCTGTCGCCCTCGCGGACGCGGGTCGTCTCGATGGTCTTCAGGTTGCCGATTCGCTTGACCCAGCCCTCGCGGGTCACGATGACGTGCGTGTTCTCTTTGACGATGTACGCCGTCGGGTCAAACTCCTCGATCTCCTCTTCGCTGCCGATCGCGGTGCGGCGTTTCGAGCCGAACTTGTCGGCGACTTCGTCGAGTTCGCTGCGGACGACGCCCCAGAGCTTCTTGTCGCTTTTGAGGATGGCGCGAATCGCGTTCGCCTGGGCGATCTTCTCGTCGCGTTCGGCGAGAATCGTGTCGATCTCGAGCTTGCTGATGCGGTAGAGCTGGAGCTCGAGGATCGCGATCGTCTGATCGCGGTCGAGATGCGAAAACTCCTTCATCAGCTTGACGCAGGCATCCTCTTTGCCGTCGCTGTTGCGGATGATCTTCAGCGCCTTGTCGATGCCGCTGAAGACGATCGCGAAGCCTTCGAGGATGTGAATCCTTCGTTCCAGTTGGGCGAGTTGGTACTGGAAGCGTTTGCGGACGGTCTGGAAGCGGAACTTCAGGAACTCGTGCAGCATCTCGACGAGGCTCATCCGTCGCGGGACGAGCGCCCCCTGATCGCCGGGAGCGAGGGCGGTCAGATTGAAGGCGAAGTTCTGTTCGAGCGCAGTGTGCTTGAAGAGGTAGGCCATCACGGCGTCGGCGTCGCCGGCGCTCTTGATGTCGAGGGTGATCCGCAGGCCGCTGCGTTTGTCGGTCTCGTCGTTGACGGCGAGCAGTTGCGGAATCTTGCGGCCCTCGACGATGTTGCCGAGTTCGGCGACCAGCGGCGCGGTGGAAACGCCGTAAGGCACGCTGTAGACGACGATTCGCGTTTTGATCTCGACCTGCTTGCCGCGAACCTTTTCGATGTCGAATCGCCACTCTCCGCGAGTTCGAATCGTGCCGCGACCCTCCTCATACGCCTGTCGGATCGTTTTGCGGTCGGAGACGATGCGGCCGCCGAGCGGGAAGTCCGGCCCTTTGACGTACTTCATCAATTGGGCGACGGTCACGTTGTCGTGATCGATCAGGTAATTGCAGGCTTTGACGACCTCGCCGAGGTTGTGCGGCGGGATGTTCGTCGCCATGCCGACCGCGATGCCGCTCGTGCCGTTGACGAGCAGGTTCGGGAACCGGGCCGGCAGGACGACCGGTTCGTCGCGGGTCGCGTCGTAGTTCGGCCGCATATCGACCGTCTGATACCGCAGCTCGTCCATCAGCAGGTCGGCGACGGCGGTCAGGCGGGCCTCGGTGTACCGGGCGGCGGCGGGCGGCAGCCCCAGCACGCTGCCGAAGTTGCCCTGCCCGTCGACGAGCGGTTCCCGCAGCGTGAAGTCCTGCGCGAGGCGGACGAGGGCGTCGTAGACGGCCATCTCGCCGTGCGGGTGGTAGTTGCCGGTCGTGTCGCCGCAGATCTTGGCGCACTTCCGCGGCTTGGCCCCGGCGGCGAGATGCAGGTCGTGATACATCACGTACATGATCCGCCGCTGGACCGGCTTGAGACCGTCGCGGATGTCGGGCAACGCGCGGGACGTGATGACGCTCAGCGCATAGTTGAGGTATCGCCGGCGGGTCTCCTGGCTCAGCTCGACATAGCGAACGTTTTCGCCGTTCGTGAGGGCCTGTCCGTTTGCCGAGTTGCCGGTCCGTCGTTTCCGTGCCAAGTTCAGGATCTCCTACACCGCCGTAGGGCAGGTGCGCAGCTCAAAGGTTCAGCGGGAGTGGGGGACGGGAGGATCGGGAGAGGGGGAGACGATTTTGTTCTCCCCGTCTCCCCGTCCCCCGCTCTCCTCTTCTCGGCGTCTGCCCAACCGCGCAATCACTGTTCATCGGGACACCGATTATATCCCTCGCACCCCATGATGCGAAGGTATGACGTCTGCGCAAAGGGACGCGGGGCGGGAGGGGTGGAGTCGCTCCGGCAGGCGCGGTCGGACGGCGCAGGCTGATTCCGACGCTTCGCACGGGCCGACTGATAGAGACAGCCGTGCGGCGTGCGCCATGGGCTTCCACGGAGGGAGGCGGGCGCGGCGTCGCCGGCTACGGCGGGGCGATCGAGTTTCGGTCCCGTCGACGGCCGCACCGGACCGCCGGCCGGGATCGACACGCGCCAGGAGGGGAACCATGTGTCGTTGGACTTCGTCGCTGCTGACTTTGCTGATGATTCCGCTCGCCGCGGGATCGGCTCGTGCCCAGGGCGAAGCCGCCCCGGCACCGCTTCCGCCCGCGCAGGGCGTGCCCGTACTGCCCGGGCACGGTGAAGTACCGTTGCCCGCAGCTCCGGTGCCGGGATATCTGCCGCCGGTGCAGTCGGGGTATCCGTACCTCAACGCACCGCTGTATCCGTATCCGTCGCAGAACGTTCCTGTGCAAGTGGGCTCGACGCTCATTACGAATCAGGCGCTCTACCCGCAGGAAATGCTGTACCCGCACGACTACCAGGCCCTGTACCCGCCCTATTACCACCGGGTGAAGGGACGCTGGTTCGCGACTCCGTTCGGCGTCCGGCAGGACGAAGACTGGGAGCTGCTGGGCACGAAAGTGACCGTCAAATACCGCAGTGCGATTCCGTTCTGGAGCGGATTCCACGCTCCGCACCGGAAGTACTTCGATTACGACGAGAACTGGAGCAACCCCTCGGCGACGAAGTACTCGGGACGCCACTTCAACTGAGCCGCGTCACTTCCCGTCCCCTCAGGCCGGCGGCATCGCCGTCGGCAGATGCCGAGGCATCGGCCTGGGGGCATCTACCCTCGAACGTTCCCGCCGACGAGGCGGCCGCCTCTGGTCGCCGCCCCGCGATTGTAAGGATCGACCCATGAGAACATTTCCGACCGGCCGCCGACTCTCCGTCTACGGGCTGACGGTTCTGGCCGGGCTGCTGATGGCGGCCTCGGTTCGGCCCGCGGTCGCCGCTGAAGGCGTCGCCCGCGCCAGTGACGGCAAGGCCAACATCGTCGGCGTCAGCCACTCCGACCCTTGCGTCATGGAACCGGTTCCCGACCGGAACTACAGCCCCCGCGGCACATGCAGCAAGGGCTGCGGCCCCGGCTGCCAGTGCGGCATCGCCTGCCAGTGCAACGGCGGCTGCAACGGCAACGAAGCCTGCGGCAACGGAGCCTGCGGCAGCAATTCCAGCTGCAAGAACGGCTCGTGCGGCAAGGGTGGACTGTGCGGCAAATGCGGCTCGGGGTGCAACGGCGGCTCGGGCTGCCGGTGCGGTTCGGGTTGCGAGTGCGGCAAGTGCGGCAGCGGGCTGGGCAAGCTGTTCGGCGGCGACAAGGGCAAAAACTGCCGTTGCGGCTCCGGCTGCCAGTGTGGAAAAGGCGGCGGACTGCGGTTGTGCGGCGGCTCGGGCTGCAAGGCTTGCTGCGATCTGAACGGCGACGGCTATGCCGACCCGATCGGCAACGGCGTCTGCAAAGGTTGCGGTGCGCACGGCAGCCTGTTCGGCCACGGCTACTGCGGTCATTGCTGCGGCGGCCCCGGCATCTGTCTGCCGGGCGTTCCCTGCCTCGGCGGCGGTCTCGGCATCCCCTGCCTCGGGCTTCCCTGCCTGGGAGGCGGTTGCCTGGGCGGCGGCCTGGCCGGTCTCGGCACCCGACCGCGCGGTGCGATCGGCGGACGCTACTCGCGAGTCTATGCCGTCAACCCCTACTATCACGACTTCCGCGATGGCGCGGTCTATGCCGCGCAGGGCTACAACGCTCCGGTCGCCGTGCCGCTCGCGCCGAACGTCGATTACCAGTACAACTACGGTTGGGGCATTCCTTCGAGCCGCCTGACGCCGGTCTCGCGCGTCGTGCCCAGCCCCTACGGACCTCAGCCGCAGTACGCCGTGCCCTACGGCTACGTTCCTGCGGGCGGCACACCCGTCGAGGCGGCCGCGACCGAAGCTGAAACGACGACGGACGGCGAAACCGATCCGACGCCGTGACCTCTGACATCCGACGCACGAAACTCGAAATCCGAACGCGATTCCGCGTCACGAACTCTGACGGCGGCTGACAGTCAGCCCGATTCTGGGTTCACCTTTCGGATTTCGAGTTTCCACGCGAACTGCCTTCCCCGCATTCAGAAAGACCAAGCCATGAGCTTCGATTCGCTTTGCCGTGTCGCCGCGGCCGCGGGGCTGGCGTCCGCGACCGCCGCCGCCGGGGCACAAACGATTGCTCCCGAAGTCACCGTGCCGCTCGGCGACGCCTCGGCCGCGACCTACGGAACCAGTTACGGCACGCCCTACGCTTCGCCTGTGACTTATGAGGGGGGCGTCGTTTACGGCGCCCACGGCGGGGCCTATCCGGCCTACCAGGGATATGGATTCACACCGCCTTCGCGGAATCCCGTCGAACGCATTCCGGTGCAGTACCTGCGGTACTACCCAGCGGTGTGGTACGGCCTGCCCGGCTCGACGTTGCCCGTCGTCGCCCCGCAGGTACACATGCCGACCGACACCACGCAGCTCGGTTTCTACTACCAGCGGGTGCCGACCTGGGCGCCGGTGCCGGGCATGATTCCCGGTCCGCCGGACCCCGCGTACTACAACCACTACGCGAACGGCTTCGGCGGCGGGATGGTCTCCACGACGACCGCCGTCGACGGTAGCGTGACAACGACGGGCGACCCGAACGTGCGGATCATCAGCTCGCGCCCGCTCGGCAGCACCGCGAACGGCGAAGCGGCGCATACGGCGACCGGCTCGACGCCGTCTGCGCCGGGAACGCTTCCCGTTCCGCCGGCGCCAAGCGGAAGCAGCGCCCTGCCGCTCCAGCCGCCGCCGGCTCCCGCCGCAGAATGACGGCATCGCTTCCTCCCGCCGACCCGTCGAACGCCCCCGGACCCACCGGGGGTGTTCCCGTTTCCTGAGGGCCGCGATTCCGAATTGCAGCGCAAGGAACGGATAGCCCGGTTCCCCGCCTCGGCGTAGCATCACCTGCGGCGATTCGACGGACGATTCCGAACGGTGATGCCCCGATGTATGCGACCGACGAAGCAAGATGGTCGGCAGTGGCGACGCGCGATTCGCGGGCCGATCGACATTTTCTCTACGCCGTCCGCACGACCGGCGTCTACTGCCGTCCGTCGTGTCCGTCGCGGCGGCCTCGGCGGTCGAACGTCTTGTTCTTCGAGACCCGCCGCGACGCCGAACGAGCCGGCTTTCGCGCCTGCCGGAAATGCGACGGCCGCACCGATTCGGTTCCCGACACCGTCCGCCAGGCCTGCCGACTCATCGAGAACGCCGACGAAGTCCCGACGCTCGAAGAGATCGCCCAGGCGGTCGGTCTCAGCCCGGCGTACTTTCACCGGCTGTTCACACGCTCGATCGGCGTGACGCCGAAAGCCTATGCCGATGCGCTGCGAACGCATCGCCTTCAAAACGGCCTGGCGAACGAAAACAACGTGACCGGTGCGATTTTTGCCGCCGGCTATCACTCGGGCAGTCGCGTTTACCACAACTCCTCACGGATTCTCGGCATGACTCCTTCGCAATACGGTAACGGCGCCGCCGGCGTTCGCGTTCGCTACGCCCTGTCACCCTGCTCTCTGGGCTGGCTGCTCGTGGCGGCGACCGATCGCGGCATCTGCCTGACGAGTCTCGGCGACGCTCCCAAGCCGCTGGAAGAGCGGCTCACCGCTCGTTTTCCCAACGCCGAGCAACTCGAAGACGACCCGCAGCTTTCCGGCTGGGTGGCGCAAATCGTCTCGATGATCGAAACGCCGTCGGCCGCCTGCGAACTGCCGCTCGACATTCGCGGGACGGCGTTCCAGCGGCAGGTCTGGGAGGCGT
>JBAQZJ010000462.1:0-11538 GCA_049790855.1 Planctomycetaceae bacterium | reverse complement strand
GATCTGCGCTCCCTCACGGTCGCGGCTCTGAGGTCTGTTTGTTAGAACACAGTGCGACGTGCCCCCGCGGCTCGTCTCGCTTGCCTCCGGAGATTCGCATGCGCACTCGCTCGATCTGGCTCGCCATCGCCGCCGTCACCGCCAGCCCGCTGACTGCGGCCGACTGGAAGCCCGCCGAAGCCCCGATCATGACCCGCTGGGCCAAGGATGTCTCGCCCGACAACGTACTGCCCGAATACCCGCGGCCGCAGATGGTCCGCGAGAAATGGCAGAACCTCAACGGGCTGTGGGACTACTCGATCCAGCCCAAGGCGGAAGAAAAGCCCGGCGAGTTCGACGGCAAGATTCTCGTCCCGTTCTGCGCCGAGTCGGCCTTGTCGGGCGTCGGCAAGCGAGTCGGCGACGAGAACAAGCTCTGGTACCGCCGGACGTTCACGGTGCCCGCCGACTGGCAGGGCCAGAACGTCCTGCTGCACTTCGGTGCCGTCGACTGGCAGACGACCGTCTGGGTGAACGGCAAAGAAGTCGGCAAGCACGCAGGCGGCTACGACCCGTTCACGTTCGACATCTCCGACGCACTCAAAGACGGCGAAGAACAGGAACTGGTCGTATCCGTCTGGGATCCGACCGACAAGGGCACGCAGCCGCGCGGCAAGCAGGTCGCCAACCCGCACGGCATCTGGTACACACCGGTCACGGGCATCTGGCAGACGGTGTGGATCGAGCCGGTGCCGGAGACACATCTGACCGCGTTGCACATCGTCCCCGACGTCGGTGCCAGTACTGTCCGCGTGACGGCGACGGCGGACAAGACGGACGGCGTGACCATTCGCATGAGGATTTCGCAGCCGAGTCTCCGCGATGTGATTGAGATGAAGGTTGAGGGGCCGTTTGGCCCGGGGCGGGGAAATCCGGAGGAGCCAATCGCTGTCGAGATTCCCGACCCAAAACTGTGGACTCCCGACGAGCCCTGGTTGTACGGCCTGACGGTCGAAGCCGTCCGAGACGGACAGGTGGTCGATACCGTCACCAGCTACGTCGGCATGCGGAAAATCGAGTTGAAAAAAGCCGAAGACGGCTTCAACCGCCTGTTCCTCAACGGCGAACCCGTCTTCCAGTTCGGGCCGCTCGACCAGGGCTGGTGGCCCGACGGGCTGTACACGGCTCCGACCGACGAAGCCCTCAAGTACGACATCGAGATGACGAAGCAGCTGGGCTTCAACATGGCCCGCAAGCACGTCAAGGTCGAGCCGGCCCGGTGGTATTACCACTGTGACAAGCTGGGGCTGCTCGTCTGGCAGGACATGCCCAACGGCGACGCCCACATCCCGCGCGGAGCACCGAAGGACATTGACCGCACGGCCGAATCCGAGGCGATCTATCGCAAGGAATGGAAGGCGATTGTCGAGAGCCTCAAGAACCATCCCAGCATCGTCTGTTGGGTGCCCTTCAACGAAGGCTGGGGACAGTTCAAGACGAACGAGATTCTCGCCTGGACGAAGGAACTTGACCCGACCCGCCTCGTCGATGGCCCCAGCGGCTGGGAGGACCGCGGCGAGGGCGACATGATCGACATGCACATGTATCCCGGCCCCGGCATGTTCCCACCCGAGTCGGACCGGGCGACCGTCCTCGGCGAGTACGGCGGCCTCGGCTGGCCCGTCGAAGGCCACCTCTGGAAGGCCCAGGACAACTGGGGCTACCGCACCTACAAAACGCAGGAAGAGCTGATCGAGAACTACAGGAACCTGACGATTCAGCTTCCGCCGCTGATCGGTGAAGGGCTGGCGGCGGCGATCTATACGCAGACGACCGACGTCGAGATCGAGGTCAACGGCCTGATGACCTACGACCGCGAGGTGATCAAGTTCCCTGTCGAAGCGACGGCGGAGCTGAACCGCATCGTCTACGGACCGCCGACGAAGGCGCTCGTCATCGTGCCGACGAGCGAAGCGGAGCCGCAGTCCTGGCGATACACGACGACGAAGCCGGGTGAGGGCTGGAACGGAGCGACGTTCGACGACTCCGGTTGGAAGGAAGCCCCCGGCGGTTTCGGCACCGAAGGCACGCCCGGCGGGGTGATCCGCACGGCGTGGGACACGCCCGACGTCTGGCTCCGCCGGACGATTACGTTGCCCGAGACGCTGAACCAACCCGCCGTGCGCGTCCATCACGACGAGAACGTGCAGGTCTACCTGAACGGCGTGAAGGTCGCCGACCGGCGGGGCTACGTCACTGGCTACACGCTCGTCCCGCTGCACGAGGACTGGAAGAAAGCCGTCAAGCCGGGCGAGAACGTGCTCGCCGTGCATTGCCACCAGACCGGCGGCGGGCAGTACGTCGACGCCGGCATCGTCGATCTCGTGCCGGCCGATGGGCAGACTGAACCGAATCAACGACCCAACGAGAGGAGTCGGCGATGAAGAAGACCTTCAGCGTTTCGGTTCTCGTGATCGTCGTCGCCTGTTGCGCCTGGCTGCGCGCGGAGCGCCCCACCGAACCCGTCTCCAAAGCGGATTTCGTCGTCGTCGGAAAGGTGACGAAGGTCTTTCACCGCGACTTCTCGTCTCAGGACGAGTACGTCATCCAGATCCGCATCGAAGAAATCGAGAAGGGCGAGGGCTATCGGCTGCGAGACCTCATCTTCGCCTACGCGTTCCAACGGAAGCCGGGCCTGCCCCTTGAACCGTCGGCATCCGGCCACATCGCCATTCCCGAGGAAGGCCAGCGGATTCGGGCCAGGATCAAACGCGGCAACGGCGAGATGGAGGCGCTATACCCGGAGTGGTTCGAGGTGTTGGGGACGATCGAGGGGCAGAGGAAGTAACGGCAACAAGGAAGGCGCACCAACTTCGACGGGTGGCTGGGGTCGGGACGGCTCCCGCTCTGCCGCTCGATATCGACTTCGTCGGCCCGCCCCCAGTCGATTGCCGTTCGGCTGGGGGCGACGCGAACGCGCCGTTTGCATCTCTTCAGCTTGACGCGCGTCGTCCCCAGCCACCCCGCCACGGGACGTTCCGCGAATCCGCGCGCGTTATGCGGCACGGGCGAGAGTCGGAGCTTCGCACGACGTGACGGAAAGGCGGTCGGCGAGCCAGCCGTCGATCAGGTCGACGGTCGCGGGCCATTCGTCTTCGTAGTGCAACTCGTGGAACTGACCTTCCAGTTCGTGGAACTGCGCGTCGTCCGATCCGACAGTGTCGATCCAGGCCCGTGCCGCTTCGCCGTCGACGATCCGGTCGTCGCCCGCCTGCACGATCAGGACGGGCATGTTCAGCGACGTCGCTTCCCGCCAGGCGTCATCGATTGCGGCCTGCACGGCGAAGAACCAGCGGGCGGTGACCGACTTGTGATGCAGCGGGTCGGTCTGCCGCTCGGCGAGGCTTTCGGCACTGCGGGTGACGTTGGCCGGGTCGACGACCGTGCGAAACCGCTTCCAAGGATACGCGACCGACAGCACGCGGCCGCTCGCCAGCAGCACCGGCGGTATGCGGACGGCGATCCCCAGTAGCGGCGAAGCGAGTGCGATCGCGGCGAGGCGGTCGCGGCGCTGCTGCGCAAAGCGGATCGTCGCCAGGCCGCCCATGCTGTGACCGATCTGCACCGTCGATTCGGGTCGCAAATCGAACCGGTCGTAGAGGCGTTCCAGGTCGTCGAGATAATCGGCGAACTTCCCAAGATGCATCGGCCGGCCGCCGGAGAGGCCGTGCCCGCGCAGGTCGGGCGTCACCACTCGCCAGCCATGACCACACAGGCGTTCGGCGACGTGTCGATGCCGGGCACTGTGCTCGGCGGCCCCATGCAGAAGCACGATTGTTCGCTCGGCTCGGCCCGCGGGTTCGTAGTCGCGAACGAACAGTTCGATGCGACGACCGACGGGAACGACATGCTCGACATATCGCAAGGCGCGGCCCTTTCCAGGCGAACGCCCGCCGGTCTCCGACGGCGGGTGTCGTTATGCCTTCACCTCTCGTCCTTGAGCAATCTTTCGACTTCGGCCCGCAGATCGGCCCCGTGGAGGTCGACTCGGACGATCGTGCCGTCGGCGCCGACCAGGAAGTTCGCCGGAATCGTTTCGACCCGGTAGGCCTCCCGTGTCGCGTGGTCGTCAGCGGCGCTCAGACACACTCGCCAGGTCAATTTGGTGCGATCGAGGTAGTCGCGCACCGTCTCTTCCTCTTCGTCGAGGCTGATGGCGATGATCTCGAAGTCCTGTTCTTCGTGATCGGCGTGGAGCCGCCGCAACTGCGGAAGTTCTGCCAGGCAAGGCGGGCAATTCGTAGCCCAGAAATCGATCAGGACGATTCTGCCGGTCAGGTTGTCGGCCGCCGCATGTCGGCCGTTCAGGTCTGGCAGTTCGACAGACGGCGCCGGTTTCCCGAGCAACTCCAACCGGGCCAGTCGGTTCTCGACGATCGCCTCGACGCCTGCGTTGAGCAGAAACGCGCGCCGCAAGCGTTCGTAGACCTGGCGTGCCGCCTCGGGCCGGTTTCCTCGTTGAACGGCTGCGGCCAGTGCGGTGGCCGTACCAATCGCCGCGGACGGGTCCAGCCGTCGAATCGCTGTTAGTTCCGCGCCGAACACCTCGATCGCGGCGTCGGCTTCTCCTTCAAGAGCGAGTGCCAGCATCGCGAGCCGGCGTGCCTGGGATCGGTCGCCGACGGACGCCTCCGGATGATCGGTCAAAAATTGCTCGGCATGCCCCTTCGCTTCGCGTGCCAAGTCGAAATCCAGCGCCGTCTCGAACAAAAACCGATACGACTCGACAGCGTCGTCGGCGTCGGGGTGCTCGTTCAGATAGGCGGCGACCGCCTCGAACGCCGCCTGGGCGTGTTGCCGCCGAATCGAGGCAAAATCTTTCAATGTCCGATCGTCCTCCGCGTGGACATCTGGGCAGAAAATGCCAATACAGATGCCTGCGAGCATGCCCATCAGCCACTGCGGCGTCCGTTGGTTGAAACGACGGGACATGGCGATGATTCCCTGACGGTCGATTGACAATAGAATGTCGTGTCCACAAGACACGACGAACGATTCGGCGCCAAGCGGGGTTGAGATTGTAGCGGCCGCAGGACACGCGAAGGTCTCCCGTACATTTCCCGGTGGACAAAGATTGCCACAAACGTCCTAACTTGTGATACCGTCCACTGATGCGGACACGATTGCGACGGGAAGCCGTTGCGATCCGAGGACGTGTCGGCTAGACTCAAATCGAGACATGTTGTTCCGTCTGCCTCTGCGTTTCACGATGACGACGTGGCCGCGAGCCGGAAAGAGACACCCGTGAGCCAATCGGCCCTTCTCGCCACTCCGACGCCGGACGCCGAAGCCGCATCGGAGTCGTCCGTCGGCCGCGATTTGCTGGCGAAGCTTGGTGCGGCACCGGCCTGGGTGCTTAGCGCCGGTGTCCATCTGTTGGTTCTGTTTCTGTTTGCCGGGATCGTCCAGACGACCTTCGAGCCGCCGGTGCCGGAAATCATCAGTGCGATCGAAGATCCGCAGCTCGATCAGTTCAAGTTCGAGAACGCGACGGTGCTCGACGAGGTGGGCAACGACAGCCCGGTGAATCTCGTCAGCCCGTCGAAGGCAGCCGCCACCGAAAGCGGTCGCGAGCCGCAGGAGCAATTCGAGCAACGGCTCGATGAAGAGTTCGTGCTGGCGACCGAGCCGGTTCGCGATCAGATGCCTTTGCCGAATCAAATCGACCTGACGAGCGAGTTCGACGTCACGGGAACGACCGAGCGCACGGGCGGCGTCGATGGAGCGATCGACCTGCTGACCAATGAGATCGCTGCCAGTCTCCGCGAAAATGAAACGACCGTCATCTGGGTTTTCGATTCCTCGCTGTCGCTGCGCGAACGCCGCAACCGCATCGCCGACCGCTTCGAGAACATCTACGAGCAACTGGACCAACTGGGCGTCCTCAGTGACCGACGGCTGATGACCGTCGCCGCAAGCTTTGCCGACACCTGGACGCTGCTGACCGACGAGGCGACCGACGAGGTCGGCCCTGTCGCCGAGAAGATCCGCGGGATTCCCGAAGCCCAAAACGGCACGGAAAACGTGCTGACGGCCGTCAGCGAGGTGACGAACCGGTTTCTGTCGCACCGCACTCAGAAGCGACGGAACATGATGGTCATCATCGTGACCGACGAACGCGGCGACGATTTCGCCGAGCTTGAGTCGGTCATCGGTCGGCTGAAACGGTACGGAATCCGGGTCTACTGCGTCGGGAACGCG
The DNA here is from genome assembly GCA_049790855.1 of Planctomycetaceae bacterium. GTDB lineage: Bacteria > Planctomycetota > Planctomycetia > Planctomycetales > Planctomycetaceae > JACCRE01. The sequence goes on along the minus strand of JBAQZJ010000462.1, from coordinate 5,298 downwards.
GCTCCGCTGGGCCAGGTTCAGGAATACATCAGTTGGCAATACGATGACGGCTTCGTCGAGATGCTGCCCGTCGATCGCGGCCCTGAGACCGCGTTTCCGGAACTGCTCGGTTTGCCGTTCTGGGGACGCGGCGCCGCACAGACCCTGTCCAGCGGTTTCGGACCTTACGGTCTGACGCGCCTGACCGCCGAGACCGGCGGCCTGTACCTGCTCGCCGAAGAGTCGGCGAAGAGCTTCGACGCCGCGATCATGCGGAACTACGCTCCCGACTACCGGCCGGTCGCCGTCGTCGAAGCCCAGTTCCGTAAGAACCGCGCGAAGCAGATGGTGGTCCAGGCGGCGATGCTGTCGCAGCAGCCAGATCGGAGAGATGCGTTTCCGATGCCGCGGCGCATCTTCCCGGCCGAGAACGACACGGTCTTGCGTCAGGCGATCACCGAAGCGCAGAAGCCGATGGCGATCGTCGATTATCAGCTGATGGAACTGGCGACGCTCCTCGAACAAGGGGAACGCGACCGCGACAAGCTCGACTCGCCACGCTGGCGTGCGGTGTTCGATCTGGCGGTCGGCCGGATCGCGGCGCTACGGGCGAGGGCTTACGGCTATAACACCGTGCTGGCCGAGATGAAGATCTCGCCGAAGTCGTTCGAGAAAGAGAACAGCAACCAGTGGTCACTGCAGCCCAGCGATGACATTGCTGGCGGCCCGTCGGTCAAGAAGCTGGCCGAGACGGCCCGCGAGCATCTGTCGCGCGTCGTCGACGAACATCCCGGCACGCCGTGGGCCGAACTGGCGGCGATCGAGCTTTCGACGCCGATGGGCTGGAAGTGGGTCGAACAGAACGATCTGGTCGTTCGCTTCGGCCCGCGCGCCGCCGATCCCGAAGTCGCCCGTCTCTTGCTCGCCGAAGAGGAAGAGCGAAAAGAGAAGATGCCCAAGCCCGAGCCGGTCAAAGAGCGCAAACGTCCGAAGCTGTAGTCACCAAGTCAAAATCGTTGCGATCCGCGGGATGCGAGATCGACGACGGCGAACATCGCTCGTTCGCGTCATTCACGAGTTGCCGGTAGAGGACGCGGAGTCGTCCTTCAACCGGAAAGGCCCGATCGGGCCGTGAGTTCGCCATGCCCCGCAAGCTGCTCTCGAGCGCCGCCGTGATTTCGCTGGCGGTGCATGCCGCGATCCTGTTTCTGTTCGGGCTGATCCAGTATTCGTCGATGGCCGAGAACGTTCCGATCTTGCTCGAGACGGTGTTCAGCGAAGAACGTCAGCAGGAGGAATTCAGCCAAGAGTTGAATCTCGACACGACCGTCTCCGAGAACCTGAACCCGGTCGCCGGCGGCGTCGTGACCGGTGCCGTCGGCGCCACGGCGGCCCCCGCGATCTCGGCGACTCGCATCGAAACGTCCGAGAGCCTCAAGGAGCCGGTCCTCGCCGTCAACGTTCGCGAGTTCAGCCTGCCCGGCGAGAACATTCTCGGGGAAGATCTCGGCGAAGCGGCCGTCATGGGCGAGACGGGCGCGGTGGTCGAAGGCTACGGGGCGGCGATGTCGCGTCTGACGAGCGAACTGCTCCGCAAGATGCGCGAAAGCAAGGTGATGGTCGTCTGGCTCTTCGACGAGTCGGAGAGCCTGAAGGACGATCAAAAGAGGATCAGCGAGGAGTTCCACAAAATCTACGAGGAACTCGGCATCGCCCAGAAGAAGGGCGAGTCGCTGCAATCGGGCCGAGGGCGGGGCGGGAAGAAGACGACCGACGAAGTCCTGCTGACGTCGATCGTCGGTTTCGGCGAGAAAGTCCACTATCTGCTCGAAAAGCCGTCGTCGAACATCAACGAGATCCGCACGGCGATCGACAAGATCGAGGTCGACGAGAGCGGCGTCGAGAGTGTGAGCCAGATCCTCCGTGAGGTCGTCTCGAAGTATCGCGTCATGGCCGGCCGGCAGGAGCGGCAGCTCGTCATCGTCCTCGTCACCGACGAATCGGGCGACGACGGCCAGCTCATTGAAGAGGCGATCAACGAGGTCAAGCGAGCCGACGCGCCCGTTTATATCCTGGGACGCGAAGCCGTGTTCGGCTATCGCTATGCCCGCATGAAATGGGTCGACCCGAAGCATGGGCTGGCGCATTACATCAACGTCAGACGCGGTCCCGAGACGGCCGCGCCCGAGGCGCTGCAGTGGAACGGCTTCGGACGCCGCTACGACGTGTTCCAGAGCGGTTTCGGGCCGTATGAACTGGTCCGGCTGGCGAAAGAATCGGGCGGCGTCTACTTCCTGCTTCCCAGCGAAGAGGAAACGCTGGCCGGCCCCGGCGCGAACGAAATACGGGAGTTCGACTTCCTCGACATGAAGGAATACCAGCCGAACCTCAAGTCGCGTCGCGAATACGAGGAAGAACGCGCCCGTAGTCCGAAGTTCCGCCAGCGGATCTGGGACGTCATCTCGACGCTCGACCCGTATAAAAACGACCAGCTCGACCTGCGGCAGTGGCATTATCAGGCCGACCACGCCGAGTTCGCCAAAGAGGGCCGGCTGAATGCCGAGAAGGCCGTGCGGTCGCTGGCGCTCGCGAATCAGGCCATCACGATTCTCGAGCAGATCGAGCCGCAGCGCGAGCATGAAGAATCGTGGCGCTGGCGGGCGGCGTACGACCTGATGCGGGCGCAGGTGCCCGCCTACCGGGTCCGTTTGTTCCAGTATCTGCTGGTGCTGGACAAGCACTTCAAAGAGAAGCCGGTGCCGACGGGCAAGAACAACGCCTGGACCATCCGCATCCAGCCGGAAATGCTGCCGCCCGACCCGGTGCAGGCGAAGCAAACCAAGGTCGATCTCGAAGAGTTGGAGAAGCAGAAGAAGAGAGCCGAAGAGTTATTCAAGTATGTGATCGAACAGCACCCCGGTACGCCGTGGTCGCGACGGGCGGAACTGGAACTTCGCCAGGGGTTCGGCGTCCGTTTGGAAGAGGACTATCGCGACCCGAATTATGATGACCCCGACATCAAGCTGCCCAAACTGTGACGTCGGAGCCAGGCAAACTTGAGCGGGCCGCTCCAGAGGGATCGCACCCGCCCCGCGTTGCTCGATGAATCGATATGGCCCGACGACGGCAGGATGCCGGCGATCTCGAAGGCGACGGAATCGAGAGGCTCGAGCGCAAGCTCGACCGGCTCACCCGTCTGGTCGTCGCGCTGCTGCTCTGTCAGCCGATTCTGTTCGTCGGGCTGATCATGCCCGACACCGCGACGCAGTTGTTGACCTGCGCACTGCTGGTGCTGCTGGGATTGCTGCTGGCGTTTCCTAATCTTGAAACGGCATTGCCGTCGCACATGCGGCGACTCGGGCGCACCTTCGGCCGAATGCGAGATCGCTTTCGATCGATGATCTCGGGCTGAAACGAAAACTCACGGCTCGCTCTGTGCGGCCGGCTTTGCATCGCTTGCCGTCCATTTCGACGCCAGCCATTTGAACCGCGCCAGTCCCGGCGTGGTTTCCGGCAGTTCCTCGACGGCCGCGACGGCCGCGTCCATTTCACCCTGTGCCGCAAGGGAAAGGACTCGCAGCGACCGCGCCTCGTCGCTGCGATCGCCTTCTTGTGCGAGATAATCGTCGATCGTTTCGACGGCCGCCGCATAATCGCCCATGCTGAACTGCGCCTGGGCCGACCAGTAGTGGGCCTCGTCCGCCGCCTGGCGGTTGAGCGCCCGGTCGGCGGGCGAAAGCAAAGGATTCGGAGTATCGGCGTCCCGCACCCGCAGATAGGTGCCGATCGCCGATCCCGGCCGGCCCGACATGTGTTCGAGCCGGGTCTGCCAGAGCCGTCGATTCGCTGCGACGACGTTCGCGTTCGCCTCGGGTGCCTCAACAGGACCAAGAAACGGCTGGAGCCGCTGTTCCAGCCGTTGTCGTTGCGATTCTGACAGGGAACTCCTCGCCTCACGAACGTGCTCGGTATGCAGCCAGATCGAGATTGCGTCCTCGTTCCACGCCGAGCCGCCGGCCTCGACGACGCGGCGAACGAGTCCGGGACCGGCCTGGGTGTCGTGCAGCGGATCATAGAGCAACACGCCGCGATCGCCGGACATCGACAGTTCCAACCGCTCCATCGCCTTGCTCCAGAACGATCGTGGGCCGATCAGCTCGATTCGCGGCGATTTCAGTCGTTCCTCCGAAATGAGCGTCGTCTCAAGACCGGCTTCGCTCCGGTAATCGACAAGCAGGCCCGGGTTCTCGATCGCGTGGGACCACGTCGTCGGCGTCGGCAGAACCGCCGCTGGTGAGGAAGGGAGACCTTCCGCAGGAACCGGCAGGCCAAGCGCCGTGTCGAAGAGATAGACGCCGTCCTCGAGCAGAACACCGACCCACCACGGATCGGCTTCACTGGCGGCCGACTCGCCGTCGGCCGCAGGTCGAATGACGACGGCGTCGATCCGCAATTGACGAAGCAGGTTCGCGAAAAGCGTGGCCCGATTTTCAGCCGTGCCTCGCCCGAACAACTGGGCCTCGTAGGCCGTCAGTGGAACTTCGGTCGTGCCCGCTCCTTGCGGGGTGATCGTCCTGACGACATCGCCGAACAGCAGCATGATCCGGTCGAGATCGTTTTCGGCGTCGCGAGCCAGGTTGTCGACGGCGGCGTAAGCGAGCAACGCATCGCGAACATGACCCGCATCAAACGGGTCGGCCTGATTCGACAGAATCTCCTGCATTCCCTTCTCACCAAGCAGTCGCGTCAGCAGGGCATTCGCATCGGGCGTCAGCGGTTCCGAGGGCGACGCGGCCTGGCAGTCTTTGCGTCGCAACCATTGTGAAAACTGTTCGGCGGCGGCGTTCGGCGTGCTTTGCAGCGATGCTCGAATGCCGACGAGTCCCAGCGACGTCGGTCGGGCCATGTCGAGTGCGTTGTCCAGGAGGCTCGCACAGGCGTCACCTGCGTCGATCTCGGTCTGCTCGACGACGATCACGCGCCGCGAGTCGCAACCGTAAAAGACGACGGCGAACAGCAGGAGTCCGACGAGCGCCGCCGCGATGGGCCAGCGAGCAGGCAGCCAGGAGGGGGGTGAACTCATCGATCAGAGAATCCGTCAAAAGTTCTATGAAGTCCGGCGATCGACGCCGCGGCAGAAAGGAGACCGGCACCGAGCTGCGTTCCGGCCGACCGACGGAGTCTAGTGAAAACGTTCTCAGCCATCGATTTCGCAGACCACCGAGCGCAGCCGGGACAGATCGCGGCAGAGTCGCTCGATCTGCTGGAGCGGAACCTGATTCGGCCCGTCGGAAAGAGCCTTGTCGGGGTCGGGATGGG
>JBAQZJ010000461.1:0-15444 GCA_049790855.1 Planctomycetaceae bacterium | reverse complement strand
GAACACACGTCCTTCGCAAGCCCGACGCGCCAGCGTGGGATTCCATAAGAGGCTCGAACAGAACCCATTTGAGAAACCCGGAATCTTAAAGATTCCGGGTTTCTCAAATGGCTTTGTCAGATGGTTCTAAGAAAGGCGACCCCCCCCATGCCGCACGTCACCCGTCGCGAGTTCCTTCAGGATTCGGCCGTCACCGCTGCGGGGCTGACTGCGGTGTCACTCTCCACGACAACGGGCAAAGCCGCCGAATCGCCGGAGAGCCGCTCGTTCTCCAGCCGCTGGGGCGGTTCTCCCGACCGCGTCTGGCTCGGCAAGGAGTATTGGGCGAACCCCATGCAGGACTGGCGGATCGCCGGCGGACGGATCGAATGCGTCAATCCGGCGATCGATCGCAACGTCCACCTGCTGACCCGGCAAATCGGCGACGGACGCGGCTCGTTTCAGATGAGCGTCCGCGTCGGACGACTCGACGGCAAATCGTTCGGCGACGGCAAAGGCTCGGTGGGATTCCGCGTCGGCATCAAAGGCCCGCTCGACGAATACCGCAACAGCCTGATCTTCGGCAACGGGCTGGACGCCGGCCTCACCGCCGACGGCCGTCTTTTCATTGGCGAGCTGCCTGCCCCGGACGGCAAGGCGATTCGCACCGATGCGAAAAACATCAATCTCAACCTCGTCGTCATCGGGACGCAGGCCGACGGCAACCTCGTCTTCCTCGCGGCTCATGATGCCGACACGAAGGAATTGCTGGGCGAAGGCCGGCTTGAAGGCGTCCCAGACAAACGCCTCGCCGGCAACATCGCACTCGTCGCGAACTTCAGCGTCCCGCAACGACGCCGTCAGCGCAGGGAAGGCCACCCCGCAGGCACGGGCACGTTCTGGTTCTCCCCGTGGACGGTCGACGGCGAGCGGCTCGAAGTCCACGACGATCGCGCCTTCGGGCCAATCCTGTTCAGTCAGTACACGCTGCACGAAGGTACGCTCAAGCTGACGGCGCAGATGCCGCCGCTCGGCGAGCAGGATTCGCAGGCGATGCAGCTTCAACTCAAGGAGGGCGACGATTGGAAGTCCGTCGCCGAGGAGTCGATTCATCCGCAAGCCCGCACCGCGACCTTCCGTGTCGAGAACTGGGATGCGTCGAAGGACGTGTTCTACCGATTGCTCTACAACGAGATCGACAAGATCGCCAGGAACCCCGGCGACCCGAGACCTATCGACGAATGGACTGGCACTATCCGCCGCGACCCCGTCGACAAGCCGGTCCTCACCGTCGCCGACATCTCCTGCAACATCCACGCGGCGTTTCCGAACCACGAGTACGTTGCGAACGTCGCGAAGCTCGATCCTGACCTGATCGCCTTCACCGGCGACCAGTTCTACGAGAGCAGCGGCGGGTACGGGGTCGTTCGCGAGCCGCTCGACAAGGCGATCGACGATTACCTTCGCAAGTGGTACCTGCACGGCTGGACGTGGCGCGAGCTGATGCGCGATCGGCCGAGCGTCTCGATTCCCGACGACCACGACGTTTATCAGGGAAACATCTGGGGCGAGGCCGGCGCTCCCCAAGAGACGACGCAGGAGGCCGGCGGCTACCAGATGCACCCGGAATGGGTGAACGTCGTCCACCGCACTCAAACCTCGCATCATCCCGACCCGTTCGACGCGACGCCGGTCCGGCAGGACATCAGCGTCTATTACGGTCCGCTGACCTACGGTCGCGTCAGCTTCGCGATTCTCGCCGACCGGCAGTTCAAGACCGCCCCGGAAGGCGTCGTACCGAAGCAGGGTCCGCGCGGCGATCACGTGACCGACCCCGACTTCGACCCGAAGGCGGTCGATGTGCCGGGAGCGGAGCTGCTTGGCGAGCGGCAACTTGCCTTTCTGCGGGAATGGGCGGCCGACTGGCGGGGGGCCGACATGAAGGCCGTCCTCTCGCAGACGATCTTCACGGCGATGGCGACGACGCACGGCGGGCAACGGATGCGGCTGCTCGCCGACTACGATACGAACGGTTGGCCGCAATCGGCCCGCAACGCCGCATTGCGAGAGATCCGCAAGGCGTTTGCCGTGCATCTCGCGGGCGATCAGCATCTACCGGCCGTCGTGCATTACGGAATCGACGAGCACCGCGACGCCGGCGTCGCCTTCGCCGGGCCGGCGATCAACGTGGGCTATCCCCGCTGGTGGGAGCCGCAGCAGCCGGGAGGGAATCGTAAGACCGGCGCATCGGAACTCACGGGCGATTTCACCGACCACTTCGGCAACCCGCTGACGGTTCTCGCGGTGAAGAACGGCGTCGAACAGCCGAGCGGCAAAGGTCCCCTGGAAACGATGGACGAAAAAGCGTCGGGCCTCGGGCTCGTCCGCTTCGACAAGGCGAACCGCACCATCACGATCGAATGCTGGCCGTACCTCGCCGACCCGACGCAGCCGGAAACGCAGTTCGAAGGCTGGCCGATCGTGGTCTCCGTTCTCGATCAATACGGACGTAAGCCGAAGGCTCACCTGCCGATGCTCGACATCCGCGGCGTCGACAACCCGGTCGTGCAGGTCGTGTCAGAAGCCGACGGCGAGATCGTCTACACCCTGCGGATCAAAGACCGCAACTTCCGGCCACCGGTCTTCGCCGACGGAAGCTACACAGTCCGCATCAGCGATCCCGACGCAGGGCGTGCGAAGGAACTGACGGGAATCAAGGCCGCGGCCGAAGAATCGGAACGGCTCGAGGTCGAGGTGTGAACCGCGTCCGCGAACCCGGCCGGCCCAACCGGGCCTGCTGCAAAGAGTCACAGGAAGCGCACGGGGCACGTTGTGTACGGAATCGGCATGAACATCGCCCTGTCTCAGGCCGTGGTCGGCATCGTGCTGCTGATCGTCGCGGCGACCCTCAGTGGCGTGTGGGGCGACCCGGCATTCGTCCCGCGCGAAGATGGAAGTTGGCCGCCGGCCCGGTGGCTCGCCGTCGCCGGGCTGTGGTTCGTCGGCGGAGCCGTGGCCGAGATCGTCGTACTCGAGATTTCCTTTGTCCCTCTCCGGCGGGCTTGAATCGGGCCGCAGGGAATCGCGTCCAGCACGCCGTCCTTGTTCCGCTCATACCGCCGGCGTTGCCCGCGCCGTCTGACTCTCCCGCCACGCTTCGAAGTACGCGCGAAATCCATCACGAACGGTCGGTGACGCCGCGGTGAGTGACTTGCGGAATGCCACGTCGGTCAGCGATCCGCCGGCGGTCTGGTAGAGGTCGGCCGCCTGAATCACCACGGCTTCGTCGTATCCGGCGAGTGCGGCCCTCGCCCCAAGGCGAGGGGAACATCCTGGGAACTTCGACGGCCTCGTCCGACCGCTCATGGTGACCTCTTCCCCGGCTTGGTCGCCTCGACCGCACGCGTCGGGCGCGATGCGACGGTGTCCGATTCGATGTTGATCGCGTCATCGTCCGGATCGAGGACGCGGATCCAGTGGTCCGTGAAGGCGAGATGCAGATCGAGCCGGCGTTTCGGCATGTGGCAGGGCAGGCAGTTGCTCGTCGCCGGCTGGTCGGTGCAGGCGGATGCCGTCGTCGAGTGGCAGTCGACGCACTTCGCGGTATAGAAGGCGTCGCCGGTCGGCGGCGGCTGGTGCGGGTCGTGACAGGTCATGCAGTCGAGCCGACGTTCGCCCTGTTGCAGAAAGCAGGCGCTACGGCTGAGGCCGACCGGGGTGAACCGCGCGAGCTTGGGGTCGCTGCGCTCGTATTTCTGAACCGCTGCGCTCGACGCGGTGCGATGGCACGCGCCGCACTTCTCGATCGACTCGATCGGAGTCAGCGCGCTCCAGCGGTCCATTGCCGTTTCGCCGTCGGACGTCAGATGTTCCCGCGCGCCGTCATGGCATTTGTCGCAGCGGACACCGGGCAGAAAGCTCTCGACGTCGGGTCGTCCGTCGAGCGCGACGTGCAATCCCGTCGTGTGACAGTCGAAGCAGGCGGTGAGCGTCTCCTGATTCTCGTACATCCCCAGTGAAAGCAGCCCGGGGCCGATGTCATCCTGATGATCGAACGTCCGCGACAGTCCGACGCCAGGATACCACGACAAGTGCATCTCCAACCCCTCGAGCGGGCCGCCCGGCGTCGCGCTCCAGGCGACCGGCGTCTGGGCATGCCGCCCCGAACCGAAGATCCAGTCGACCCGCACGTGCTCGTCGGTCCGACCGCCGATCGCCGCGAGAAGTTCTCCGTCGCGTCGATACCGGAACATCGGCAAAGTTCCATCGACTGCGCGACCGTCACTGTTCGGGCCGAGAAACCTGGCAAAGACCTCGTCGCCGACCGCCGCGGTGAGGGTGCGGGCATGGGGCGTCTCGAAGAAGTGCTCGCAGGCGCTGGAGTGGCAATCGGCACAGCGCTGAATGTCGGCGTCGCTCAGCGGTGCGACGCGAGGCGGCGTTTCCACGATGGCCGGCGGCGCCGGTTCGGGCGATCGCGTCGCCTGCTGGACCATCGCCGCGACCAGCACGACGAGTAACCCCGCCGTCAGGATTCCCGCGACGACGAGCAGGCGACCAAACCAGGGCACGGCTCACTCCGTGATGGCGATACTTCTCCACCAGCGTCAGCGGCAGTGTCGCCCGTGTCAAGAACCGGCGGGCGGGTTTGACAGGCACATCACAACGAGAGCTCGACCGGAAGTGCATGACCTGGCCATCGTCTTCTGAGGGACGACCGGTTAAAATGAGCGTGGCCCACAGCAAAGTCGCCGCGGGCCAAGGTCGTCTTCTCGAGAGGATGCATTCCTCGTGATCCGGTCGATCACCTGTCCGATCTGCAAGCGGAAGCTGCCGCCGGGTGCGGGAGCCGAGTCGGCGTGGTTCCCCTTCTGCAGCGAACGGTGCCGGAACGTCGATTTGTATCGCTGGAGCGAAGGCCGTTACGCGATCGCCGAACCGCTCGTTCCTGACGAGGACGGCGCGACCGGTACGATGAGCGATCCGCACGGCGACGAGTAGCCCAGGACGTAATGCATCCGAGGCGGGGACGCCGCGAGACATCGGGCGGTCCGTCAATCGCAAAGAGCCGTCACGATTCGACCTGGGTGCCGCTCGCGCCGTTCCGTTCGCGTTTGATCGCGTTGTAGACCTCTTCCCGGTGTACCGACACGTCTTTCGGCGCGTCGATCCCGAGACGGACCTTGTCACCACGGATTTCGATCACCATCAGCGTGATGTTTTCGCCGATGATGATCTTTTCATCCTTCTTGCGGCTGAGCACAAGCATCGCCAATCCCTGCCATGCACTGGGGGAGTCGAATTTCCTGCCACATGAGAAACTCTACACCGGGGCCGGTCGCGCGCGGCAGACCGGTAGCGCAAAATTGCCGGTTCGTGACATCCCACCGCGGGTTCTGACGGTTCATCCGGCCGTAGCGGCATGGTTTGCGTCGTCAGAGCCTGTGCAAGCCGACCCGCCGGCAGAACGTGAATCGACCGTTGAAAAACCGGGGAGGAACGGATGCCGCTACCCGGTAAAAACTTCGACGTCGTCTCCGACCCGCAGCCTACCCCCGGTCGCCGGCGCGAAGAAACGAGTATTTACGGCGAGCCGATAGAAGTGATCGAAGGCGTCGGTGTGGCTCCAGGCAGGCAGTGATTCCCGTCTGCGAACCGCGAATTCCTTCGCGAAGCCCGGCCGCTGTTCGCCGGTGACCGAATCGCGGCTGGGCACGACGCAGCGGGCGCACGGATTCGTGCCGAAGAACATCGCCTCGCCGATGCGAAACGTCACCGTCTCGCCCGGTTCGGCAAACAGCCGGTCGTCCCAGAACGGACCGCCGCCCTCGACGACCAGGTTCGCACGAAATCGCCGGCGGGCCTCGTCGAACGGCACGCCGAACCAGTCGCCGACGTGGGCCAGCGTCTCGGCGGCAATGATCGTCGGGCCCGACGACAGCGTGTCGTCGGGGAATCCCGAAGTCTTGTCTTCGCGAAGGTCGACGGGAAAGCCGAAACGTTCCGCCAGCCATGCCTCGAGTCGCGGCCGATCTGCCGCGAACGAGAACGTTGCGGTGCGGCCGTCTTCGCGGTCGGTGAGCGTGACCTGCTCGAACGAGTCGTCGAACGACGATTGCAGCCGATGCACGAGCGGCGTCCGCTTGCCGTTGACGAGCTTTCCCGCCTTGTCAAAGACGGCGTACTGCCGGTCGTGTTCGAGACCTCCTGCCGGCAGCACCCGAGCCGCTTCGACCGCGACCGGGTCGAACGACTTGATCGGATAGAGGTCGATATGGGCGAGTCGAACGCTCATGCAGTCGCCGGATCAGGAAAGAGGCCCGCGAATCACGCGGCGGGCGGCTGAGGACGGGCCGGGAACCGCGTGCCCGACGGACTCCGTCGTCGGCCTGCCCCCGGTCGGGAGCACTTCGATGTTTCCGATCAATAACGGTCGAAGGCTGGAGGCGACGCGATGACGCTGCTGTCACCGACAGCGCTCTGTCGCGTCGACCCCAGCCCCCCGGCCGATTCATTCCTCTTCGCACACCTGTCCGCCGTAGCGATTGAAGATCAGGCGGACATGCGGTTTGAGGATCGCCTGCAGCGTCTTGTCGCGTTCGCGAAGCTGGTAATCGTGCGGCACTTCGCCTTTGCGCGACGCAAGAATCAACGCGGCAACGACGTGTTCGACGTCGACCGGCGTGTCGTCCGGGCCTTGCAGCGCGATCGCCAGGTCGAAGAGCGCGTCGTCGGTCTTCGGATCGACCGTGACCTCGCCTCCGGGCGTCATCGAAATGCCTTTGACGATCGGAATCGCGTCGTCGCGACGGCTCATCGTTCCACTCCTTGCTGCGGCGGAAGCGTCAGTTCGTCGCCATAACGGCGTTGATCGACCGCGAGACCCTTTCGTAGGGCCTCGACGTGCTTTTCGTAGTTCGGATTGTTCGAGAAATCGTGCATTTCATGTGGATCGACCGATAGGTCGAAGAGTTGCACGCGGTTCGTCCGCGGATAGTCGATCAGCTTCCATCGGCCCGCTCGAATCGACCGTTGCACATCCCGATAAGCGGTGAAGAGCGATTGACGCACTTCCGTCGCTTCACCCCGCACGATCGGCGCAAGATTCTTTCCGTCGATCGATTTCGGGGGATCGATTCCTGCAAAATCGCACAGCATCGGGAACAGATCGAACAGGTAGACGAACGCCTCCGATTCACGGTGCGGCACGCGCGGGCCGGCGACGATCAGCGGAGCCTTCATGCTGTGCTCGTAAAGGTTCTGCTTGCCCATCAGTCCATGACTGCCGATCGCCAGCCCGTGGTCACTCGTGAAGACGACGATCGTCTCGGCTGCCTCGCCTGACGCTTCCAAGGCCTCCAGGACGCGACCGACCTCGTGATCGATGTGGGAAATCATCGCGTAGTACTCGGCAAGATGCTGCCGGATCACTTTGGGCGTACGAGGCCACGCGGCAAGCTGTTCGTCGCGAATCTTCAGCTCGCCGTTGTCGAACGGATGCTCGGGCAAAAAGTTCGGCGGCAGATCGACCTCCCGCGGATCGTACATCGCGGCGAACTCGGGCGGCGCATTCCGTGGATCGTGCGGCGACGTGAACGAGACGTAGGCGAAGAACGGGTGCTTGTGCGGCTCGTCTCTCAGAAAACGAATCGCTTCGTCGGCGAACAACGTTTCGGCGTGCAGGCCGGAGGGATGCGTCTCACCAAGCGGCTTCGCCGCGATCGCCTGGTAATCGGCGACGGGCAACTTGTAAGGGTCGCCCATCCCGCCGAAGAACACCGCACCTCCATGCGTGAAACTGCGAACGAACGATTCGCGGCCGTTGTGCCATTTTCCGGTTCCGAACGTGTCGTAACCGGCGTCGCGAAAGCATTCCGGCAGCGTGACGACGTCGGCGAGATCGGCGGGTGCGCGAAACAGGTTGTGCCCCGACAGCAGCATCGCTCGACTGGGTCGACAGACGGCGCCGACGTCGGATCCCATACAGTACGCGTTGCGGAACGAGAATCCGCGCTCGACGAGCCGGTCGAGGTTCGGCGTCTTGACGTCGGGATGACCGAACGCCCCGATCGCATCGGCCCGTTGATCATCGGAAATGAACAGCAGCACGTTCGGTGGACCGGCAATGGCGGCCGTCAGACGAAAGACCGTCAGCAGTAAAATCGCCGGCAACGGTCGCGACATGCTTCGACTCCACCGTGAGTTTCCACGATTCTACGATTGATCCCGGGAAGGAAGCAATTCGGGCATTGCGGCGAAGCGCGACTGGCCTCGGTCCCTTACGGCCCGTAAACTGGATGCTCCAGTCTCGTTTACATTTCGGGGGCGGCATGTTCACGCAAACGGTCGAGTACGCCCTGCGGGTGGCGGTGCGGCTTGCGGCGACGAACCCACAACCGCAAACCGCCGACGACCTGGCCGCGGCAACGCGCGTGCCGCGCGCCTATCTGGCCAAGGTCGTGCAGGCGATGGTGCGTGGTGGCGTGGCGCGCTCGAAACGAGGCGTCGGCGGCGGCGTGGTACTGTCGAATCCGCCCGAAGTGCTGACGATTCTCGAAATCGTCAATGCCGTCGATCCGATCCAGCGGATTCGGACATGCCCGCTGGGGCTGGAGTCGCACGGCACGAATCTCTGTCCGCTGCATCGCCGGTTCGACGAAGCCTTGGCGCATGTCGAGCAGGCCTTTGCGAGCACGACGCTGGCCGAGGTACTGAGCGAGCCGACGACGAGCGTTCCGCTCTGTTCTTTTCCACGAGGACGAGGGAAGCCGGAGAGTTCGCGCATCGAGCAGACGGCCGAGTCGAACACGGCCTTCGCACCCGAACTTTAAGCCGAGCGAATGGTCGATGGTGCGTTACGGTTTCAGCCGTTACGTCGCTGCCCGATGCTCGTGAAAAGCCGGAACTGTCAAGCTCTGCCGGTTACGTCGCCGATAACCCCGATGCCGGCTGTGCCGGACGTAGCGGTCATGCAGCCCAAGAGGGAGGCTGCGGCGCGACGAGACGACTCGCGGGGGAGCGGCCATGCGACGGAAGAATTCCCGACTTTGGGCGCGGCGGACGATCGCCGTGGCGTTGCTTGCCGCGGGGGCGGCCGGCTGCTCGTCGGTGAGTAAAGAGCCGTCGTTGTCGTACATCGGCAAAGCGTCGCTGAAGTACTATCAGGACGAAGCGACCGACGTCTCTTATCCGACAGGCGCCGAAGGCGACCCGTCGCCCATCCTGGCAAGCGACGAACCGCGACAGGTCGGCGATCGCCGTCGCGACGAAGTCTGGGATCTGTCGCTGACGGAAGCGTTGCATTGCGCGCTGACGAACAGCAAGGTCATTCGCAGCCGCGTGAACCGGGCCGGGCAGTTCGGGTCGCTCGGCTTCCGCAGCAACGCGCTGACGAACCCGGACCGGATTCCGTCGATCTACGATCCGGCGATTCAGGAGACTGGGGTGCTGTTCGGCGGTCGCGGCGTCGAGGCGGCGCTCGCCGACTTCGATGCGCAGTTCACGTCGTCGATGGTCTGGGGACGCAACGCGGCGTACCAGAACAACGCGTTTCAGAGCGGGTTCGGCGGCCAGTTCAACAACAACCAGTCGGCATTCGTGCTGACGCAGGAAACCGCGCAGTTTCAGTCGGGAATCAGCAAGCAGTTCGCGACCGGCGGCTCGGCCAACGTCTTTCACAACTGGAATTACAACGGCAACAACCTGCCCGGCACGTCGCAACTGTTCCAGTCGGCCTACACGGGCAACACCGGCGTCCAGTTCCGCCAACCCTTGCTGGCCGGTTCCGGCGTCGAGTTCACCCGCATCGCCGGTCCGACGAATCCCAACTTCGGCGCGATCACCGGTGTGACGCAGGGCGTGCTGATCGCCCGCATCAATAACGACATCACAGTCGCCGACTTCGAGATCAGCGTCCGCAACTTGCTCAAGGACGTCGAAGACGTCTACTGGAACCTCTACTTCGCCTACCGGCAGTTCGACGCGGCCGTCACCGCGCGCAACAGCGCCCTGCGAAGCTGGCGCGAAGCCGAACTGCGACTGAAGGTCGGCGGCGTGGCAGGCTTCCGGCCCGCCGACGAAGCCCAGGCCCGCGATCGCTACTTCGAGACCCGCGCGCAGGTCGAGTCGGCGCAGAATGAAATCTACATCACCGAGGCCGAGCTGCGACGGCTGATGGGGCTGCCGCCCAACGACGGCCGCGTTATCCGGCCGATCGAAGAGCCGTCGACGGCGAAGCTCATTCCCGACTGGCAGGCGAGCCTCACCGACGCGCTCATGTTCCGCACCGAGCTGCGCCGGCAGAAGTGGAACATCAAGAGCCTGCAGTTGCAGCTCGTCGCCGCCGAGAACCTGACGCGGCCCCGGCTCGATTTCGTCAGCCAGTACGCCGTCAACGGCTTCGGCGACAAGCTCATTTCTCGCGGCGACGACGATGCGGCCGGCACCGTTCAGGGTCTCGACAGCGCTTACGGAACCTTGTTGCAAGGCGACCAGACGGGTTGGAACCTCGGCGTCGAGATGAGCGTGCCGATCGGCTTCCGCCAGGCCAAGGCGCAGGTCCGGAACATCGAGCTGCGGCTGGCGAAGGCTCGCGAGGTGTTGAACGTCCAGGAACTGGACGTGTCTCACGAGGTCGCCGACGCGCTGCAGGCGGTCTCGTTCCAGTATCAGAACGCCGAGACGAACTTCAATCGCCGGGCCGCCGCCGCGCGTCGGGCCGAACTGTTCGAGCAGGAACTGGAAGCCGGCACGGTGACGCTCGACGAAGTGTTGCGGGCCCAGGCCAGCCTGGCGACGGCCGAGGTCGAATACTTCCGCAGCCTCGTGCAGTACAACCAGGCGCTTTCGTATCTGCATCTGGTCAAGGGAACGCTGCTCGAGCGGAATAGCGTGCATCTCGAAGAGGGCACGTGGACGCCGAAGGCTTACGAGCAGGCTTTGCGCAAGGCCTGGGAGCGCAGCAACGCCTTCGCCAATCCGATGCTCGACGCGCATCCGGGTCCGTTCGCCATTCCCGACGACAGTCGCCAAGTCGTGCGAACGGTGGACGAGTCGGTCCCGCCCGCTCCCGCCGGCGAGACCAGCCTGCCGCCTGCCCCGGCCGCAAGCCCGGAACCGGAACCGGAGGCCGATCCGACACCGGCGACGGCAGAGCCGGCCGTCGAGGCTTCACCCGAGGTCGGCCCGCCGTCGGCACCGGCGGCCAGCGTCTCGCGAGCCAGGCGACCGTCGTCGCCGTTCGATGAGCCGATGTTCGAACTACCGTATCAGGTCGCGGCACCAAAGATCGATTACGCGAGCGAGTTCGCCGCTGCTGGCAAGCCGCCGATGCTGAACGCCGTTCAACCGGTCGCACACGAGAAGTCCACCGCCAAGTCGGCGTCGGTCAATCCGGCACCGGCCAAGACCGAAGCGACCCAGCCGACGAAGCCGGCGACGCCTGAAAAGCCTGCCGCCTCAAAACCATCGGCCAGCAAGCCGGCAGGTTCCAAGGACGAAAACCCGTTCGCGGAGGTCGAGGCGACGGCTCCTGTCGCCGAGGAGCCTGCCGAATCGACCGCGAGCGAACCGGTCAATCCGTTCGCTTTGTGACGATTCTCAGGCGTCATCGTTCGTTGAGCCGCGACCGGTGAGGAGTGTGCGTCACACTTCCGCCGGTCGCGGCTCGATCCATTCAAGATTCGTCGCCTGCGAGCGAATCACCGGTCAGGAGATTCCCCCGACCGAATTCGCCCACCAAATCGGCACGGCGTGCGTAGAATTCGCGGCCTGCCGAACTCGACCGGCGTTTCCCGTACCATCCTTGAACCCGACCGACGATGCCTCTGTTCTTCGACCCGCTGTATTTCGTGTTTCTGGCCCCGGCGCTGTTGCTTATGTTCTGGGCGCAGTACCGCGTGAAAAGTGCCTTTCACAAGGGTCAGGAGGTTCCCGCCTCGCTGACCGGTGCCGCCGCCGCCCGACACATTCTCGACCAGGCCGGCCTGAGCAGCGTCGGCATCGAAGAGACGCACGGCACGCTCTCCGACCATTACGACCCCCGCGACAAGGTGCTGCGACTCAGCACTCCGGTGTTTGGCGGTCGGAATGCCGCGGCGGTCGGCATCGCGGCCCATGAGGCCGGCCACGCCTTGCAGGATGCCCAGAACTATGCACCGCTGGTGATTCGCAACGCCGCCGTGCCCGCGGCGACCTACGGTGGCGGCATCGCGGGCATCTTCCTCGTCATCGGACTGATGCTCGTCGCGGCCGCGCAAGGTCCGCTCGCATCGCTCGGCACGATGATCTTTTTTCTCGGCGTGCTGGGTTACGGTTGCGTGCTGTTCTTTCAGGTCGTCAATCTGCCGGTCGAGTTCGACGCCAGCAACCGCGCGAAGCGCCTGCTGGACGAACTGCAGATCGTCGATGCCGACGGCGGCGTGGCGGTTCGGAAGGTGCTCAACGCCGCCGCATTGACGTATGTGGCCGGCACGCTGCAAACGCTGCTGACGCTCGCCTACTTCATCTTCCGCTTCATGGGAGCGGGACGTCGTAGCGAATAGGATCACACCATCAATCGCGCTCAAAAAAAGCCCGCCGATTGCCACCGGCGGGCTTTTTCGTTGCGCAATTCGCGGCGAGGACAGGATCATAGACCCCGGAGGGATGCGTCAATCGGTCTCTGTCATGTCTCGTGGGTGGCGGGGCCTAAGCCCGTAGGGTGTGGCCCCGAAGATCGACGCCCGATTCGGGGCCACGGGCTACGCCCTCAGGCCCCGCCACCCGGTCAACTCCGTCGAGACGGACTACTGCACATGATGGCGCGACGTGAAGCTCTCGAAACACTCGCGGTCGCCCTTATCGGGGCGACCTGGGGAACCGGCTGCTTCGTCGTCACGACGGCGATCCTCGTCGGGCAGGAGGGGATGTACCTGCCGTGGTTCCTCGCGGCCGGTCCGCTGCTGCTGGTGTCGGAACGGCTGCCTGTCGCCGTCACGGGTCTGATTCTGGCACCGTTGTTGTACGCGGCGACGACCACGGCGCTGTGGAACATCGATCGCAGTCGTCGCATCGCGATTCTCGCGACGATGCTGTATGCCCTGTTTCTCACCGGGCCGCTGCTGGGTCTGACCGGTCATTTCTGGTCACACGAGCAGCCCTTCGATTACTCGGCAGAGGTCCACAAGACTGCCTCGGCCTCGCGCGACGTGCCGATCTGGTTCACAGCCATGTTCGCCGGACTGGCGGGCTGGCATGCGTTCGCATGGTGGCGTCTGAAACGGTTCTGGTGCGATGACGAACGGACGCCGCTCGTTCGTTGCTTGACGGTGGGGATTGCCGCGACGGCCTTCGGCGGTTGCCTGGCGCACGGAGCCCAAGTGCTTTTCGTTGCGACGCAAACTATTCCCCAGTTGCTGACGTTAGGGCCGTTGGGGTTTCTAGAGTTCGTTCTGCCTCTACCGAACAGGCACTGGGTTTGGGTGCTGGCGGCAGCCGTGACGTACGGTGCGGCCGGTGTGACGCTCACCGCGGCTCGCACGTCCCGGCTCGCATTCTGGCTTGGTCTTTCCGGTGTCGTCGCGTTCGCCGTCGGCACGATGATCGCCACCGGCTACATCATCATGTCCTGGTGGGAC
The DNA here is from genome assembly GCA_049790855.1 of Planctomycetaceae bacterium. Classification (GTDB taxonomy): domain Bacteria; phylum Planctomycetota; class Planctomycetia; order Planctomycetales; family Planctomycetaceae; genus JACCRE01. Next base: position 1,849 of record JBAQZJ010000461.1, on the reverse strand, counting down.
GTCACGACCATTCCCCGCAAGATTGCCCAAGGCGTCGAAGAGCATCCGGCGTTGTTTCTGGGCCATACGCTCGCCCTCGTCGCCTGGCAGGTGTTCGTCGTGGCGAGCCTGTGGCGATCGTGCCAGCAGGGTCAGGAATCATAGCGCTGCGACTGTTCAATAGGTGGCAGTTTAGCCGCGACCAACGGGAGCGCTCCCGTTGGTCGCGCCTCTGATTGTGGAAGCGTCGTCGGTCCGCCTACAATCGGAGCCTGTTGATCCGAGGCCTGCCGGGGCGGGCCTCTTCACCCCGGATGCGAGGATCTCTCCGTGACGAAGAGCACAGGCAACGGTTCAACCCGCCGCGACTTCCTCAAGACGAGCACGGCCCTGGCCGCGACGGCGGCTTTGCCCTACTGGTTCATGACGAAGCCGGCGCTGGCGTTTCAGAACCCGATGGAGCGACCGATTCTCGGCTGCATCGGCACCGGCGACCGCTGGAAGAGCGTCGGTTCCTCGGCGATGAAGTTCGCCGACTGCGTCGCCGTCTGCGACGTCGACTCGGCGCATCTCGACGAGGCCCACAAGATCGTCAAGGAGAAGCAGCCCGGCGATCGTGAAGTGAGCAAGCACGCCGACTATCGTGCGATCCTCGACAACAAAGACGTCGAGGTCGTCACGATCGTCACGCCCGACCACTGGCACACGAAGATCGCCGTCGAGGCGATGAAGGCCGGCAAGGACGTCTACTGCGAGAAGCCCCTCACGCTGACGATCGACGAGGGCAAGCTGATCTGCAAGGTCGCGAAAGAGACCGGGCGGGTGTTTCAGGTCGGCACGCAGCAGCGCTCGGGCATGGGCCAGCGGTTCCTCAAGGCGATCGCCATCGCTCGTGACGGGCGGCTCGGCGATGTGAAGAAGATCACCTGTGTGATCAACGGCGTCGGGGCGAGCGGGCCGATTCCCGCCGTCGACCCGCCGGCGTCGCTCGACTGGGAGAAATGGCTCGGACAGGCTCCGCTGACCGACTATCACTACAAGAAGGACGACAGCCGCTGGGGCAAGAGCAACTGCCATTACGAGTTCCGCTGGTGGTATCAGTACAGCGGCGGGAAGATGACCGACTGGGGCGCCCACCACGTCGACATCGCCCAGTGGCTCATCGATCAGACCGGCGACGGGCAGGGGCCGACGCTCATCTCGCCGAAGCGGGTCGAACATCCGGTGCCGCTCGACACCAACGGCAATCCGACGCAGGACGACCAGTACAACGTCGCCACGAAGTTCGAGGTCCACGCGACGTTCCCGAACGACGTGCTCGTCGTCATCACCAGCGAAGGCGACAACGGGCTGCTCATCGAAGGGACGGAAGGCCGGATCTTCGTCAGCCGCGGCTCGCTCAAGGGCAAACCGGTCGAAGACCTGGAGTCCAACCCGCTGCCCGAGGGCATCATGACGTCAGTCTACAAGGGGCACGAGCTGCATCCTGAAGGCGACGGCATGAACGACACCGACGTCCACATGCACAACTTCATCGACTGCCTCGCCAGCCGGAAGGATCCGATCTCCGACGTCTTCACCCACCATCGTGCCCTGACGACCTGCCATCTCGCCAACATCGCGATGCGACTCGGCCGCGACGTGAAGTGGGATCCGGCGGCCGAACAGATCGTCGGCGACGACCAGGCCCAGTCGATGCAGGCGCGCGAACAACGTGCGGGTTATGAGATCGAGACGTGACGAGAATCGCCCTGGCGAGCGGCAGGCGTCAGCCTGCCGGTGCGCAGGGTGTATCTTCAGCATTCGAGCAGGTCACACAGAGCCGCGACCGTCAGGGTGCGTTTGACGACGTGGGCACGCCGATAAACGC
>JBAQZJ010000460.1:0-9182 GCA_049790855.1 Planctomycetaceae bacterium | reverse complement strand
GGACATCCCCTCGCCCCTGACCCCTCTCCCCAAAGGAGAGGGGGACCGGCGAAGGGTCGGTTTCGACACACTTCGAGGTTTTGTCCGGACGCTCTTAGACGACGATCAAAGGTCCGGTCCGGGCGCGCCGATCTCGGCTTCCGGTTCGATTTCCGGCACGGGTGCGGCGTCGGGTGTGGGGGCGGCATCCGGTGTGGGTTCGAGTTCCGGTGCGGGTTCGACTTCGGGGGCTGGTGCCCTTTCCGCCGGTGCGGCGTCGGGTGCCTCGTCGACCGGTGGTGCCGGTTCGGCGTCGCGATCGGCAGGAGCGGCCGGTGCGATGCCCGGTCGTCCGGGACCAAGCGGCATCGGTGCGCCGGGAATCGCAATTGGCCCGGCGGGTGGCAGCAGCTCCGATTCCGCCGGTTCGACGAGGCGGTCGAGTGTCGCGAGTTCGGCGGTGGCCCGGCGGACTCGCTCGACGTAGAAGCGGTCCGGTCCCTGAATCGGTTCCATAAACCGGTTGTAGTCGCCGATCGGATACAGCGTTTCCAGCGAGACCGCCTGCCGCAGCGATTCGATCGCCGGCTCGTGCTGGCCGGCCCGCGACAGCAGGAAGAAGCGCAGATACGCCACGCGGGCATCGGTCGGGAACCGTCGCGCGAGCGTGTCGATCGCGTCGGCCGCGGCGGGAGCATGGCCCATCAGCATGAGCAGCCGCGCCTCGTACACGCGGACCGGGTTGCGAACGATTTCATGAATCGGAATCCCCGCGTCGGCTCCTTCGGGAACCGGCCGACCATACGCCGGGTCACGCGGTTCGGGTGCCGGCGGCAGAGGCTCGCCGGGAACCGGCTCGACGGCGTCGACATCGCCAGGCAGTGGCGGCGCAACCGGTTGCGGTGGCGGCTGTCTTTCGATCGGCAGATCTCGCGTGTCTTCGCCGGGCGCCGGGGCGATGTCGTCGGCAGGCGGAGCGACGTCGACCGCCGGTGGTGCTTCTTCACGTGGTGGTGCCGGCGTCGCAGGCGGAACCTGGGCGAAGGCGGCTTGTCCGAGACCGGCGAACAGCAGCGCGGTCCACAAGAAGCGTGTCATGGCGGCATCCTCTCGAAGGATCTGCGGACTCTCACTCGCCTGCCCAGATTGCCGCAACGTTCGCCTGTCGGCCACGGGGAGAAACCGGGTGCGCGACTCCGGGCAGATTCGGTGCCGGTGGAATCCCTGTGGAGAAGCTCCCCGCGATTTCGTTTCCAGCCGTAGCAGACCGTCCATGCCAATGTGACGGGTGGTGGGGCCTAAGCTCCGAAGGGCGTGGCCCCGGTCGTTTGACGTTCACAAAACTGCGTGATGGACGCCCAGCCTCCGGGGCCACGGGCATTCGCCCTCAGACCCCGCCACCCACGTTTTCAGGCCAGTCTCCGGCACAGCCGGCCCTACCGAGCGAGGTGTTGCGATGTCTCACGCATCCCGTCGCGGAATCACCTGGCTCGAGGTCGTCGTTGTGGTCTTCATCATCGCCGTGCTGATCACGCTGCTCATGCCGGCGATCCAGCGCCAGCGTAATGGCCCGAGGCGCAACCAGTGCCTGAACAACATGAAGAACCTCACGCTGGCGGTGGCCAATTTCCAGACGACAAAAGGCGGCACGCTTCCGTTACTGGAAGACGGTCGGCATGGCTGGCCGGTCGCGTTGCTGCCGTATCTCGATCAACCGAGACTGGTCCGCGGCATTCAAACGCCAGGATGGACCGACAAGAACGCCCCGTACCTCGAAGTCTTCACCTGCCGCCACGACGAGGACAGCTTCCAGGCGCCCGGCGGACTGAGCTACGTCGCCAACGCCGGTTACGGATTCTTTCCGGTCGATCCGCGAACCGGGGCGGTCACCGAAACAGGCACGCACTCGCTCGCGCAAGACTGGAACGGCGACGGCGAGATTTCCGAAGACGACCGGCTGATGACCCGCGCGACCGGCGTCGTCTGGCGGAAGGATGAGATCGTTCCGACGCTGACGATCGACGACATCGGTGCCGCCGACGGTGCCGGCAGCACGCTGCTCTTCCTCGAGAACCTGCATGCCGGGCCGTGGACGAGCCGCGACGCGAGGGCGATCGCCTTCGTCGTCGATCGCGATCGTCTGACGTTCGCCTCGGAAATCCTGCCGTTCGCCCTCAACGGCGCGAACGACAGCGAACGGACGGGGCCGTTCCCCGCACCATCGAGCGGTCACGGACAGACGGTGCAGGCGGCCTTCGCCGACGGCCGCGTCAGCAGCCTGAACGACATGATCGACCCGCTCGTCTTCCTCCGGCTGATGACACCACAGGGGTCGCTGTACGGCCAGAAATCGCTGGGTGACGCGGAGTATTGAGCCGGGTCATTCGCCGTCACGCGACCCGCGTCGTCGGTCCCCCTCTCCCCAGAGGAGAGGGGAATTGTGTCAGGACGCTCTCATCGGAGTCGAACTCGCCTATTCGCTGACTTCCCGGCGACCGTTCGGAAACCGGCGGAAGCCCGGTCCGGCGGTTTCGGGAGGGACGGCATGCACATGCAGCGTCAGTGAGTTCCCGCCGACAGTGCCGTGAACGGTCAGGCGGACGCCCGCCGCGGTCGGCTCGCCTTCGTCGGCATCGGCGATCGACGGAAAGGCGTCGAACGCGACGTCGGCGACGGCGTCGAACAGTTTCATCACGCCCAGCACATCGAACCGGAAGTCGGCGGGACAGGTCCGGCCGTCGTCGGCACCGCCGACACACTCTTCACTGCCGAGATAGAGGACCGCGACCCAGCCGGTCTCCGTCGGCCGGCAGTCGAAGCCGACGCGACCGAGGCCGTCGACCGGGTCGAACAGGTCGGCGGCGGCGTTGACGGTCGCCGTCAGCCATCGCGGCCGCCGATCCCGCGCATTCCGGCGCTCGCGGTGCGTTTCGAGTTGTTTCAGCATATGGCTGACCGTCAGGTGCGCGTGCGGCATCGGCGGCGGGGGCGTCGAGACGACGATCCTTGGGGGCAGAAGTGTTCGGGTGCTTATGGAATCGGCCGCCGGCGGGCAAAACCCGGAATCGAAACGACTTCGCGCAGGCGACTCGCGACAAAAACGGCCTGTTTGACCGCGCATGCCGACCGCAGCGAGGACCGACCCACAAACTCCGCCGCGACGGGCCATTTTTTCCGCGACGCGGTCAAGATCGGGCCGATCGCGTGCTATGGGAGGCAGACCAGCGAGCGTCGCCAATTGCGATCTCTCGGCCGTCGGGCTAAGCTATCAATGTTTGCCATTGCGTTCCTGCCCTCCGGCCCGCTTCCCACCCATGCCGATTGGACGCACCCTGTGGGCGACCCTGGCGGTCGCCGCGCTCGTTGTTCCCGCCTTCTCGCAGGAACCGGCCGACGCCGTTCCTGCTGAGCCGGTCAGTTATTACCGGCAGGTTCGTCCGATCCTTCAACGGCATTGCACCGGTTGCCACCAGCCGGCGAAGAAGGGCGGGGGGCTGGTGCTGACCAGTCATGCCGAGTTGAAGACCGGCGGCGAGAACGGGCCGGGCTTCGAAGCCGGTGACGGCGAGTTCAGCAATCTCGTCACCTATATCTCCGGCGACAAACCGGAGATGCCCAAGAACGCCGAGCCGCTGTCCAAAGACCACGTCGCCCTCATCGCCCGCTGGATCGCCGAAGGGGCGAAAGACGACACGCCGGCGAGCGTGCAGGACACGATCGGCCCCGATAATCCGCCCGTTTATCACAGTCCGCCGGTCGTCGTCGCGTTGCGGTATTCGCCCGATTCAAAACTGCTCGCCGTCAGCGGCTTTCATGAAGTGCTGCTGCACAATGCCGACGGCCCCGGCGACGACGGCCAACCTGTGGCCCGGCTCGTCGGTCGCAGTCAGCGGGTGACGGCGCTGGAGTTCAACCACGACGGCACGACGCTCGCCGCCGTCGGCGGCACGCCGAGCCTGTTCGGCGAAGTGCAGTTCTGGAACGTCGCCGACAAGACCCTCAAGAACAGCGCGACGTTCGGACCCGATACGCTGTTCGGGGCGGCGTTCAGCAGCGACGGCAAATACTTCGCCTGCGGCGGCGCCGACAACCGCGCCCGCATCCTCAAGACCGAAGACCTTGGTCTGCACGTCAAGTTCGACGCGCACAGCGACTATGTGCTCGACTTGGCGTTCAGCCTGAAAAACGATCACCTGATCACCGTCAGTCGCGACATGACGGCGAAGCTGGTCGTCGTCGAGAACGGGCAGTTCGTCGACAACATCACGAGCATCACGCCGGGTGCGCTCAAGGGCGGACTGGCCGTCGTGCAGTTGCGGCCGGGGCAGGAACAGATTCTGACGGGCGGCTCCGACGGCGAACCGAAGCTGTACCAGATCTTCCGCACGCAGGACCGCAAGATCGGCGACGACTTCAACCGCATCCGGGCGTACCAGCCGCTCGCCGGCCGCATCTTCGACCTGCAATCGAACGCCGACGGCACGAAGTTCGTCGTCGGCGCCAGCACGGCCCTGTCGGGAGCGGCCCGCATCTACGACGTCGAAGCCGGCACGCTGCTGCACGAACTGAAACTCGCCGACGGCAAACCGCTGCCGGCCCCGGTCTACGCCGTCGCCTTCCGACCCGACGGCAAACAGGTCGCCGTCGCCGGTTTCGACGGTTTCGTGAGGTTGTTCGACGTCGAATCCGGCTCGCTGCTCAAGGAGTTCAGCCCGGCCCCGCTCACACCCACCGAGACGGCAGCCAAGTAGGCGTCAGTATTGTGAACCACGAAGGCACGAAGGGCACGAAGAAATTCCTCGCAAAGATCTGGCGGAACCGGCAAAGTCTCGACGCTCTACGAGGATAGTTGTTCTTCCTTTGTGTTCTCCGTGCCTTCGTGGTTCGCTTCAGTTGATCCGAAGAACGATCGGCGAGGTTTCCGCTATGTCCCGCCTGACTGCATTCGTGTTCGCCGACTGATGCTGTGAGGTTCTCGAAGATCGTTTATCGACATCGAACGCATACCGACCGAGCCGGCAAGTGAGTGCCGACGAAAATAAGAGGCGACAGCGCAGAGATTCACACCACGACAAGACCCCTTTGACCCTGCGGAGCCGCACATGCTGCCGGAAAAACAGACCAACACGAACATCGGCGTCGGCATCGGCATCGTTTTGCAGATCGTCGGAAACATCATGGCCCGGCAGGGCGAGACGTTGGCGCTTGTCGGAGTGGTCGTCGCCCTGGTCGGACTGGCGGTGTTTGTGTGGGGCTGCTGGAATTACGCCGAGGGGAAGGGTTATCCCGGCGCTCTGGGACTGCTCGGCCTGCTGAGTTGCCTCGGCCTGCTGGTCCTCGTCGTCTTGCCGGATAAACACAAAACACGACGGTAGGTCAGGCTGTGCCTGACATCCGATCGATGACCACTGGCTGTACCGGCATAGCAGGATTCGATGCCGCTTGAATTTGCGAACCACAAAGAACACGAAGATCACAAAGAAGCTCTTCGTGATCTTCGTGCCTTGGTGGTTCTAACCTTTCATCAGAACCGATGACCATGCCACATCGCCTGACCGCCCTCGCACTCGCCCTGTGCGTTTCGTCTCCGCTCTTCGCTGACGAGCCGACCGCTGAGCCGGCGACGTCGCCGACCGACGGGGTGACGTTCACAAAGCTGACCGTCTTTCCCGAGCGGCTCGAACTCGCGGGCGGTCGCGACGCCCGGCGGTTGATCGTCACCGGTTCGACCGACGACGGGCGATCGTTCGACCTGACGGCCCAAGCCGCGTTCGCGCCGAAAGGCGACGCCGTCACGATCGACAAGGACGGCTACGTCGTGCCTGCGAAGGCCGGTGAGACGGCGGTGGTCGTTTCCGTCGCAGGGTTGAACGCCGAGGTTCCCGTCGCCGTGAAATCGGCCGAGAAGCCTCCGGTGCATTTCATTCGCGACGTCGAACCGATTCTCGCCAAAGTCGGCTGCAACGCGGGAGCCTGTCACGGGGCGCAGGCGGGCAAGGCGGGCTTCAAGCTCTCGCTGCGCGGCTACGACACGCTGTTCGACTACACGGCGCTGATCGACGACGTTTCCGGCCGGCGCTTCAACCGCGCCGTGCCCGAACAAAGCCTGATGCTGCTCAAGCCGACGACCGGTGTGCCGCACGAAGGCGGCTTCCTGTTCGACGAAGACAGCCGCTACTACGAATTGATCAGCACCTGGATCGCCGAGGGCTGCCGGTACGAGACGGCCGAGCGCCCGAACAAGATCGAGGTCTTCCCCGCCAAGCCGCTGCTCAACGGCAAGGGCGACGTGCAACAGTTGATCGTCGTCGCCCATTACCCCGACGGCACGACCCGCGACGTCACCCGCGAAGCCGTCTTCCAGACGAGCAATCTCGAAGTCACGGCGATCTCGCCGGGCGGGCAGGTCCAGGCGCTGCGCAAGGGCGAAGCGGCGGCACTGGTGCGATTCGAGGGGAACTACGCGAGCGCTCCGACGAGCGTGCTGGGCGAAACCGAAGGCTTCGAGTGGGTCGAGACGGCGGAATACAACGAGATCGACCGGCTCGTCCATGCGAAGCTCAAACGATCGAAAGTGCTGCCGAGCGAGTTGTGCAGCGACGCCGAGTTCCTGCGCCGCATCAGCATCGACCTGGCGGGCATCCCGCCGACGCCCGAGCAGGTTCAGGCGTTTCTCGCCGACGATCGCGACGGCCGTTCGAAGCGGGAAGCGAAGATCGACGAGCTGCTCGCCAGCCCCGGCTACGTCGATTACTGGACGCTCAAATGGGGCGACCTGCTGCTGGCGAACCGCAAAGACCTGAAGGAGCGCGGCGTCTGGGCGTTCCGCAACTGGATTCGCGAATCGGTCGCCACGAACAAGCCCTACGACGAGTTCGTCCATGAACTGCTGACCGCCAGCGGCGACACGCTCGAAAACCCCGCGGCGAATTACTTCCGCATCGGCCGCGAGCCGGAGCTCGTCATGGAGAACATGACGCAGGTGTTTCTCGGCACGCGGTTCAACTGCAACAAGTGCCACGACCATCCGTTCGAGCGCTGGACCCAGAAGCAATACTACGAACTGGCCGGCTACTTCTCGGGCGTCGGATTCGCGAAGGCGGGACGCCCGGACGCCGAATACGTCTACACGCTCGACGACCGCAAGCCGGTCGTCTTCCCGCAGACGAACCAGCCCGTCGACCCGAAGTTTCCGTTCGAGCACGCAGGGGTCGTGCCGACCGACGGCGACCCGCGGCTGGCGCTCGCCGAGTGGCTGACCGCCCCCGAAAACAGCTACTTCGCCCGCAGCATGGCGAACCGTTACTGGAGCTACTTCCTCGGCAAGGGGATCATCGACCCGGTCGACGACATCCGCGCGAGCAACCCGGCGACGAACCCCGAATTGCTCGCCTGGCTCGAAAAGGAGTTCATCGACAACGGGTTCGATCTCAAGCATCTCGTCCGCACGATCGTCACGAGCGCGACCTACCAGCGGAGTTACAAGACGAACGCCTCGAACGAGACCGACGACGTGCTGTTCAGCCACTCGCTGCCCCGGCGGCTGGGAGCCGAGCAGCTTTACGACGCCATTCAGATCGCGACCGGCGCTCCGACGAACATTCCCGGCCTGCCGCCGGGCTTCCGGGCGACGCAGGCCCCCGATCCCGGCATCGGCCTCGAGTTCCTCGACCTGTTCGGCCGCGCTCCGCGCGAGTCACCGTGTGAATGTGAACGCAGCACCGAGGTGAGCCTCGCCCAGACGCTCAACCTCGTCAACGGCCCGACCGTCGCCGAGTCGATCGCCCACCCCGAGGGCCGCATCGCGAAGCTGCTCGCGGCGAACGCCAGCCCGGAAGACACCGCCCGCGGCATCTACGTCGCCGTCCTCTGCCGCCAGCCGACCGACGACGAGCTCGAACAGGCCGTGACGTTCATCGGCGAAACCGGCGACGCGAAACTCGCCGCCGAAGACCTGATGTGGGCGCTGATCAACAGCCCGGCGTTTCTGTTCAACCGGTGAGCGTAGATCGCGACGGAGGCTCGTCATGCCGCGTGGCCGGCCGAAGCCACTGAGGCGAGAAAAGCTCGACTGGGAGACGGTGCGAGAATCGCTGATCGCGTTCTTCGTCCCGGAGGAGGAGCGCGGCCGGCTCCGCGGCGACGTGGTGACCTTCACGGTTGCCGGCATCCTGACGGCTCGATTCGAGGCAGACGTCCATGATCCCGCTCGCCACGGTTGGCTTGAATTCGAGGTGACCGAGGCGGATCGGGACCGGTGGGGTGTGGACACCGTCGCGCTCGCCAAGGCGGCGGGCTGGAACAGCACGTCCTCTTCCGAGTGGCCGGCGATCGCCGAAGGGGTTCGCGTGTATGCGTACCCCGAAGAGGATTCCGACCGGATCAGTCACCTCCTTGCTCCAAGTCCCCTGCTGGAACACTCTGACCGCCCGGATCCGGGCATCATGATGGTCGCGACGCCGACCAAGGCGTTCCTTGCAGGTTCCGGAGATGCCGACGGCGAACGTTTCCTGCTCGAAGCCGCGACCGAGGATTGCGTCGGTCGGCCGCCGCTGACAAAGCGGCCGCTCATCGTGAACGACGGCTGGACTGGCTGGAATCTGCTTCCGGACGACCAAAACCCGTTGGCGGCCGAGTACGCGAGGCGGTTCGGGCCGGTACACTGAACGAGCCCGTTCCCTATACGAGGAAGTCATGGCCTCAGTCAGCACGCCGATTCGGAACTTTGACGAGATCGCAGAACTGATCGCATCCGTCCGCTCCTGATCTTCCTCCTCGGCGAAACTCCCCTGTGCGAACGCCCCGACGCTGCGAAAATGAACATCGACCGCCCTGAAGGAGCCGCCGATGGCCGTCTCGCACTCCGTTGTTCGTGAGCCCGAACTCGTCGCCCCGTCCGCAACCGACGATGCCCGTGTGAAACGCATTCGCTGGTTGGCGAAGTCGCTGGATGAGGCGTTTCGGGTGCCGGGGACCGGGTATCGGTTCGGGTGGGATCAGATCGTGGGGCTGGTGCCCGGCGGGGGGGATGTCGCGACGGGGTTGCTGGCGTCGTACATCGTCGTCGAGGCGGCCCGGCTCGGCATTCCACGTCGCACGCTCTGGCGGATGGTCGCCAACGTCGCCGTCGACATGGCGGTCGGCGCCGTGCCCGTCGCCGGCGACCTGTTCGACTTCGCCTTCAAGGCGAACCGCAAGAACCT
>JBAQZJ010000459.1:0-5586 GCA_049790855.1 Planctomycetaceae bacterium | reverse complement strand
CCAGCCACCCCGAGCGCAGCCGAACAGGACAATCAAAAGTCCAAGCCCGCAGACCGTAGTCCGCGGGCTTGGCATCGCCATCGGCGAAACGTGTCAGGCCGGCAACAGTTCGCCCAACTCTTCCTTCAGCCGATGTCGGGCGGTGTGCAACCGACGCTTGATCGTGCCGATCGGGCTGTCGAACTCCGCGCTCATCTCCTTGAGGCTGCGCCCCTCGAAGTAGAACGCGATCAACGTCCGACGGTCGAGATCTCTCAGCTTCGCCAGTCCGCCCCGCAACTCGCGCGCCTGCTCGCGGGCGAGCAGTTTCTCGAGCGGCAACTCGCGCTTGCCGGCAAAGCCGGCGAACGTCTCGGGACCGGTGAGCGTTTCCGCCGGCCGGCGGACGGCCCGATTGATCGACAACCGGACCGCGATCTGCCGAATCCAGCCGGCGAACCGCTCGGGTTCGCGAAGCTGGTCGATTTTGCGCATCGCCTGGATGAAGACGTCCTGCGAGACCTCGTGGGCTTCGCTCCGGTTTCGCAGCCGCTTGAGCACGATCGCGAAGACCGTCGGCTCGAAGTGCGAGACGAGCTGACCGAACGCTTCGCGATCGCCCGCCTGACTTGCCCGGACAAGTGAGATCAACACCTGTTCGTCCATCGGGACACTACCTTCTTCTTATCGAACCGCACGACCGGACGACGCCGGGCGACGGAGGAGGCTGGGTGGAACGGCTTCCCCACGTGGCCGTTCGTTCCGAAGTCCTGTCGTGCGCCAAAGTGGATGCACGACGGAACAACCGAAAGAACGGCACGCGCTTCACGACCGAATCCGGTCGATCGGCGGTGGGTGAAGACACGGGGGCGTTGCGAAAACGGATCGATCACACCGTGACGGAGTGCCGGCCTCGCACCGCTTACGACGACGAATCGACGTCAGCTGACGAATCGACGTCAGCTACTGAGCGCTCGCTGCAAGACGAGCGTCGCCCAGAACGTCGCGGCAGGGCCACCGGTCGTGACCGGCCGCGGTAGCGGCGTGGTCGTCGAACCGGTTGGCTTGCCGACGCAGCCGCCGCCTTCGACGACCGGGCGTACCGGTACCGTCGAACACGTATACGACCACTTCGGCATGCGCCGTCGTTTCCCCGAACAGCGGGGGAACATGCTTTCACCGCAATGGCGGGCGCGATGATTAATGTCCGCGGCGGCGACCAGGCCGAACGCAGCGTCGGCTTGGGTGGTGTTGATCGCCAGGTTGTCGCGGAACTGAATCATCGGAACCTCCAGCGGGCGTTCCCCGCAGCCTCGATAAAGAAGAAGGACAGGTATTTACGTGATTCGGCCCCTGCCCAGGGCACATTCCTCGTACGGCGGAACCGAAGGCCGCCGAACCCTTGTCAGATGACATCGACCTCGTGAGATGCAGATCCCAAGGTCTACACCTTCACTTACTCACAATGACGCCGTCGCGCTGCAACTGGTTCGCTCGTTCTCGAAAGAATTCGGAAAAAAACGACCCGCTGCAAAAGCGCCTTTGCGGAAAGTGATCAAACGATCATATCCGGCGGCCGCTGACAAAGCAAGTGAAACTTTGCTTCGGTACTGGGGCAGTTTGGTGGTTTGTCGTCTTTCGCTCTGCGAAAAAACGCCCTTTCGCGAAGCGAAAGGCGACACTTCCGGCCGCTTTGTTCAAAGTGATTCACGACTTTTGCTTTGTTTTGCCTGCGTCATTCCGGCGTCCGCGCAGGCGGCACAAAGGCTCGCAACAGCTACCCGTTTTACGCAACCGGAGCGTCTCATCGCCATGTCCGCTCTCACCGGCAGAACCCTTCAAGTCGCTCGAACCGGCACGACGATTCCAAGTGATGGTCCTGGACATGAGGCACCGGCTATGAGACTGCACCTTCTCGCTCTCGCGACCCTTGGCCTGACGGGCTGCATGTGCCGTCCAGGCGTCGTCGACTGCACGACCGGTCGCGCCTCTCCGGGATTCTGCAAGCCGCTTTGCGGCGGTCCGTGCGACCCGTTCATGTGGCTGGCCGGCGATTGCTCGAACTGCTGCTGCTGTTCGTACAAGTGCGGGTACACGCCCTACGGCGGACGAACGGTGTGCGGCGACGAGATGGTCTACGGGCCGAGTTGCGTTTCTCCGCCGCTGCAATGGGCGGCGCCCGCGGTTCCGTCTGCGCCGTCGGGGCATGTCGTTCATCTGCCGCCCTCGCCGCTCCCGCCCGCACCGCACGCCGAGAACAAGACCGACAAGGCGGAAACCGAACTGCCGCCCGTTCCAGCCGCCCCTCCTGCGACTCCCCCGGCCGAGAAGCCGCCGACGCCCGCCGCCGATCCGGAAGTCTACGAGCCGCCGATCCGGGCCTCGGAGCCGGACGACGAAGTCGGCCCTCCGAAATCGCTTCACGACGCCCGCCACGAGCCGCCGACGCGATCGCGGCTGTGATTCGCACGGAGCAGGGAACGGTCCTCGCAGCATTTCCAGTGCGAAAATCGACGAGGACTCCGTCGCACGCTTCATAGAAGCCTCGTTCCGCGTGTAGGATGCGAACGTCCTGCATCGGAGCCTGCCCATGCGCTGCCTCGCCGTTCTACTCTCTCTGCTGCCTTTCAGTCTCGCCGCGGCCGACGCGACCGCGACGTCCGAAGACCGCTGGGCGAAGGAGATGCAACGGTTCGAGGAACAGGACGAGACTCAGCCTGCCGAGGAAGGCGGCGTCGTGTTCGTCGGCAGTTCGAGCATCCGGTTGTGGAATCTCGACGAGTCGTTTCCCAAGTTGGAGGCCCTCAACCGCGGCTTCGGCGGCTCGCAGATCGACGATTCCGTCCGCCATCTCGATCTGCTCGTGCTGCGTCACAAGCCGCGCGTCGTCGTGTTTTATGCCGGCGACAACGACGTCAACGGCGGCAAATCGCCCGAGACGGTCGTGAAGGATTTCGAGACGTTCGTCGCCCGTCTCCACGACGAATTGCCGGACACGAAGATCGTTTACGTCAGCATCAAGCCGAGTCGCGCCCGCTGGAAGCTCGCCGATAAAATGCAGCAGGCCAATGCGGGCATCGCGGCGGTCTGCGAGCGGTCGGCCGTCTGCGAGTATGTCGACGTCTGGCCGGCGATGCTGGGGGAAGACGGCCTGCCGCGGCAGGAACTCTTCGTGGACGACGGGCTGCATCTCAGCCCGAAGGGCTACGCGATCTGGACGGAACTCGTCGCGCCGCATCTCGAATAGGATCTCCCCGACCCGGTCCCTGTCGAAGCTTCCGGGGAGCGTCTGTGATCGAAGTCCGACAGCTCACGAAGGTGTTCGGCACCGGATCGACGGCGGTCCGGGCGGTGGACGGGTTGAACTTTCGCGTTGTCGCCGGCGAGGTTTACGGCCTGCTCGGGCCGAACGGGGCCGGTAAGACGACGACGCTGCGAATGCTGCTCGGCCTGCTGCGCCCGACCGGCGGCGACGCGGTCGTCGACGGATTCTCGGCGACGAAGCGGCCCGAAGACGTCAAGCAGCGACTGGGCCTCGTCTCGGCCAGTGCCGGGCTGTACCAGTGGCTCACGCCCCGCGAAACACTCGCCTATTTCGCCGATTTGTACGGTCTGTCGCCCGCGACGGCCGCAGAGCGCACCGATCATCTGGCGACGATGCTCGACCTCGCCGGATTTCTCGACCGTCGCTGCGCCACGCTCAGCACGGGGCAGAAGCAGCGGGTGAATCTGGCCCGCGCACTCGTGCATGATCCACCGATCATGCTGCTCGACGAACCGACGCGCGGGCTGGACGTCATCGGCAGCCGGGTCATCTTCGACTACATCGGCTTCCTCAAACGGGAAGGCAAGGCCGTCATCGTCTCGACGCATCGGCTCGACGAAGCCGAGCGGCTGTGCGATCGGTTCGGCCTGCTGCACCGCGGCCGGCTGCGCTATGAAGGCACCCTCGCCGAACTCCGCGAACAGACCGGACGGCGGCAACTCGTCGAAATGTTCTTCGATCTGTTGGACCAGAGCCTGCCGGCGGCGACGTGACGCTACTCTGAAACAAGACACCGACACCTCAGACACTCCCCCACGGCTTGACGCCGTGAGCTACCTTCCATCGCCCCTGCCGAGGCTGAGGCAACCATCCTCGATTCCCGTCAAGTCTTGACCACCCTCTGGCAGACACCGATGTCCGATGCGAATGAACAACGCGGTCGGCCCGCTCGCGGCTTTTCGCCGGGACGGATGGTCCGGCTGACGCGCAAGGAACTGCAGGAGACGCTTCGCGACCGGCGAACGATCCTGACGCTCGTGCTGATGCCGTTGTTCGTCTATCCGCTGCTCGGCCTGACGTTTCAGAAATTCCTGCTGTCTCAAGCGACGGCGCTCAGCCACGCCGAACGACCGGAGTTCGTGCTCGGATTCGAAACCGAAGCCGCCGCCGCCCGCTTCAAGCCGCTGCTCGGCGAGGCCGAAATCGTTCGTCAGAGGTCGGCCGCGCGCTCGGGCGAAGAGCCGACGACGTTCCCCGCCTTCAGCGCCTTCATTCCGAAGCAGGGGACGGCCGACGTCGCCGAGTTCGTCCGCCGGGGCGTCGTCGACGTCGGAATCGTCCTGCCGCCGGCGGACCGCCGCGGTCGGACGCCGGTCGTGCTGATCTTCGATCCGGCGTCGCCGACGGCGATCAACGCCCGTCGCGAACTCGACGATCGCCTGCGAAGCCTCAACGACGCCTGGTATCGGCGGACGTTGCGTCGCGCCGGCGTCGACGAGCCGCCTCCGGTGGCGATCTCGATCGAAGCGATCGAAACGACCGGCGGAGCGGCCATGACGATCGCCACCGTGCTGCCCTTCGTTCTATTGCTGATGACCGTCACCGGGGCCGTCTATCCCGCCATCGACCTGACGGCCGGCGAACGAGAACGCGGCACGCTCGAGCCGCTGGTCGCCGCACCGGTCTCGCGGCGAGCGATTCTCGCGGCCAAGTACGTCGCCGTCTTTACGGTCGCCGTCATCACGGCCGGCATGAACCTGATCGCGATGACCGCCACGGCGTTTTCGCTGGGGCTGGACCGGTTTCTGTTCGGCAGCGGTCTCAACGCGGCGGCAGTCTCGCAGGTCGTGGCGCTGATTCTCGTGATGGCGGCGTTCTTCTCGGCGATGCTGCTGTTCGTGACGAGCTTCGCGCGGAGCTTCAAAGAAGCCCAGGCCTACCTGATCCCGCTGATGATCGTGTCGCTCGCCCCCGGCATCGCGAGCCTGATGCCGGAGTTGCAACTGACGCTGCCGCTGGCGATCACCCCGCTCGTCGGAATCGTGCTGCTCGCCCGCGATCTTCTGACCGGCGAGGTGCATGGGCTGCTGGTCGTCGCCTGCGTGGGTTCGACGCTGCTCTATGCGGCGATCGCGTTGATGCTGGCGGCCCGCACCTTTGGAACCGACGCCGTCCTGTACGGCAGCGAAGGAACCTGGTCGGAACTGCTTCGCCGGCCCGAGGAAGCCCGGTCCGTCCCACCGCTGAAGGTCGCGGGCGCGTGTCTCGCCGCGATCGTCCCGATGTTCCTTCTGCTCGCTCCGCTGCCCGGCCGGTGGGAAGGGCTGAGCGTCACCGAGAGG
>JBAQZJ010000458.1:0-5276 GCA_049790855.1 Planctomycetaceae bacterium | reverse complement strand
GTCTTTGCGAGAGACTTCATTACAGGTCTGAAGGGTCGACGGGCTTATCCCGCTTGATCCAAGCCCGTCCTTCCGGTGCGTTTTCCATCGACAGGAATATGCCATGAATCACAGGATGATGCGCCACCCCGACCGGTCCGCCGGGTTCGGTCTCTCCCGTCGCGATCTGCTGCGAACGGCGATCGCCGCATCGTGCGGAGCCGGTGTCGCGCCGTGGTTTTCGCAGTTCGCCCTCGCGGCCGGCGAGCAGTCGAAGGCGACGCAGCGGCATTGCATCCTGCTGTGGATGACCGGCGGGCCGAGCCAGCTCGACACGTTCGACCTCAAACCGGGGCACGAGAACGGCGGCGAGTTCAAGGAGATCGACACGAACGTGCCGGGCGTCAAATTCAGCGAGCATCTGCCGAAACTCGCCACGATGACCGAACATCTCGCGATCCTGCGGGGACTGAGCACGAAAGAGGGCGATCACGGTCGCGGCACACATCTGATGCACACCGGCTTCGCCCCCGGCGTCGGCGGCGTGCGGTATCCGACGCTCGGGTCGGTCGTCTCGAAAGAACTGATGCTCGGCGAGACGGAATTGCCGAAGTTCGTGAGCGTCGATCCGTTCCGGCTGTTCAACGACGCCGCCTTCAGTCCCGGCTTTCTCGGACCGGCCTACGCACCATTGACCGTCGTCGCCGAGCAGGCTCAGACGCCGCAGTTGACCGCCGAAGACGTCGCCAACGGCACCGTGCCGACGGGCAGCCGCTTCGCCCGGCTCGCCGTCGACGACCTGCGGCCCGCTTCGCTCGAATCAAACCGCGCCAAGGGGCGGCTGGACCTGTTGCGAAGCTTCCAGACCGAGTTCGCACAGGCGCATGCCGATCGCTCGACGGCCGCGCATCAGACGGTCTACGACCACGCGATCCGACTGATGAACAGCGACGCCGGCCGCGCGTTCGATCTGTCGGAAGAGAGCGACGACGTCCGCGAGAAGTACGGCGTCGGCCGGTTCGGGCAGGGCTGCCTGCTGGCGAGACGGCTCGTCGAGCGCGGCGTGCCGTTCGTCGAGGTGAACCTCGGCAGCCCCGACGGCGGCGGCGTCGGCTGGGACACCCACGCCGACAACTTCAACGCCGTCAAAGCCCTCTCGGGTGAACTCGACGTCGCCTGGTCGACGCTGATGACCGAACTCAAGGAACGCGGCCTGTTGGAGCGGACGACGATCGTCTGGATGGGCGAGTTCGGCCGCACGCCGAAAATCAACGGCATGACCGGCCGCGACCATTTCCCCGACGCCTGGACCTGCGTCCTCGCCGGCGGCGGCATCAAGGGCGGCCAGGCCTACGGCAAGTCCAGCGACGACGGCATGACGGTCGAAGAGGGCAAGGTCTCGGTCGGCGACGTGCTGACGACCATCTGCCAAGCCACCGGCATCGACCCGACGATCTCGAACATCTCGGACAACGGCCGCCCGATCAAAATCGCCGAGGGGATGCCGATCGAAGCGGTGCTGGCGTGAGCGCCAAGGCATTAAAACAATGAGCAACCACGAACAACGCGAACCATCGCAAATCGTCATTGTGGCCGGAGTCTTCTCTGCGAAGTCTGCGTAAATCTGCGGATGGTTTTCGGGTCGACGGTGCGATCCGCAGATTTCGCAGATTGACGCAGAATAAGATAATCTGGATGCCTTGAATGAGAATCGCGTCTCGGACGTTTTCATTCCGGCGGCGTTGGCAATATGCAATCCCTGTTGCCGGTCTCTGTGAGAGCGACGCATCCTTCGATATGATCCGCCGGTCACTGAGACTCGGTCGTCGTTCGCTCCAGCGATGTGACGACCTTTCGCGAGGCATTTCAGCCGGTGACCGATCACACGCCCGCGGATGCGCGTCGCCTCCTTCCAGCCGCGATTCTCTGGATCGCGCTCGGGGTATTGCCGTGGCTGGCGTACTACGTCGCCCACTTCGCCCGGTCATCGGAGGAGGGCGGCGTCGCGACCGGGTTCGTGCAGTACGACATGCCATACTACGTCGCCTGCGGCCGCGACGTATTCGAACGGGGTAACGGGCTGACGTACCCGAATCCCTATGACGCCTCGACCAATCCCGAACCGATCTACTTCCATTGGCTGATCTGGCTGCTCGGTTTCGGAGTCGCGATCGTTGGAGTGCCGCCGGCAGCGTGGTTTCTGGCGATCGGCGTCGCCGGAGCCGTCGCGACGGCATCGATCACTTGGCGACTCATCGGCCGGATCGTGCCGGAGCGGGATCGCGGCTGGAGTTACCTGCTGGCGATGTGGGGTGGTGGCGGACTGGTGCTGGCGGCGATTCTCCGGAACCTCATCGCGGGTCAGCCCGCGTTCGAGGACATTCTGCGGTACGATCCGGCGGGCGGATACTGGTTTCTCAACTGGGGCCGCAATCTGGATTATCCGACGGAAGCGGTGTACCACGCGCTGGTTGCCGGGGCATGGCTCGGAATCATCGCCGGACGTTCCTGGATCGCCGTCGCACTTATTGGGCTGCTCGCCGCGACACATCCGTTTTCGGGAGCGCAGCATCTGCTGATTCTCGTCGCTTGGTTCGGGCTGCGGGCGGTGATCGGTCGCGATCGGGATTCGATCGGCCCGTTCCTGACGACGTGCGGCATCGCGCTGGCGTTCGGCTATTACTACATGCTCTATTTGCCGGCGTTCCCGCAGCACGCGGAGATCGTGCATGCCTGGAAGCTCGATTGGAGCCTGATGCCGTCATCCGCGCTGCTTGCCTACGGGCCGGTCGCCGGACTCGCGACGATCCGACTCGTTCGGCAATGGCGAAGCTGCGGGGGGGGGGCGATCTGGGGACATGACGGCTTCTTCCTGCTCGCCGCGATGGTTTCGTTCGCGCTGGCGAACCACGACAAGCTGATGACGCCGACGCAGCCGTTGCATTTCACCCGCGGCTATGTCTGGATGCCGTTGTTCCTGATCGGCCTGCCGTTGCTGCCGTCGCTGGTGCGATCGATTCGATCCCGGCTGCCGGCGCTTGCTGCATCCGTCGTTCTGACATCGCTGTTTCTCGCGGGTGTCTCCGACAACGCTTTCTGGCTTCGGGAATCGACCCGCCGGCCGTTCGGCGTGCGATTGACCGCCGGGCAGGAACGCCTGTTCGACGAGGTCGATCAGAGAAGGCTCGCAGGCGTTGCGCTCGCCCCGGTCGAGTTCTCCTATCTGCTGGCGACTTACACGCAACTGACGCCGTACCTCGGTCACATGTATCTGACGCCCGACGGGGCCGAGAAGTCGATGCGGGCCGAGGCGTTCCTATCGGGAACGGCCGATCCGCCGCCGGTCGATTGGCTGATTCTTCCGCGTGCTGAAGCCACGCGTCTTTCAGATCGACTGGACGACTTTGGATTCGAGCTTGCGACGAGCGAGTTCATCGTTCTGAAACGCCGATGATCACGATCCCCTCACGACACAACCAGCACCTTCGCCCCGCGCCGTGTTTGAGTTCCACGAGCGCCCGGTTCGCATTCGCGCGCGGATAAATCTGAACCGTCGGGCAGACGGGGATCGCGGCGGCGATCGGCCAGGAAGTCGACGTGGTCGCCACGTGGACGTTCAACCCGAACCTGAACATCCAGGCCGGCTACGCCCACATGTGGTACGGCGAAGTCGGCGAAGCCATCACCAACCGCGACGCCGCCCACTTCTACTACGTGCAGACGACGTTGCAGTATTGAGTGGTGCGAATCGCACACATCACCGAACTCGCTGAACGGCTGGAACAGTCGGCCGTCAACGTGGGAACCAGCAGGCGGAATGGGGCCTGCCGTTTCCCACCACGGAGATCGGCCTCTCAGTCCGGCAGGATCGCGATGCCGTACTGACCGGCGACTTCCACGAGTTGAGTCAACTGCGAACCGGCGTCGGTCGAAGAGTCTTCGGTCGTCGCGCCTGTGTCACAGCCACCCGCCGCGCGAGGCCGTTTGCAGGCGTCGTAGAAGCCAGCGAGATTGCCCGGAGTCACCCAAATCAGGAACTTCGCCGTCCTCTCGCCGACATTGCGGCAGGCATGCGGCACGTCGCGGGGCAGGTGCAGCACACTGCCGGCAGGAACGCGCACTGTCTTCTCGCCGACGGTGCCCTGGATGACGCCTTCGAGCGTCATCGTGCATTCGTCCTCATGGCGATGCATATGACGGGGGCCGGCAAAGCCCGGCGGAACTTCGAAGTACATCAGTTCGTAAGCGCCGCCGGTCTGCTCGGCCGAAATCAGCAGCCGGTATCCGATGCCGGCAACCTCGGTCTCCGGCGTCGGCAGATGGGCGGTTTCGAACAGCACCGGCTCGGTGAACATCGCTGAGCCCCATGGCGCACGAAGAGGAATGTGGTACTTGTCCTTTCAGGGTGACCGATGCGCACTCAGAGTCCAGCCGCATTTCCGAACGGGCTGAGCGTGTCTGCGTGATTCTGTCTCACTGCCTGCGTCTCTCGTCGTCTGGGAACCCGCATGGCCCGTGCTCCTCCCAATCATACGCCTCGCGGCCGCACGGGCTCCCAGCTATCGTCATTGATGGCGAGCGAGTGGTGTTCCCATCGTCCATCTGGAAGGCGGAAGCGGCATTGAATCCACGGCAAATCCCACTCGTCGATTCGGCAAATCCTGACAGCACGTCGCCGTTCGATAAGACGGCGGTAGAGTCGCTTTGTGTCCCGGTGGACGTAATGGCCGGGCTTCGAGAAGTCACTCGGCATTCGAACGAACCGAACCCGATCGCCGACACGCAATCGTCGCCAGCGTTCATTCATCGCACGAGACGCTCCTCTTCAACCGCCGCCCGTTCCCTGTCTTCGGCACGCTGGTCAGCGGGTCCGCCGCACCATCGAGCGGATCGCCCGTCTTGATCCCCTCCAGCCGTGCTTGCGCCCGCGCCACATACTCGGTCGACATGTCGTAGCCGAGCCATTGCCGGCCGAGCTTCTTCGCGACCGCGAGCGTCGTGCCGCTGCCGGCGAAGGGGTCGAGGACGACCGCGCCTTCGTTCGAGCAACTGCGGATGATGCGGGCGAGCAGGCGTTCGGGCATCTGGCAGCCATGCCAGCCGGAGCGTTCTTTGAACGTGCCCGCGACGCGGGGGAAGTACCAGACGTCGCCGTCGGCCGCGAAGCCGTTCGGCACGTCCTGCGGCCGCAGGAACCAGCCGTCGTGGGTGAGGGGGGATGGAGTTGAGGGTTGAGAGATGAGAGTTGAGCTGCCGTGTTCCCCCTCTCCCTGGGGAGAGGGGCTGGGGGTGAGGGG
>JBAQZJ010000457.1:0-2208 GCA_049790855.1 Planctomycetaceae bacterium | reverse complement strand
ACCCCTAACCCCTCTCCCCAGGGAGAGGGGGACCATACGCGTAAAGTCCATGCCATTGGGCGGACGCCCGGCGGCTCGTCTGCGAAAGCGAAAGGGTCAGGAATGTTGCTCCGGCGTGAGACCGACGGCCCTCCGCACGCGATCGACTACTTCCTGCGCTTTCGCGCGGGCTTTCGCGGCTCCGGCCTGCAGGATGTCTTCAACGGTGTGCGGGTCGGCGGCGAGTCGTTCGCGGCGTTCGCGGGCTTCGGCGAAATGTGCCATCGCAGCGTTGTAAAGTGCTGCTTTCGCTTCGCCGTAGCCCATTCCGCCGGCGCGGTAACGGGCGGCAAGCGACTCCTGTTCCTCGGGAGTGGCGAAGAGCTTGTAGAGGGTGAAGACGCTGTCGGATTCGGGGTCTTTCGGCTCGTCGACGGTCTTGCTGTCGGTCTTGATGCCGTTGATCTTCTTCTTGAGTTTCTTCGGCTCCTCGAAGATCTCGATGGTGTTGCCGTAGCTTTTGGACATCTTCTCGCCGTCGGTGCCGAGGATTTTGGCGGCCGACTCGACGACATAGGCCTCGGGCAGCCGCAGCGTTTCGCCGTACATCACGTTGAACCGCTGGGCGACGTCGCGGGTGACTTCGACGTGCTGGACCTGGTCGACGCCGACGGGCACGCGGTCGCTGTCGTAGGCGAGGATGTCGGCTGCCATCAGCACCGGGTAGGTGAACAGCCCGGCGTCGGCGGGAAGGCCCTTGTCGCGTTTGTCTTTGTAGGCATGGCACTTTTCGAGCAGGTGCATCTGCGTGATCGTCATCAGCACCCAGGTCAGTTCGGCGATCTCGGGCACGTCGGACTGGCGGAACAACGTCGCCTTCTCCGGATCGAGACCAAGTGCCAGCAGTTCGAGCGCCGCGTCGCGAACGTTGGTCCGCAGCACGTCCGGCTTGCCGCGAATCGTCGTTAACGCATGCAGGTCGGCAATGAAGTAATACGCCTGCTGCCGTCCGGGAGCATCCTGCAAAGCGATGTACTGGCGGATCGCACCGAAGTAGTTCCCCCAGTGGAAGCGGCCGGTGGGCTGGATGCCGGAGAGGACGTTCATCAGGATTCGGAGGTTCCAGGCGGGCTTTGCGAAGGCGGTTCGGCGCCGCCGAAGAATCGGATTGTTATGAATCTCTTCAGCGCGGGGCCAGCCACCCGGTCAGCATCGAGGCTGAATGCAAGCAAGAATCCGCTCACCAAACACAGCAAGACCGTGACGAGGTCGAGTACGTCCTTCAATCCCGACACGGCGGCCCCCGCCAGCAGAATCGCGGCGGCATTGACGAGCAGCGCTCCGCTGATCATGACGGGTCCGAGGTTCATGGCTGTCTCTACTGATCAGGGGTTCTCTCGCAGCCACATTTCGATCAGTTGAATGTAATCGGCGAATGTGATCTCCGACACGTTCAACTGCAGCGGCTGACAGAGCCGCGGGAGATCCCAGCGGAAATCGCCGTATCGGCGGCCGATCGCCTCGCCGCCCGGGATTGGCCGGTTCTGGACGTGAGTGCGAAGCCAATCCCGAACGACGCAGATCGCCGCCCGGGCTTGATCGCCATGGCTGCGAATGTCTTGGCCGGCGATGTCGGAGAGGAACTTCTGGTAGCGGTAGCGATCACTGTCGAGGATCAGGCATATCTTGCGCTTCTGCTTGTTGCCGCCGAACCACTTCGCGGCCAGGAACAAACCGAGTTCGAAGGGCATGTTGAAACGTGGAAGGCGATGTTCCGCGTCCAACTCCGTTCTCGACAGGTCGTGGATGCCGAATCGACATCCACGAATGATTTCAACGATCTTATCGATTCGATTCTGACCGGAATCATCGACCTCCATAGCGCATCGCGGACGAAATCCGCAGTCAATCGAAGCGAAGACGATCGCGTCAAAAATGGCGCGGTAGCCTGGATCGAACGGACAATTGATGAAGACGTCTGTCTCGTAACGGTCGTCCGCGGCCACTGGCTACTGATTCCGAAGGATCGCTCGCTGTTTGCGCTGCCGCCGCATTCGTTCCTCCCGAAGTCGGCGGATGATCTCAATCGCGTCACTCTTCGAGAAACTTGGTTTGCCGACCTGTTTGAGCACTTTGCGTTTCTCGGCCATCTGCCACCTCCTTCAAGCGGTCTCGGCATCATACGGCTATCGGCGTGCCGCAGCCAGAATCAGCCGCCGGGCGAATCGT
>JBAQZJ010000456.1:0-27077 GCA_049790855.1 Planctomycetaceae bacterium | reverse complement strand
CTTGCGGGCGTGGGGCCGTCGAGAATCGCTCCCTGACGGTCGCGGCTCTGAGGGTGTACTCCCTTCAGCCTCGCCGAGAGGCGGACGCCGTCAAGAATACCGGCCTGCTCCGCGGAGGACACAAGGGATCGCCCCGTCTCGTCCGATGCGCTGCAGATCGATAGAATTCCGCTCTGGCCGCGATCGCTTCCCGGCCGGCGTTTTCGGGGAGGTCCGATGGGGTCGGGGACCGTTCGGGAGTGGACGGCGTTCGGGATCGTCGTGGCCGTGTTCCTCGCGGCGGACCTGCTCGCCCACCATCGACATCAGACAGAAAGCCGCTTGCAGGCGACGTTGTGGAGCGTGCTGGCGATCGGTGTCGGCCTGGGCTTCGGCGGTTATGTTTGGTGGAACCACGGGTCGCAGGCGGCCCACGAATATCTCGCCGCGTACCTGCTCGAGAAGAGCCTTAGTCTCGACAACCTGTTCGTGTTCCTGATCATCTTTCGGATGATGCGGATTCCGACGGAGCACCAGCGGGTCGCCCTGACGTGGGGCATCCTCGGGGCGCTGGTCTTTCGGGCGATCTTCGTGTTCCTGGGCGTCGAGGTTCTGCATCGCTGGGCGTGGGTCGAGTACGTCTTCGCCGCCCTGTTGATCTACGCCGCCTTCCGGGCCGTGCGGGAGGATCCGGGCGATCTCTCCGAGGACAACAAACTCGTCGCCTGGCTGGCCCGGCACCTGCCGGTCAGCGCGCCGCAGGAGGAGCCGCACTTCGTCGTTCGCGAGGCGGGCCGGTTGAAAGCGACGCCGCTGCTGGTCGCGGTGCTGGGATTGGAGGCGACCGACATCCTGTTCGCGATCGACAGCGTGCCGGCGGCGTTCAGCGTGACGCGGAACGAGTTCCTGATCTACAGCTCGAACGTGTTCGCGATTCTGGGCCTGCGGAGCCTGTACATCGTCCTTGCGCACACGATCGCCGAGCTGAAGTACTTGCACTACGGCCTTGCGGCCGTCCTCGCATTCGCCGGAGCCAAGATGCTGCTCGGCAAGGCCGACGTCGAGATTCCGCCGCTGGCGTCGGTCGCGGTCATCGTGGGCACGATCGGCGCCGCGGTCGCCGTCAGCCTGCGGGCGCGACGCCGCACGCCGAAAGAGGCCGCGTCGGACGAAGCCGTGGACCTGGCGGAGGAGACGCAGCGGTGAGAATCTCGGAATCTTCAAGATTCCGGGTTTCTGTGCTAGCCCGCCGGCTCAGAGGTTATGCCGACGCCTTTTGTCGTTTGCCGTAATCGGTCGGGATTTCGACTTCCCGCAGGAACGCCGCGGCTTCTTCGGGGGCGACGGGATTAATATAAAACCCGCTGCCCCATTCAAAGCCGGCCACCCGCGTCAGGCGCGGAAACAGCTCGAAGTGCCAGCGGTAGTGCGGCAAGTCGTGCGTGTCGAACGGGGCCGTATGCAGGACGTAGTTGTATGGCGGATCGTCGAGGGCGAGTTCCAACTTGGCGAGCGTCGTTTTTAAGACGCTGCCGAGATCGTCGATCTGGATTCGCTGAACTAATTCGTAGCGGCTGCCGTGACGCTTCGGCACGATCCACGTCTCGAAGGGGAACCGGCTCGCGTAGGGGCAGAACACGAGGAACTCGGGCGTATCGTGAACGACCCGCGAGCCGTCCTTCAGCTCCTGCTGGATCATGTCTTCATAAATGCAGCGGCCGCGATAATTATAGAACTCCAGCGCCCCGGTCATCTCCTCCCAGACGGTGATCGGAACGACGCTGGTCGCGATCAATTGCGAGTGGCTGTGGTCGAGACTCGCGCCGGCCATCGCGCCTTTATTCTTGAAGATCAGACCGTGGACGAGTCGGCGATCGTTCGCAAGGTCGGCGAGGCGGCCGCGGTAGGCGTCGAGCACCTCGCGGATGTTCTCGACGGGCAGGTGCGACATGTTCGTTTCGAAGTGCGGGCACTCGATGATGACTTCATGCGCGCCGATGCCGTTCATCAGGTCGTAGAGGCCGTCGCCGCGCTTGTCGAGGTTTCCTTCGACGTGCAGCGCCGGAAACTTGTTCGGCACGACCCGCACCCGCCAGCCGGGACCGTTGGGAGCGGTGCCGTGATTGCGGAAGGCGATGATCTCGGGCGGCGTGGCCGACTCGTTGCCTTCGGCGAACGGGTCGAACCGTCCTTCGAGCAACTTGAACTCGTGCTGATAATCCATCGGCCGCTTGGCACGATCGGGCGCGATGATCACCCAGCGACCGGTGACGGGGTCTTTGCGGAGTTGGGGCATGAGGGTAGGAAATAGTGAGTAGGAAATAGTGAGTAGGAAATAGTGAGTAGGAAATAGGAAATAGCCGGCGCGAAGTTGCCGTTATCCGGGAGCGCCGTCAGGCGGCTGTCGAAAAGGTGATCGACCGGACTGTGGATCGTCGTTCAATGAACGACGCAAGCCTGTGATCAGTCGACCGACTTCACCCGCGAGTTCAAGCGTCATCTGAACGGCGTCCGGCGGCGCGTACCCGAGCCGTTCGGCGATCAGAAGCTGCGTTTCCGATTCACGAAGCGATCCGTTCGCGATCCAGAGGTGATTCGTATAGCTTTTGACATGGCCGCGTCCGTGACCTTCCGCGATGTTTGACGGCACGCTGACAGCGGCCCTTCGGAGCTGTGCGGTCAGCCCGTATCGTTCATCCGGAGGAAATCGCGACGAGATGCGATAGCACTCCGCGACGAAGTCCATCGCCCTTTGCCATGCGATCAAATCACGAAAGTTCCTCGACGCCATCATTCGTGCCTCCCCCCCTATTTCCTATTTCCTATTTCCTATTTCCTATTTCCTATTTCCCTGCCTCACGCCTGCCACATCACCAGCTCGAAATCCTCCGTCGGGCAGCGGAGTTCGATCGAGCCTTCGCGGGGGGCGCGGTCGAGGCTGTTCTTCTTGGCGACGGCTTCGATCGCGAAGTGGACCGGGTCGTCGGGTCGGAGATTGAGGTCGGACAGGCGGGCGGACAGCTCGAAGATCGGGCCGACGGCGACGTCGATCTTCGATTTCGGGCACGGATGGTCGTCATGAAAGAGCTTCCCGCGCGGCTGGCGGACGCTCAGGCCCGTGACGCGAATCTCGTAACCGGCAGGCTCGTGAAAGCGAACTCGCAACTGCTCGGCGCTCGCAAGATCGTCGTCGGCGTGCGCGGCGGTGTCGATGCGGATCAGCAGCCGTTCGCAGTCGAAGCCGAAAGCGATCTCGCGGAACAGTCCCTCGGTGACGAGCGTCATCGTGCCGCGTTCGTTGCCGGCGACGTACTTTCCCGCACTGATCCATTCGAAGTAGGTCCGTCGGCCGTCGACCTTCACGGGCAGGAAGCCGGTCGGCTGTGTGTGGACGACGCGTTTCCCGCCGCGGCCGATCGGCTGATGCAGGCTGCCCGGCGGGCTTTCGTCGAGAAGCGTATAGACGTTCTGCAGATGCTTGCGGAACAACTGGTCGAACAGGGCGTCCTGCGCCGACGAATGATCGTCGCCGTACCACCAGAACCAGTCGCTGCCCTCGGCGATGTACAGCTCCTCCCAGGCTCGGCGAAGCTGTTCCTTCGATCGGTTCCCTTCGGCGGTCTGTCGCTTGAGGAACTCCCGCGTCTCGTGCAGCCGGTCCCACGCCGTGTTGTCTTCCTGATGGCCGATCCAGATCGCGAAGTTGTGGCTGATCCACGACCCGGCGTGCAGGTGCTCGATGCGGTCGCTCGCCGGATGTTTCGCGAGATGATCGCGGATGCGAACCGGCCGGAGGCGCGGATGCTTCGCGGCGGCCTGATAGAGCGTTCGCAGAAAGCCGACGCCGCCGTCGGGGTAGTATTCCCAGCAGTTCTCGCCGTCGAGAATGATGGGGATGATCGGCGGCTTGCCGCCCGTCTTGCCGTCGAGGGCGCGTCCGGTCGCCTCGACTCGCGCGAGCAGGTCGCCGGCGGCGTGTTTCGGGTCGCTGCGCTGGTAGTGGAAGCCGATGAGGTCGCTCAGCGCATGGTCGCGGAAGACCATCTGGAGTTCGCGGCCGTCCTGCTCGACCTTCCAGGGACGAAACAGAAGTTCCGGGTTGCGGATGTGTCCCTGGCCGTCGCGGCCGACCCAGCCGCCGGTGCTTTCGGAAAGAATCTCCTCGTCGGTCGCGATCCATTCGACGCCGGCGTCGGCGATCGCGGCGACGACGTCGGCCGAGACGCTGCCTTCGCTGGGCCACAGGCCGACCGGCTTCTCGCCGAACCACCGCTCATGAGATTCGATCGCTCGCGCGAGATGCACTCGCGCGTCGTCGGCATACGAGTCGAGATTCTGCGGCAGGGCGCAGCCCGGCATCGCCTGGTGGGCGGTGCGCTTGTTCCACAGCAGCGGCAAGATCGGGTGGTAGAACGGCGTCGTCGTCAGTTCGACCTGCCCGCTTTCCGCCAGCTCTCGATGGAGCGGAATGATCTTCGCGAGAATCTCGCGCTGCTTGTCGAGCAGCCAGAGTTTTTCGTCTTCGGTCCACAGGCCGCCTTTCGCACGGAACTCGGCCAGCTCTTGGTCGTTCGCGAAGGCGAGTTCGTGGATCCAGGTCAGGTTGCTCCAGACCTGCAGGTCGCGGAGGTCTTTCACGGTGAACCGGCGGATCGCGTTTTCGACGTCGTCGACGCCGAAGCCCCGCTTCAAATACAGCTCGTGATACCGGGCGTGCGGCCGGATCATGCCGTCGGCGTTCGCCATGAAGAAGTTGTCGAGCAGCCAGGCGACGTCGGCGTGCGACAGGCCGTCGGGCGACGTCCGCGAAACTTGAAGATGGCGGTCCTGCCGGCCCTCGACGAACTGCTCGATCTGCAACAGCAGGCTGGGCACGAGGTTGATCGTGCAGCGGAACTCGGGCACCTCTTTGAGGTGCAGCGCCATTCCGTAATAGTCCTTGGTGCCATGCAGCCGCACCCACGGCATGAGCGTCTCGCCCGCGACGTCGTCCGGGTAGTACGGCTGATGCTGATGCCAGAGGAGGGCGAGATGGGTGGGGGTCATCGGGAGACGGGGGATCGGGGGAGACGGGGGATGGAGGCGCTAACGCTTTTTGATCGTCCAGTGGTCGAGGTCGTTGCACATGGTGACGAGGCGTCCGAGGACCGCGTCGTACTCGTGATCGAGTTCGATCGCACGTTGCCGCTTCATGTACTTGCATCGGGACGCGAACTGAAGCCAGACGCGAGTCTCCTCGGCCTCGCTTTGCGCGTCGGTCAGCTTGCTCTCGAAGTGCGCCGGGTAACGTCGCTTCCGCCATCCCTCGGCGATATTCGCACAGACGGACCGAGAGCTGCGACGAATCTGGTCCGTCAGCGAATACGTCTCTTCACGCGGGAACGTCTTGGACAACTCAAAAATGTCCATCGCCCGCTCGAAGGCGACCTGATAGACCTCCAAGTCTCGAAAACAGTTGATCTGCGCCATTGCCGCCTCACCTGATCTCCCGATCCCACGCCTCTCCCCGTCACCCGTCTCCCCCCGTCACCCGCTCCCCCGCTCCCCGACGCTTCGCCCGCGCCCGGCGATAGACGTCCTCGTACCGCTTCGCGCTCTTCGCCCACGAGAAGTCCTGCGACATGCCGGTGCGGACGAGTTGCCGCCAGAGGTTCTTCTTCGGGAACAGGTCGACCGCGCGGCGGACGGCCCACTGCAAGCCCGCGGCGTCGTAATTGTCGAACCGGAACCCCGTCGCCTCGCCCAGGAACAGGTTCTTCGGGCTGGCATCGACGACGGTGTCTTTGAGACCGCCGACGGTACGCACAACCGGCACCGTGCCGTAGGCCAGCGAGTACATCTGGTTCAGCCCGCACGGCTCGAACCGGCTGGGCATCAGGAAGGCGTCGCTGCCGGCTTCGATGCGATGGGCCAGGCCGTTGTCGAAGCCGATGACTGCGGCGACCTTTTCGGGAGCGCTGTTCGCCAGGTGCTTGACCAGTCCTTCGTAACGCGGATCGCCGCTGCCCAGAAAGCAGAACTGCGCGTCGAGCTTCAAGAGTGACTCAGAGGCCGTCGCGATCAGGTCGAAGCCTTTCTGATCGGCCATGCGGCTGACCATGCCGAACAGCGGCACGTCGGCCCGCGTCGGCAGGTTCAGCTCGCGTTGCAGTGCCTCTTTACAGCGGGGCTTCACCTCGAAGACGTTCGACGCATCGAAGTTCGCCGGCAGGAAGGCGTCGGTCGCGGGGTTCCACTCGTCGGTGTCGATGCCGTTGAGGATGCCGACGAGGTCGCCGTCGCGGCCGGCGAGCACGCCGTCGAGTCCCATCCCGCCGAGCGCCGTCTTGATCTCCCAGGCGTAGGTCGGGCTGACGGTCGTCACCATGTCGGTGAAGGTGATGCCCGTCTTGAGCAGGTTCAGCCCGCCCCAGTGCTCCATCTGGTGATGGTTGAAGTACCGCCAGTCGAGACCCGTCAGTTGGAAATCCCAGTGCCAGAAATGGCCCTGGTAGGCGAGGTTGTGAATCGTGAACACGCTGCCGGTGTGCTCGAAGCCGGGCTGGCTGCGGTACTCGGCGTCGAGCAGGGCGGGGATGAGTGCGGTCTGCCAGTCGTTGGCGTGGATGACGTCGGGCCGCAGCACGAGCGTGCGGCAGGCCTCCATGACCGCCCGGCTGAAGAAGCAGAACCGCTCGCAGTTGTCGGCGTAGTCGCCGTTCGCATCGCCGTAGAGCGCCGGTCGGTCGAAGTAATCGGGCTGGTCGACGAACAGCACCGTCACGTTGCTGTCGGGCAACTCGCCCCAGTGCAGGTTGCCTGTGACGGCCTTCCCGCCGATCCAGATGGTCAGCGGCTGCCCCGTCGAGGCGAGCGGCCGTTTGCCGTTGCTCTTCTGGACCTGCGGGTAGTAGGGAACGACGAGCGTCACCGTGTGGCCGGCCGCGGCAAGCGATTTGGCCAGCGCCGTCGACACGTCGGCGAGGCCGCCGGTCTTCGAGTAAGGGACGGCCTCGGAACTGGCCAGCACGATCCGCATGGAAGGAACTTACGTCGGCGTCCGGACCTGCCGGCGGGGTGGGGCGGGCGGACTGGGAGGCGGGCCGGAAATCGGCAAAGCCGGCCCATTTTGTCTCGGCATCCCGGACGACCGAAGTTTGCACAACCCTGCCCGAACCGTCCAGCCCCGCGAACCTGCCGTGATCGGATTCGGCGCTTCGATCGCGCCGATCGGTGTGACAGCACCAGCCCGACGCGCCAGCGAGGGAACTGAGGCATCAGGAACGGTCCGCCCACTCGGCAGGCTGACGCCTGCCGCTCGCCTGATGGAACGAGTCGCTGGCCGTCGTGTCGCCGGCGCGGTTCAATGACGGCATGTCCAGCCGCGATGAACTGCTTGCCCGTCTGCGCACGCTTTCCGTTCCTGCCGTCGAGTTGCCCGCGCTCGATTTCGAGCGGCAGACGTTCGACGATCTGCGCGGCAAGTTCGCCGAAACGCTGAAAGCCGTCGGCGGCGAGGCGGTCGTCGTGCCCGACGTCGCCGCGGTGAACGCCGAACTGACGAAGCTGGCGACGTACACGGCCGCGAGCAAGATCGTTTCGCTCGTTCCGGGTGCCGGCGAGCCGAACGTCGACCCGGCGGCCTGCGAGCGACCTCACGAATTGGAGGACGTCGATTACGCGATCCTGCCCGGCCGGTTCGCCGTCGCCGAGAACGCTGCCGTGTGGCTCGACCTGCGGGATGCGAAGCACCGCGTGATCTGCGTGCTGTCGCAGCACCTGGCGGTGGTGGTGCCGGCATCGGAGATCGTGCCGACGATGCACGAGGCCTACGCCCGGCTTGTACGGCCCGGTTCAACGGACGCCGATTTTCTCACCCGGCCCGGTTACGGCGTGTTTCTGTCCGGCCCGAGCAAGACCGCGGACATTGAACAAAGCCTCGTGATCGGAGCCCACGGCGCCCGCTCGCTGACGGTGTTCCTCGTCGAGGACGGCGGAGCCTGACCGACCGGGCTGTCTACGCGATCTCGTCAGGTCTTCGACGATTTCCACGCGGGCGGATCGGGCCAACGTCGCCTTTCGCTCCGCGAAAGGAAACCCTTTCGTTCGGCGAAAGGCGACACTTCCAAGCACGATATCGATCGACGAGCCGTTACGTCGCAAGACCAAAGCACCGAGAGACTTGCATTTCAAAACATTCTCCAGGCGGCCCATTTTCTCGCCTTTCGCCCGACCATGAAATCACGACTTACGACCGAAAACGTCGGCGAGGTCACGTTAGGTTGAAGGGGGCGAATCATCGCTCAGTCTGCGGCACCGACGACGCCATTCTAGATCCTGTCGTCGCACGGTCCGCGGGCGTCCTTCGACCATTCAACCGTGAGCCATGCGAGGCGGTACCCGCCACAGCCGCCTCGACGGTCGGTTTTTCCAGGGCGCCTTGGAGTTTTCGAGCGAGTAGGAAATCGGCAAATAGGAAATAGGAAGAAGGAGAAGCAAGTCGGGCCGGCTGTGCTGGCCGGATCGGGGTTATGAAGGAGATCAACGGAACAACGGAACCGGAACACGGCCGGCGTAGCCGGCCCGACGCCGAGGGAGCATTGCGTCTCCCGCTGGTCCGGTTGCGGCTGCGCGGTCTACAAAAACAGCCCCGGCGCTTTGGAGAGCCGGGGCCGTTTCGAGTTTCGGATCGTCCTGCCGAACTTTGACCGCGCTGCAGCACGTTCCCGTTACCAATGGCCGTGGCCGTGGCCGTGGCCGTGGCCGTAGTGATCCCAATGGCCGGTGTTGTGCCAATCGTAGTGACCGGGGACGTAATGGTAGTGGTCGTAGTGTCGTGCATAGCCGCCGGGATGGTAGTCGTAGTGGCTCGTATCGTGCCACACGTTTCCACCATACCCCCCGCCATAGCCGCCGTACCCTCCACCATAGCCGCCGTAGCCGCCATGCCCGCCGTAGTACGATCCGTAACCGCCGTAATGCGGTTGTCCGACGCCGACGCCGAAGTAGAACTGGGCGTCGGCCTGTTGCGGCACGCCGGCGATCAGGCTGGTTCCGAGGACACCCGCACCGAGAAGACTTTTCAAAGCGTTCATGTGGAACTCCTCACCGGGCATCACACTCTCGGCCAACCGATGGCCGCAAGCGACCCTGCGTCGTGTAACAATTGCAAGAGACGTACCACGATTTTACACGGTCGTGAGGACGATTGCAGCAAGATTTTTCGCGACGATGACGATTTGCGCGGAGGTGTCGAATGCGCACCTGCCGTCGTCATTTCGATGACGCATTTTCCCCCAACCGCCGGGACGGCGATCGGATCGCATGATTTGCGGTTCTCCCGTGGACGCGACCTTCGCGCTCGGACCGACCCCGGAAAACCCGCCTTCCCAAAACGGGCAAATCCCGTTGTGATAGGGACCGTTTCAACGGTAGCGCTGGAAACGGTCGTCCGACGTCGATGCGGTGCGTCGACATGTCGGCGGCGCCGGTCGCTTCTGACCGGCCGAACGGCGCCACGGGCTGCGTTCGTCTTGAGAAACGGCCGCTGAAGTCGGCCTGGAAAAGGATTCCGCTATGTCTCGCGTCCGCCTTGTGCTGGCGCTTCACGATCACCAACCGATCGGCAACTTCGACGGGGTTTTCGAGGACGCATACCGCGACAGTTACGCGCCGTTTCTCGAGACGCTGCGCGACTATCCCGATCTGGCGGTCTCGCTGCACACTTCGGGCAGCCTGCTGGAATGGCTCGTCGCGAAGAAGCCGGAATACGTCGACGCCGTTCGCGATTTCGTCGAACGCGGACAGATCGAGATCCTCGGCGGCCCCTTCTACGAGCCGATCCTGTCGAGCATTCCCAGCCGCGATCGCGTCGGCCAGATCGCCGCCTACGGACGCTACCTCGAAAAGCTGTTCGGACAGAAAATCCGCGGGATGTGGTTGCCCGAACGGGTCTGGGAACAGCAGTTCGCCCGCGACGTCGCCAGCGCCGGCATCGAGTTCCTGATCCTCGACGACTACCACTTTCGCGCGGGCGGACTGCGCGGTTCGCAGCTTCGCAATTACTATCTGACCGAAGACGAAGGCAAGATGGTCGCCCTCTTTCCCGGCGACGAACATCTGCGATATCTGCTGCCCTTCGAAAGCCCGCAGAAGACGATCGACTACCTCGGACAGATCGCCGACGAGCGACCGGGGTGCGTCGTCACCTTCGGCGACGACGGCGAAAAGTTCGGCACCTGGCCCGGCACGCAGGAAAGCGTCTACGGCAAGGGCTGGCTGCGCAAGTTCTTCGACGCGCTGGTCGCCAACAAAGACTGGATCAAGACCACGACGCTCGGCGAGGCCTACGAACGCGTCGCCCCGATGGGCCGCTTCTACGCCCCCGACTGCAGCTACCGCGAGATGACCGAATGGGCGTTGCCCTCCGAACGCCAATCGGAGCTGCACGACCTCGTCCACGCGCACGAAAACGATCCCGACTGGCCGCAGCTCCGACAGTACCTTCGCGGCGGCTTCTGGCGGAACTTCCGCGTCAAATATCCCGAAGCGAACGAGATGTATTGCCGGATGCTGCTCGTCAGCGACCGGCTCGACGAGCTGACCCGCGGCGAAGTCGACGTCGAAAGCAAGCCTTTGCTCGCCGAAGCCCGCACACATCTCTACAAGGCGCAGTGCAACTGCCCGTACTGGCACGGGGCGTTCGGCGGTCTCTATCTGCCGCACCTGCGGAACGCGATCTACACGCACCTGATTCAAGCCGACACGCTGCTCGACAAGGCGGCGGGCAAGACGGGGCGGTACGCCGAGACCGACGCCGCCGACTTCGACCTCGACGGCCGCACCGAGGTCCGCCTGACGACCGACCGGCTGATCGCGTTCCTCAAGCCGAACCGGGGCGGGCATCTTTACGAACTCGACGTCCGCGGCGCCCGGCACAACCTGCTGGCGACGCTCGACCGTCGGCCGGAACCGTACCACGACGTCATCCGCAACCACGTCGCACAGCAGCAGGCCCGCGCCGCGCTGCACGAGGAGGACACGCATCATCATCACGCCGGCGACAGCGCCCACGGCAGCAGCGCACACGCCGACGAGGAAGGCGGGTCCGTCAGCATTCACAACCTCGTCCGCTTCAAGCAGCCCGACCTCGACAAGCGGCTCGGCTACGACCCGTGGCCCCGCAAGAGCCTGGTCGATCACTTCCTCGTTCCCGGCCTGACCCGCGACGAGTTTCGACGCGGCGAAGGCGAGCTGGGCGACCTGCCGACCGGCGTTTATGAGACGACGCTCAAACGCTCGGAAGGCCGCGCCGAAGCGGTGATGACCCGCACCGGCTACCTGACGCGGTTTCCGATTCAGATCGAGAAGACGGTCGCCGTCCTCAGCCGGAACGGCGGCACGCTCGAAGTCACCTATTCCCTCGCCGATCTGCCCGTCGGCCGACCGATTCACTTCGCCGTCGAGCTGAACTTCGCGGGCCTGGCCGCCGGCCAGCCCGACCGCTACTTCTACGACGCAGGCGGCCGTCAACTCGGACCGCTTGAAGCACAGCTCGACCTGCCGGAGACCGATCGGCTGGGTCTCGTCGACGAATGGCTCGGGCTGGACGCCAGCATCGAGTTGTCGGAGCCGACGGGCCTCTGGACATGGCCGGTCGAAACGATCAGCCAGAGCGAATCCGGCTTCGAAGCGGTGCATCAGAGCACCGTCGTCGTCCCCCACTGGGAGTTCACGGCCCCCGACGACGGCCGCTGGACCGTCACGCTCACCCTGGCCCTCGACACCAGCGCCGCCCAAGCCAAGCAACTTCAAGAACCGGCGACCGTCGGCGTGTAAGGCGAGCGGGGGGCGTCAGCCGCTCCGAGCCGTCGCTCAGCAACCCGGGTGGCTTATGACGCCCGGACTGCTGTCGTTCGCGTTCTTGCAGCGATGTGGTTCGTGCGTCGTGGCGTGCCGAGGATGCGACCGGTACGGTGACGGCGGTCCAACCTCCTTTCGTCTCGAGCCAGGGATCACCGTCATGCCGAGGATCCGTTCGCTGCTTCCAATCGTCGTGTTGCTCGGGTTCGGATGCGGCGACGACGACGGTCTCGACACCGTCGCACGGCCGGGGAATCCGGACGTCGTCAACGTCGACGACGAGAACGAACTGATGAACGCCGCGATCGCGAAGGCGCAGTCGACCGTCGACGAGTTCATCGCCGCTTTGAACGCCCCGAAATCGAATCAGACCGGTTTCTCGGTCAAGTATCCGCTGACCGTGGACGGCGGAGCCGAGCATATCTGGGTTTCGGACGTCCGCTACGAGAACGAGACGTTCGTCGGCGTCCTGGGCAACGTTCCCGTCAATGCGACCGCCGTGAAGCTCGGCGACGAGGTGACGATCCCGAAGGGCGACGTCTCCGACTGGATGTACCTGGAGGAGGGACGGCTCGTCGGCGGCTATACGATTCGTGCGCTCCGCGAGATCATGCCTGCTGAGCAGCGTGCGGAGTTCGACAAGAACGCGCCCTTCGTCATCGACTGAAGGGCTGTGCGATCGACCGAGATTCCCACGCGGACGATGCCCGGCGACCTCACCGCCAACGCTACCGGTTCGTCAGCCCCTGATGGAGCTGTTCGAGGGCGTTGCCGATGGCGCCGCGGATGCGAGTCGACTCGTCGTCGAACTTCGACTCGCTCTGCAAGGCGTCGTAGCGGACGAGCGCGATCCGGCGGAGCTGGTCGGGCGCGTCGGGACGACTTGCCTTAACGGTGAACGCCTCGTCGTCGAACGGCTCGGCGCAGACGACGACCGTCTTCGCCGTGCCGTCCTTGAGGGCCGACGGCAGCCGGATTTCATAACCGGCCTGAGGCCCCGAGACGAGCGGCGAAGGCTGTTTCGCCCCGATTCGCGCCGCGAAGTCGACGCACGCCGGTTCGATCGCGTCGTCGCGAAACTTCGTCAACAGGTCGTCGTGCGAGCCGGCCACGGCATGTTCCTCCGAAAGGGCGAAACGCTCCGAAAGCCATCGTAAGCCGCCTCGTCGTCGCGCCGGTTCCGGAGTTTCCCGCGCCGGTCCGCCGTGCCGGCCCCGGGCGCAAAAGAAAGCCCGCCCCTTGCAAGGGGCGGGCTAGGATGCGAATCGCGATTGCGTCGCGCTCACCCCAAACTCATCGTCACCGTCTTCTGTTCGAGATAGTTCGCCAGCGCCGCCTCGCCGAGTTCGCGGCCGAGGCCGCTCTGTTTGAAGCCGCCGAACGGGGCCGCGGCGTCGAACACGTCGTAGCAGTTGATCCAGACCGTGCCGGCCCGCAGGCTGTTCGCGAGCCGATGGGCCTTGGTGACGTCCTTCGTCCAGACGGCGGCGGCGAGACCGTAGAACGTGCGGTTGCCGCGTTCGATCACCTCGTCGACGGTCTTAAAGGGCAGCACGCTCATCACCGGGCCGAAGATCTCTTCCTGCGCGATGACCATGTCGTCCTTGACGCCGGTGAAGACGGTCGGCTCGACGAAGTAGCCGCGGTCGCCGAAGCGGTTGCCGCCGGTGAGCACCGACGCACCCTCCTGCTTTCCCTTTTCGATATAGCCGAGGATCTTGTCGAACTGCTCGCGGTTGACCTGCGGCCCCTGAATCGTCTCGGGGTCGAACGGGTCGCCGACGCGGCGGTTCTTCGCCCGCTCGACGCACTTCGCGACGAAGGCGTCGTGAATCTTCTCTTCGACGAACAGCCGGCTGCCCGCGCAGCAGCACTGGCCCTGGTTGAGGAACAGCGCGACCTCGGCCCCGGCAACGGCGGCGTCGAGATCGGCGTCGGCGAAGACGATGTTCGGGCTTTTGCCGCCGAGCTCGAGCGTCACCCGCTTCAGCGTGTCGGCGGCACCCCGCATGATGAGCTTGCCGACCTCGGTCGAACCGGTGAAGGCGACCTTGTCGACGCCGGGATGCTTCACGATCGCCCCGCCCGCCGTCGGTCCGTAGCCGGGCACGACGTTGATGACCCCGTCCGGGAAACCGGCTTCCTGGGCGAGGTCGGCGAGCCGCAGGCAGGTGAGCGGCGTCTGCTCGGCGGGCTTCATGACGACCGTGCAGCCGGCGGCGAGGGCCGGTCCCCACTTCCACGACGCCATCAGGATCGGGAAGTTCCAGGGAATGATTTGCCCCGCGACGCCGACCGGCTCCTTCCGCGTATAGCAGAAGTAGTCGCCACGGACGGGAATCGTCTGCCCGTGGATCTTGTCGGCCCAGCCGGCGTAATACCGCAGGCAGTCGATCGCCAGCGGCAGGTCGCCGCCGCGGCTGTCGTTGATCGGCTTGCCGTTGTCGAGGGTTTCGAGCGCGGCCAGCTCGTCGATGTTCTCTTCCATCAGGTCGGCGAGTCGGTTCAGCAGCTTGCCGCGATCGCGGGCGTCGGTCTTTCTCCAGGGACCGGCATCGAACGCCTTGCGGGCCGCCTTGACGGCCCGATCGACGTCGGCGGCGTCGCCTTCGGCGACCTCGGCGATGAGTTCTTCGGTCGCGGGGTTGTGAGTCTCGAACGTCTTGCCGCTTGCGGCATCGACCCATTTGCCGTCGATGAAGCACTGCGTCCTGCGGACCGGCGGGGGAGCGACTTTCGTCTTCGGAGCATCGGCGACCGTGGCCATGGGAGCCTCCTGTGACGTCTGAATCGAGGGGTTTGCGTCAATCTTCACTGTAGCACGGAGTCGGGCGCGAACCTACTGGTGCCTCTCTTCGTCAATGTCAGTGAAATGGCTGAAGGGGCCTGGTCCCTCGCTGGCGCGTCGGGCTTGCGAAGACGTGCCTTTCGCAAGCCCGAGGCGGCCGACGAACGACGAATCACGCCGTCGGCGCACCACAGTTCGGGCAATCGGCGAGTGTCGCGGGAATGGAGGAAGCGCAGTGGGTGCAACGACGCCCGGCGTGCGAACTCGCCTGCCGGGCATGCATCGCGCCGATCCGCTTGACGACCAGCCCGACGACGGCGCCGAAAAACGCGAAATGGACGAGCATTCCAAGGACGGTGAGGATCACCACGACCGCCACGACGCCGGCGATGAGCCAGAAAACGATCTGGAAGGCGGCATCAGGCATGTGAGACTCGATCGCAGGCGATGCGCTTGCCGATCGACCTGTCGGATCACGTGCGGATGAGAATCGGCATCGGCTGGCGGGACGGCGCAGACTTCACTGTATCGCAGGCTTCACTGTAGCACGGATGCGGAGGCGAACCTACTGAGCGGCCTCCGAGTCATTCGGCTAGAATCGTGATGACACGACCACGGAGCACCCCCATGCAGGCGCGTCTTGCATCGGCGATCTGGAGCTGGCCGCCCGAGTGTACGATCTCGACGACCTGCAAGATCGTATCGAGTACTTTCCCTATTGAACGACCTCGCCTCCTCGTCGCGTGTCGGAAGAGCATTCATGCCCAAACTCGGCGTCAACATCGACCACGTCGCGACGATCCGTCAGGCCCGGCGGACGAT
Organism: Planctomycetaceae bacterium; assembly: GCA_049790855.1. Classification (GTDB taxonomy): domain Bacteria; phylum Planctomycetota; class Planctomycetia; order Planctomycetales; family Planctomycetaceae; genus JACCRE01. The sequence continues at coordinate 11,647 of JBAQZJ010000456.1, read as the reverse complement.
CGAACCCGATCCCGTCTGGGCCGCCGCCATCGCCGAACTGGCCGGGGCCGATGCGATCACGGTGCATCTTCGCGAAGACCGCCGGCACATTCAGGATCGCGACGTGCGGGTGCTGAAAGAAACCGTGCAGGTCAAGCTGAATCTGGAGATGGCCGCCGAGGACTCGATCACCGACGTCGCGCTTGCGATCAAACCGACGCAAGCGACGCTCGTTCCCGAAAAGCGAGAGGAGGTCACGACCGAGGGCGGTCTCGACGTCGTCGGCAATCGAGATCGGGTCCGGCGCTGCGTCGACCGACTGCGCGACGTCGGCATCGAAGTCAGCCTGTTCATCGATCCTGACGAACGGCAGATCGACGCCTCGAAAGATCTGGGCGTCGCGGCGGTCGAACTGCACACCGGCCGTTACGCCGACGCCGTCGGCGAAAACTCTCAGGCGAAAGAGTTGTATACCCTGACGACGGCCGGAGCCTATGCGCGGAAGCTCGATCTGTTACTGCACATGGGTCACGGTCTGACCTATCGCAACGTGGTGCCGATCGCGCGGATTTCCGAGGTGAGCGAATTGAACATCGGCCATAGCATCGTCGCGCGAGCCGTGATGGTCGGCTTTGAACGGGCCGTTCGCGAGATGCGACAGCTCATCGTCTGACGGCGTCTTGGCGCCGGCTCTGAAACAGGTGTCGTAACATCTGATGGCCGATGACGTCGGTTCCCCTCTCCCTAGGGAGAGGGGTCAGGGGTGAGGGGATGTCTTGCGGTCCCGGTCGCTCATCTCAGGGGTTCCGAAATGCGATGCTCTGTCAGGTTCCCGGCCTCCCACGTCAATCGGCTCCCCTCACCCCCAGCCCCTCTCCCCAAGGAGAGGGGAGACGACGCGGAGGAGAGACGGTGAACGGGGCGCTTGCCGAGATCCGTTCCTACGCCCTCTGAAACCGCGAGCGTGCCGCTGGCATTCGCTTTGCTTTACGCAGGCGTTCAGAACAGAAAGGGGGCGAATTACGGGAAAATTCAGCGTCGGAGTCGAATTCTGCGTCTCTCGCCGGCGTAACCTGCCGGGAAGATGGGCAGAGGCTGCCGGAATGATTGGCAACCGACCCCGCCTCCGATCTGTATGATGGTCTGGCCCTTCGGTGCTCGGAAGGCGACCGATCTTAGCGTTCGACGTTGCTCCGCGTTCGTAGCTCCGCGGCGGCAGGCGTCGGGCGTCGGGTTCGCTGCACCGAAGAGAACGGCGAATTGCCGGTCTGACGAACCCGTAAGTACCTCTCGGCTGTTCCGCCGTCTGGTCGGAACGGAAACCGACGTTCGTGTGAGCGGCACACGCCGTCGATTTCCACTTTTTCACTTCTGATGTGGGGAGCGCGAACGCAATGCCGTCGTCGCCGAAAGAAGTTCTGGATTTCGCGAAGAAGAACAATGCCGAGCAGGTCGACGTCAAGTTTTGCGACCTGTTCGGGCAGTGGCAGCACTGCACCTACCCGATCGATCAGGCCGACGACCGCGCTCTCACCGAGGGCTTCGGATTCGACGGATCGAGCATTCGCGGCTGGCAGGCGATCAACGCCAGCGACATGTTGATGGTTCCCGATCTGTCGACGGTGAAGGTCGATCCGTTCTACAGCACCCCGACGGTCAGCCTGATCGCCGACATCGTCGACCCGATCACGAAAGAGGCGTACTCGAAAGATCCGCGGAACGTCGCCCGCAAAGGCGTCGCGTTCCTCAAGCAGACGGGCATCGCCGACACCTGCTACGTCGGTCCCGAGCCTGAGTTCTTCATCTTCGACGACGTTCGCTACGAATCGACGCAATACAAAAGCTACTACCAGATCGACAGTGTCGAGGCGGCCTGGAACAGCGGCCGCAGCGAAGCCCCGAACCTCGGCCACAAGCCGGGCTACAAGGGCGGCTACTTCCCCGTCAGCCCCATCGACACCTACGGCGACCTGCGGACCGAAATGGTTCAGGTCATGCGGAAATCGGGCATCGTCGTCGAGGCGCATCACCACGAGGTCGCGACGGCCGGTCAGTGCGAAATCGACATGCGGTTCGCCGACCTCATGACGATGGCCGACCAGTTGCTGTGGTACAAGTACATCATCAAGAACGTCGCCAAGCGTCACGGCAAGAGCGTCACGTTCATGCCGAAGCCGATCTTCGGCGACAACGGCTCGGGCATGCACACGCACATGTCGCTGTGGAAGGAAGGCGAGCCGCTGTTCGCCGGCGACGGCTATGCCGGCCTGTCGGAGATGGCCCTGCACGCGATCGGGGGCATCATCCATCACGGCCGTGCTTTGATGGCGTTCGCGGCACCAACGGCGAACAGTTACCACCGGCTCGTGCCGGGCTTCGAGGCGCCGGTCACGCTCGCCCTGAGCCAGCGGAACCGTTCGGCGGCCGTTCGGATTCCCATGTACTCGCCCAGCCCGAAGGCGAAGCGAGCCGAGTTCCGCTCGCCCGATCCGCTGGCGACCGGCTACCTGTTGTTCACCGGCATGATGATGGCGATGATCGACGGGATTCAGAACAAGATCGATCCCGGCGAGCCGCTCGACCGCGACATCTACGACATGTCGCCGGAAGAACTCTCCGAGACGAACGTCGCCCCGGCCAGCCTGACAGAAGCTCTCGCGGCGCTCGAGCAGGACCACGAGTTCCTTACCAAGGGCGACGTCTTCACGCAGGATTTGATCGACACCTGGCTCTGGTGGAAGCGAAATCACGAGATCGACGCCCTGCGGCTGCGACCTCATCCCTTCGAGTTCGACCTGTACTACAACGCCTGATCCGACGTGCAGTGCTTGTGGGATGGCCTAATAAAAGCCCGGCGGTTGCAACCGCCGGGCTTTTCGTATGCATACTGCCTCATCCGAACCAGGGCTGCTACGATGGGGGTTCCGAACCCTGCCTCGAAATCCTATGACGAACCTCACCTACAAATCCGCCGGCGTCGATCTTGACCTCTATGAAAAGTCGATGGCCCGGCTGCCGGATTTGATCGCCCGCACCCGCCGACCCGGTGTGATGGACCTGCCCGGCGGGTTCGCCGGGCTGTTTCGACTCTCGGAAGCCGGCCGCTTCGAAGACCCGGTGCTCGTCAGCGGGACCGACGGCGTCGGCACGAAACTCAAAGTCGCCTTCGCCGCATCGAAGTACGACACGGTCGGCATCGATCTCGTGGCGATGTGCGTCAACGACGTGCTGTGCCTGGGGGCCGAGCCGCTGTTCTTCCTCGACTACGTCGCCCTCGACCGCGACGACCCCGACCGACTCGCCGCGCTCGTCTCGGGTGTGACGGAAGGCTGCCGGCAGGCCGGCGCCGCGCTGCTCGGCGGCGAGACGGCGATCATGCCGGCGGTTTACGCCAAGGACGAGTTCGACATGGCCGGCTTCTGCGTCGGCGTCGCCGACCGGTCGAAACTCATCGACGGCAAGGCGATTCGCCCCGGCGACGTGATCCTCGGTTTGCCGTCGAGCGGCTTCCACAGCAACGGCTACAGCCTGATCCGCAAAGTCGTGTTCGAGCATGCGGGCCTGAACATCGACGACTGCGTCGAGGAACTCGGCCGGACGGTCGGCGATGTCCTCCTCGAACCGACGACGATCTACGCCAAGCCGATCGTCTCGTTGCTGAAAGCGGCCCCCGACGCCATTCACGGCCTGGCCCACATCACCGGCGGCGGCCTCGCCGAGAACCTCGAACGCATCCTGCCGGCAAACTGCCGGGCGACGATCCGCCGCGGCTGGCCGGAGCCGCCCGTGTTCGCGTGGCTGCAACAGCTCGGCGGGATCGACGAAGCCGAGATGGACCGGGTGTTCAACCGGGGGGTGGGGTTCGTGATGGTTGTCGACCGGGGACGGGAGGCGGCAGTCGTCGAGAGGCTGCGGAGCGAGGGCGTCGAGCCGTTTTCGCTGGGGGAGATCATCGAGGGGAAGCGGGAAGTAGCTCTGACGTGACTCGGAGACATGAGGATGGAGAGGTTCCCTGGCTCAGACGTTTCAGACACCGACGACCTGCGGCCGGAGTACGATTTCCGGTCGTTGCGCGGCGTCACCCGGGGCAAATACGCCGAACGATACAGCGAGCAACTTCGGGTGGTCCGGCTGGACGAGGACGTGGCTGCCGCCTTCGAGGACGAAGACGCCGTGAACGCGGCGCTTCGCGAATACCTGGCATCGAAACAATAATCAACCAGCCGGGGTACCGTAGAGTTACTAATGACTTCTCAACCCAACTCGACGAGAGCCATGCCAGCCGCCAGGATGATCGCCGTGGCCGAGCTTGCGGATGAACTTGGAATCTACAAGCAAACAGCCTTTAAGATCGCCAAGCGGCTCGGAATCGAACCAGTCAAGCGTCAAGACCCGGCACGGGGCAACCAAACGACGTCCTTTGTCACGGAGACCGATGCGACAGCGATGCGAGAGACGCTTGCACAAAGCCGACGCGGCGGAATCCGAGTCAACTCGGAGCTTGTAGAGTTTACCCCAGATGAAGGCTGGTTCTACCTGATCCAACTCGAACCGGAGCATGATCCGGGGCGATTTAAGGTCGGATTTACGACGGATCTGGATGGACGGTTGCGCCACCATCGTTGCTCGGCACCATACGTGGCGTATTTGAAGACGTGGCCATGCAAGCGGCTTTGGGAGCGAACCACCATCGACTGCTTAACCTCTGGTACTGAGCAGCTCCACACGGAAGTCTTCCGGACTGCATCGCTCGAGCAAGTGATGGAAAAGGGAGATCGTTTCTTTTCGATAATGCCACCAGTTGTTCCGACAGCGTCGCCCGAATCTGATGATGACGAACGTCTTGCACTGGGAGAGAACCGGTTGACCAACGGTTGCGCCTGACTCTGGCGATGGCTTGGCTTGCCGCGCGTCCTGCCGGGTCCACCTCGACGACTCTGCCGCAAAGAATCATAAGTCAGGTAGGTCAGGCTCCCGCCTGACGGCACGGTCTTCCGGTGTTCCATATCCATTGACGTTCGCTACGCTACTCGTGTTCAAGTACGACTTTGAAACTCACGAAGTGTGCGGCGAGTCTCAATGCGATTGACTCCGTTTGCTTCCCATTCGACAATTCTCCCATGAGCGCCTCCTCACACCCCACAACTCTTGGCACCGCTTTCACGCCGGAAGAACGTGCCGAACTGGACGAAGCGATCCGCCGGGCCATGTCCGGCCAGCGCGATCCCGAGATCATGCGCAAGGCGTTTGCGAGAATGGATCGACGCCGTGAGGAGAACGCAAAGCGGTTCGGTGTTCAAAACATCGCCGTGCAGCTCATTCGTGAAGGACGGGAATGAAATGCGTGCTCGACGCGTCCGTCGCGGTGAAGTGGGCCATCACGGAAGCTGACAGCGCACAGGCGATTCAATTGCGGGACGACTATCGCAACGGCATCTACGACCTGATCGTACCGGATGTCTTTCCAGTTGAGGTTGCTCACGCGCTGACCCGTGCCGAACGGCAAGGGCGGCTTGCCGTCGGCGACACGGCGGCATACATGGTGAACATCATAGACGGCCTACCACGGGTGGTCGCGTCACTCTCTCTCCTTCCGCGGGCCGTCGAACTCTCTTCGCAAGCCCGCATCGGCGTCTACGACTGCCTCTACGTCGCACTGGCCGAGCGAGAGGGCTGCGCCCTTGTGACGGCGGATGACCGACTTGTGCGGACGTTTTCCGGTGGATTCGTCGTTCCGCTTTCGGCTCTCTGACACCTTCCGGGATGACGCTGTTCAGGCCATGTCCGCCCGCCCCGCCTATTCCCGCGTCTGGCTCACCTTCTTCCGCAATTCGCTCGTGCGGGAGATGACCTTTCGCGGCAACTTTCTGATCACCGTGCTGACGCGGACGTTTTACTTCGCGGCGAATCTCGCGCTGTTCGAGATCATCTACCGCGCCGTTCCCGACATCAACGGCTGGAACCGCTGGGAGTATTACGCCTTCATGGCGACGGGCATGTTGATCAACGCCCTCGTCGAAACGTTCTTCATGCCGAACTGTGCGAACTTCAGCGAACTGATTCGCACCGGCAACCTCGACTTCGCCCTGCTCAAGCCGATCGACACGCAGTTCCTCGTTTCGTTCGAGAAGGTCGAAATCGCGATGGTGGGACAGGTCGCCCTATCGCTGGCGCTGCTCGGCTGGTCACTCGTCGAACTGGACCTCTGGTCGTCGTTGCTGACCGGGCCGGGACTGATGCGCGTCGCGCTGTACGCACTGCTGGTCGGTTGCGGCGTGGCGTTCTTCTATAGCCTGATGATCATACTGTCGGCGACGAGCATCTGGTTCGGCCGCAATCAGGGACTGTACGACTTCTGGTTCTATGTGACGATCTTCGCCCGCTATCCCCGCGAGATCTGGACCGGTTCGCCCACGGCGGCGGTGATTCAGGACACCTTCACCTACTTCGTTCCCATTCTGCTCGTCGTCACGATTCCGGCGCGCGTGCTTGCGAAGACCGTCGATAGCTGGCAGTTCGTCGCGTTGTGCATCGTCGCGGCGGTCGGCGGGCTGATCGGATCTCGGATCGTGTTTCAGTGGTCGCTGCGCGGCTATCGCAGCGCGAGCAGTTGACCGCTCGCAACGACTGTCGCTCTCCGACATGAACCCGCGCATCATCGGCGTCATCGACCTGCTGCACGGCGTCGCGGTGCGTGCGGTCGGCGGAAGACGAGACGAGTATCGACCCGTCTGCAGCCGGTTGTGCGACGCATCCGATCCGCGGCGAATCGCGGCGGCGTATCGCGCCCGCTACGGCATCGAAGATCTCTACGTCGCCGATCTCGATGCGATCCTCGGGCACGGTTCGAACGCCGCCGTCATCACCGATCTCGCCCGCGACGGATTTCGCCTTGCCGTTGATGCCGGTCTACGCACGGTTGACGATGTCGAACGCATTCTCGCGACCGAGGCCGCCACGATCGTCGCGGGGTTGGAGACGCTTGCCTCACCCGCCGTGCTTGCGGAACTGGTTGCCCAGGCCGGAAGGCATCGACTGGCCTTCAGTCTCGACCTTGTCGGCGGTGTGCCGATGGGAGATCCGGCCGTCTGGGGCGAATCTCGCTGGAACGCCGGCTCGCCGTTGCGGCTCGCCCGGCAGGCCGCCGGCCTGGGAGTCGAGCACCTGATCGTTCTCGATCTGAGCGCCGTCGGCGGCAACGCCGGATCGGTGACGGAATCGCTCTGCCGGCAGATCCATGTCGCGGTGCCGCGGCAACGACTCTGGACGGGCGGCGGCGTGCGCACGGTGTCGGAAGCACAGCGACTTGCGTCGACCGGCGTGGACGGCGTGCTCGTCGCCTCGGCACTGCATGCCGAGACGTTCTGAACGCCTGCCTCGGGGCTGCGCGTCGTTTCCAGCAGCTTACGCCGCTTCGGCATGCGATTCACCCGAGAGCCGTTGCAGGCCTTCGCGGGTGACGCGATAGGAGAGTCCGTCGGTTCGGCCGAGCACGTCGGCCGTCAGATATCCCGCGGCGAGCAGTTGACCGTGCAGGCCGGTGAAACGTTCGGCGCGAACGCCGGCGACGCTGTGCAATCGCAGCACTCCCGGCTGGCGAGAGACGGCAGGCAGGCTCTCATCGGCGCGGTCGGCCGTCGGTTCGGTATCAGCAGCGGTGGCCGCCTGCGCGATCATCGCCCGGCGACTCGCTTCACTCGCGGCCCGATAGGCGGCGAGCAGCGCCAGACCTTCTTCGTCGAGATCGGGCTCGTCGAACAACCAGGCGTCGCTCGGTGTTGCATTCCGGCGGATCGGGGCTTTCGCAGTCGGCGGACGAGTCATGCCAGTTGCATCGGTCGGGGCGGGCGACGGCGGTCAACAGCCGGCGACAGGTCGCGACGATCGGCACGACCGGCAACACAGGCAAGACGCCACCATTCGGCCCGATGCGATTCATCCCCGACGAACGACGTTCCACAAGACGATGTCAGAGCCGCGACCGTCAGGGAGCGCATCTCGACGCGGGTTCGCTGTTAATCGCTTCCTGACGGTCGCGGCTCTGATCGTGGACGCGGGGGCACGCGAACGGCCGGGCACGCCGGCAGACCGTGCGGTTCGGCAGGGGCCGCGCCTTCCCTTGAAAACAGCTTCTATGACGCAGCTGTCGACTGCTTCTCGGGTTACGGCGGTCCCCCGGAACAACCTCGTTGCGGAAGTCGGCTTTTCCCGACAGAGCCGGAAACGGATTCCATCTATGATGAACCAGTTCCGCTGCGTTCGCCGGGAAGGACGGACCATGAGATCGTACACGACGGTGCGCGATGTCCTCAGCCACATCTCGCGGTGGCATCACGAGTTGCTCGAACAATGCAGCGAGGGCGACGAACCGGAGCCGCACGATCCCTTTCGCCCGCTCGTCGACTATCTGGCGGTCCACGAGCGAACGGTGAAGCAGATCCTCGACGACGACGACGAGCGCGGCGAACGGGAAGCCGTGCTGAATACATGGCTTCAGTTCGTTCCCGCCGAAGGCGTCGAGGGAGTCGTCGCCCGCTGGAAATCGACGGAGAGGTCGTCTGCGGAAGACGTTATGGCATTCGTCCTCGAGTTCGACGACGCGCTCGTCGACTTCTACAAAAGTCTTGCCAACCAGGCTCAGGCTCCGCCGCGGGTGAACGAGGTGTTTCAGAATCTGCTTGAAGCCGAAGAATGGCAGAAGCTGCGAAATGCCTGGTCGATGCGCGATTCCGATTCCTTTCACACGGGCCGCGGCTGAGGATCGCTGCCGGTCGCCGGGAACCTCTGTCCTGTTTGGCCCTGTGGCGGGTTTCGAGGCGGCGGAGTAAGCTGGTTCCGTCGGCCGATGGCCGAGACGGGGCCGGCGTCGCCCCGGAGGAGAGGATGGGATGGTATTCCGACCGAAAACAGAAAAAGCGTCGCGGACTGAGACGGCCGAGCGACTTTGCGAGTTGCACCAGGTCGATCTCGACGGCGGTCACGTGCTTCGCGAAGCGGCCCGCGTCGTCAGCGATGAGTCGGTTGCCGCCATCTGCGATGATCTGGCCCGCAAACGGCAGGTATTCGCCGAAGAGCTCGAACAGTATCTGACCGAATACGAATCGGAAGATCACGGTTCGATCCGGGCCGCGGTGCATCGCGCCTGGCTCGATCTGCGGGCCAGTTTCTCGACCGATAACCCTGCGGCGGTACTCGCCGAAGTGCTGCGGGGAGAACGTCGGATTCAGGTCGCCTACCAGGACGCGACGGCCGCTCTGACCGGCTCGCCGGTGCTGGGACTCATCCAGCGGCACGTTCGCGAAATCCAGGCCGACGTCGTCCGCCTCGCCGATCTGCACGACGCGTTCAAACGCCGCGATGCGGAAGAATGACGACACGGACAAGCACCCGACGCAAGAAGCCGGGCTTCTTTTCGCGCAAGGTCGGCGATCGTCAGGGAATTTTGATCTCGACGTTGTCCAGGCCGTCTTCGGGAACGGTGTAGACCAGCCCCGACGTGGCGGGATCGGCGTACTTGGGGTCGATCTTCTCGGCCTGCGCCTGCATGTACTCGGCATAGCCTTCCATGCCGGGCATCGGCGGGCCGCTGTCGCCCATCACCTCGCCGCCGGCGGCCGTGACCGAGGCCTTGCTCGTTCCGACCGGTGCGCCGTCGCCGGTGTTCAGCGTCGTCAGCGTGAACGTGCCGTCGGGACCGGTGACGCCGGTTGCCGGCCGGCCGCCCGATTCGGGGTGGAAGGTGACGTTCAGGTCGGCCGCCGGCTGCCCCTTCACGGTGACGATCCCGCTGACGGCGGCGATCTCCGGGGCGTCGTCAGGTCCGCCGCCGCATCCCGCCGCGGCCAATCCGAGAAAGAAAACGCCGAGTCGCAGTCGGATCATGTTCGGTCCTGGAGGAGAGGGAACGGTTTCGCCGCACGCTGACGCGCCGCGGAGTCGCAAGCGACGAAAAACAGATGCACAGGAGTGTCGGCGCACAATGCGTCGGCTTGTCGCGGCTCAGAACTCGCCGAGCACCTCGCCGCCGCTGATGGTGGCGGCGCCGTGATAAATATCGCGGTTGATGTTCTCGCTGACGAACCGCACCGAGCCGTCGGTCATGCCGAACTGTCCGCCGCCTGTGTGACGGCTGTTGAAGCCGTAGTTCCGCCCCCAGTCGCCGGTGCTGGAAGGCTTATAGTCGATGTAAAAGTTCAGCGGGATGCCGCAGGTCGCGGTCGTGCCGTTGAAATGCCACCACCAGGTGCGGCTGTTCAATCCGGGCAAGACTTCGCCGACGGCGAAGGTGTTGCTCGTGCCGTCGGAGACGTCGGCCATTCGCGACGGGGTCGGTCCGCCGAAGCCGCGGCAAATCAGCCCGTTGCCGCGATCAAGCCCGTTGCGGCTGGCGTGTCCGCCCGGCGGGGTGCCGGCACCCGAAAAGGAGTTGCGGCCGGCGATCGACCAGACGAGGAAGCCGCCCCATTGCCAGTTGCTGCCTGCGACGGACTTGTAGCTGTTGGTCCCCCAGGTTCTTCCGTGGGGGGCCGGGCCGATTGCGTCAACGCGACCAGCCATCAGTCCGCCGTTGTTCGTGTTGTCCGACGGGCAGAGGAAGCCGGGAATGACCTGCTTGGCGGCGATGACGTTGGGGTTGGTCGGGTTGGCGTAATCGGGGTCGTCGAGACCGCGGGCCATGTCGATCTTGCTCCACAGCGGCCCCTGCTCGATCTGAGGCAGGATCATCATCATCCAGCTACGGCCCCGGCTGTTCGCGCCATACGACGGCGGAGCCCCGTTGTCGAGACCATAGTTGATGGGGAACATCCGGTGGATGTCGTGGTAATTGTGCAGCGCCAGCCCGAGCTGCTTGAGGTTGTTCTGGCAACTCGAACGGCGTGCGGCCTCGCGGGCCTGCTGCACGGCGGGCAGCAGCAAGGCGATCAGAACGGCGATGATCGCAATCACCACCAGCAACTCGATGAGGGTGAAGCCGTGTCGGGCGCAGCGCAAGCGTGACCGAAGCGACATGGGAGAACTCCTTCGAAGCCCGAAGTGAGCAGGATCAGACCGGACTTCGGACGGTGGCGCGCGAACAGCGGCGGTGAGAGCCCGTCCGAAAGATCCCCTTAAGATATGACAAATCGTCGGCCACGCGTCAATCGGGACCGCCCCGTTTCGGCGATCGCTGCGACGACGCCGTCAGAGCCGCGACCGTCAGGGAGCGTTTCTGCGGCAACCCGCGCCGATCAGCCGTGTAGTACAGCGTCTTGTCTGACATCGTGGGTGGCATGCCTTCGGCCGATAGGCCGTCGGCAGGGCGGCGCGAAGCATGCCTACGCCTTCGGCGAAGGCATGCCACCCACCGAATTGGACGAGACGCAGCAGTAGGGCGGGTCCAGCGAATGCGAGGCCCGGTCGTGGGCCCGTTTGAATGGGGCAGCCGAGATCGTCGCCTTTCGCTCCGCGAACGGACGTTCCTTTCGCGGAGCGAAAGACGACATTCCATTAAATTGACCCACGACCCGAAGCCCGCTTGCGGGGTCTGGAACGCCCCCGGATGCCGAAAGACTCCGCAGGCGGGCCTCGTTTCACTCGACCCACCTGACTCGTCTCACTTGGCGAAAACGGTGGGTGTGTGCCGATGGCCGAATGCCCCTCGCTGGCGCGTCGGGCTGGCGAACCGAGC
>JBAQZJ010000455.1:0-9642 GCA_049790855.1 Planctomycetaceae bacterium | reverse complement strand
CTTGCGAAGGAGCGTCCTTCGCAAGCCCGATACGCCAGCGAAGGAACACGGGATGACCTGACAATTTCAGGGAGACGGACCAGTAGGTCAGACTCCCGCCTGACACGGACGACTTTCGGCAGCATGGATCGCGCAAAGACCGTGCCGTCAGGCGGGAGCCTGACCTACGCCGTCACGCGGCGGCGTAAATCGGCCATCGTCGCCTGCCAGTCGTCGAGCGAGCCGGCGTCTTTCCAGACGAGCGGCAATTCCGACTCGGGGGTCAGCGTGCGATCGATCGCCTCGGCCGCCATCGTAACGAGTTCGTCGGGAACCGGTTGCGGGTGCGCTTCGACCCAGCGGTCCGCGGCCGCGGTCGACTCGTCGCGCACGCCCCAGTGACCCTTCAGTCGGGCGATGACTTCGCACGCGGCGAGTCCTTCGCTGGCCCGGTCGACGTCGAGAAAGCAGTCGGTGTAGATGACCGCCCGGAGCGCGTCGCGAACAAGCCAGAGATCGTCGCGCGTCGCCAGTCCCTCGGCCCAGCCGATCGCCGCGTCGTTGTCGAAGATCCGCGTGCCGCTGGCATCCATCGGGTTCCCCTGTCGTCGAAGGAAACGCAGCCCGCAACGCTACCGGCGTCTCACAGGCGATGATACCGAAAACAACTGTCCGAAACGCAAGCGCGTCCGATTTCCCAGACCATCGCCACATTCACGGCGACACGGCGACCGGGACAATGTGACGCCAGTTTCCGCGATCTCCCGAAATCGTCGTTGACACCTCTCGTCACACCATTAGCCTGCAACCGGAAACATTCGCTCCCTGCGTCAACTCAATCGGTTTGAGCTGACGACGGAATATGATCCGCGACGAGAGGAGGCTGGATGCGACAATTTCATGCGGGCGTGGGAGTGTGCGTTGCTCTGCTGAGCGTCTTCGCCGGTGGTGCGGCTTACGGCAGCGTGACGTTCGGCGGGCAGAACTGGGACGAGTTCAAATCCACTAACGCCTCGGCGACATCGGTCGGCGGCGATCTTCAGATCGAGTTCGCTTCGGGCACGACGGGCGGCGAATACTGGCTGCACCTCAACCGAGTGGCTCCCGACGTCAACGTGAACGGCACGCCGTTCATTTCGTTCTCGTTCGTCGTCGATGCGATCGCGGCGGGCGACCAGTTTCTGGTCGATATCTTCATCGACGATGAAAGCGGCGTGAACCCGACCGATGCGAGCCGCAAGAATCCCCGGCACGAGGCGAACTTCGTCGTCGACAACCGCGGCGGTTCTCTCGTCCAATACGTTCTCGGGACGGAAAAATTCACGCTGTCAGGTTCAACGCAGCAGGCGCAATTCGGAAACGCCGCGACCGGCGGCCTGGGAGTCGAACAGACGCTGTCGATCGGCAAGCTTGCCGACGGGTCGGTCGAGTACAACCTCGACGGCAGCCACTCGGCGTCGTCGTTTCTGAAGTTCAACTACGGCGACACCGGCTTCGAGTTCGGCGACGTCTACCTGCGCATCCGCGACTGGTCGAGCGGAAACGGCGTCGCCGGCGGCGGCAAAGTCACCTTCACCGACTTTCATACGTCGGACGTCTACACGGCGGCGTCGCCGGTTCCGGAACCGGGGACCATGACCCTGCTCGGGTTGGGCGGCGTCGGTCTGCTGGGCGGAATCTTCCGTCGCCGCAAAGCGGCCGCGTAAGCGGTCGTGACGACGATCGATCGACGAATGGATACGGCCCGCGGCGCTGCCGCGGGCCGTATTGCGTTGATCGTCGGAAGCCGGCGCTCCGGAATTCGCCCGGTCCGCCGGACGCGGGGTCATGTTAAGATCGGATTTCCAGAGCCTCCGAGATCGACACATGAATCCGCTGCCCTTCACTCGCAACGAGAAGCCGACGCTGGGCGTCGAAATCGAGCTGCAGCTCGTCGACGTCGAATCGGGGGCGCTGCGCAGCGCGATCGACGACGTGCTCGGCGCTCTTCCCGAGTCGCTCGCCGGACAGATCAAACCCGAGTTGATGCAGTGCTATCTCGAAATCAACACGGAAGTCTGCCAGACCGTTCGCGAAGCCGGTGTCGACCTCCGCGACAAGCTCGCCCGGCTGGAGACGATCACCGACAAGCTGGGACTGCGACTGCTGTGGGCGGGCACGCATCCGTTCTCGTCGTGGCGCGATCAGGAGATCACGCAGACCGAACGCTACCTGCGGCTCGTCGAGCTGATGCAGGACGTCGCCAAGCGGCTCGTCACGTTCGGGCTGCACGTGCATGTCGGCGTCGACAGCGGCGACAAGGCGGTCATGATCTGCGACCGGATGCTCCGGCATCTGCCCCTGCTGCTGGCGTTGTCGTCGAACAGCCCGTTCTGGGAAGGACGGGCGACGGGCTTGCACAGCAACCGGGCGAACATCATGCAGGGGCTGCCGACCGCCGGCCTTCCGCGGCGCATGCGGAACTACAGCGAGTACGTCTGGCTGGTGAACCACCTCGTGGCGACGGGGTTCATCAATTCGATCCGCGAGATCTGGTGGGACATCCGCCCGCACCATAATTTCGGAACGGTCGAGATTCGCGTCTGCGACATGCCGCCCGATCTCGACCAGGTTCTCGCGCTGACGGCCCTGGTCCAGTGCCTCGTCGTCGCCATCTCGCGCGAGATCGACGAGGGCACCTACCTGCACGAGTACCACCCGATGATGGTCCAGCAGAACAAATGGCGGGCGATGCGCTACGGCCCCGCCGCCCACCTCGTCGACACGCCCACGATGAAGCCCCGCAGCGTGCAGGCGATGACGGAAGAACTGGTCAAACTGCTCTCCCCGATCGCCCGCGACCTCGACTGCGAAGCAGAACTCAACGCAGCCGCCGACCTGCCCTCGAAAGCCGGCTCGACACGGCAGCTCGCGATTTTCGAGCGGGAAGGGAGCAAGGAGGCTGTGGTGCGGGGGCTGCTGGAGTAGGAACTGTTTGGCGACAAGGCGAGTAAGAAATCTTCTTGCCTACCTTCGTCGTCGCGGGCAGTACTTGACCTCCAGTCATGTCAAGGCGATACTTGGCTCTGTAGCTTGCCCTCTGATGAAGGGCCGGCGATCGATCGGTGAGGCACTGATCGAACCGAATGTCGCGGGAGGCCCGCGACCTGACCACGGGAGAGATACGATGCTGCGAGAATCCTGCTTTGAACGACGGAGATCCAGATGGCGACACTGCGTGTCCTGGAGTGTTCCTTCCTTATCCCTCTCAATGGTGATATCGACCTCTCGTCAGGAGAGCTGCATTCCGTCACAGAATGGGAATGGCTGACGGATCAACTCTGGATCGGCTTCGGCGGCGGGACCGTCCCGCAATGTTTCTACGAAGGTTTCTACACCGATCCCGACAGCGGCCAGCGCGTCTCTGATCGATCCCGGAAGTTCGTCGTCGCAATCCCGGACGATCGCCTCGACGAGTTGAGAAGTCTCCTCGCAGGCCGCTGCGACGTCTTCCACCAGATGATGATCTACCTGAGTGTCGCCGGCGTCGTCGAGTTCATCGAACGCCGGACGGACTGATGACGCGACAGGCGTCGAACAACGATCATGCCGACAGGCGTGCAATAATGAGCAAGCGCCCCAAGACCTACACTGATCTTCGCGGACAGGCGATCCCATTGTCGGAATTGGACGGCGAGGAACGCGCGCTCGTCGATCGGCTTCGCGAACGGGCCGCCGACGGTCCCGACTGGAACGACTTTGACGGTTTCTGGTGGCGGGAAGTCGCGAGGCTCTACGACGGACGCGGCGTACCACGGACCGAGTCGGTTCAGAGTCCGGTCTATCGGATCGCGAAGGATCTCAGCAGCCGGCTGGCGATCGCCGCCGGCGTCGCGCGGGAGCCGGATTACCGCGACGAGCTGGCCGACCTGATTCGCCGGCGGTTCAAGACCCGCCGCGAGTTCTGCGAGGCGACGGGGTTGTCGGAGGACATGCTCAGCCACGTCCTCGCGCGACGGAAGCACCTCTCGATCGACTCGCTGCAAACGGCGCTGTCAAAGATCGGCTGCGCGCTGCGAATCACGCCGGTCGAACCTGCTAAGGGACGCCGCGTCGCCGGTTGACTCATGCGAATTGGCATTGCCGACCTTGCACCCTGACCAAACAATCGAACGACCGGCACCGGCCGCATCCTTCAGGAACGACGCGATGAACACTCGATCGCTGTTGCCGCCAGGCCGGCTTCGCACGGCGGGCCTGACTGCGGCGCTGCTGCCTTGGTTCGCGCTGCTCGGCTGCGATGCGCGGGAGGACTCGTCCGTCCCTCGAACCGCGCACGAGGCCGACGAAAACGCAGCGGAGGCGGAGGCTCACCATCACGGCGCACACGAAAAACACGGTGGGCACGAACACGGAGGCGGTGAAGCGGAGCTGCTGGTGGCCGCCGAACCCGCGACGATCGAACCCGAACAGTCCGTCGAATTGCGGCTCACGCTGCGCGACGACGCCGGTAAGCCGATCGAGCAATTCGACGTCACCCACGAGAAGAAGCTGCACCTGATCATCGTTCGCGACGGCCTCGATCGCTTCGCTCACATTCACCCAACGCTGGAACCCGACGGCAGCTTCACGACGACTTTCGCCTTTCCTACGGCCGGCATCTACCGACTGTACGCCGACTTCAAACCCGCCGGCCGCAAACCGGCGACGGCGATCGCCGAAGTCGAGGTCGCCGGCACGCCTCCCGAACGCCCGGAACTGGTTCCGAACGTCCCCGGTCGCGTGACGACGGATGAGCTGGCTGCGGAAATCGCGCTCGAACCGGCGGAGGGGGCGACGCGGATCACGTTTCAGTTGTTCGACGATGCCGGAAAGCCCGTCACCGACTTGCAGCCGTATCTCGGGGCGATGGGCCATCTCGTCGTCCTCAGCGCCGACGGCGAGCAGTACGTTCATGCGCACCCGGTCGAAGGCACGCCGGCCGACGGCACCGTGACCTTCGACGCGCATTTTCCCCAACCCGGTCTCTACAAGGGCTGGGGGCAATTCCAACGCAGCGGCATCGTGCATGATGTGCCGTTCGCCGTGCGGATCGAAGACGGGCCAGCCGTCGTCGAAGGCGCTCACCGAAGCCGCGCCAATTCCCTGTTGACCGCATCCTGGTCGAACGCCGCCGGGTCGAAGTCTTCGCCGACCCATTCGAGCCGTTCTTCCCGTTCCGGATGAGTCTCGTCGGCGAGGATGTCGAGTAGTTCGGCATAGCCCCAGACGCCGCCGACGTCTTCGGGCGGCCCGGCCTGTTTTCCGGCGACGCACCGGGGATACGTTGCGGCCGGATCGCGGTCGAGAAGCTTTTCGACGACTAGCTCGTGCTCCCAACTGTCACCGAAGTCGTAATCGTAGGTGAGCTTGTCTTTCGGTTGCTTGAGGACGCCGTCGAGCCGCGTCCGAGTCTCGTCATGCACCGACATCCCGAAGGGGCCGTCGCCCAGTTGAAACGTCGGATCGCTGTAGTACGTCCGGTCTTTCGTGACGAACTGATGCATGTGCGAATTGGTCCAGCCGAACGCGATTTGCAGAACCCAGTGCAAGTCGCCGAGCGTGAAGTCCCCCGGCACCAGCAGCCGTCGCCAGATCGGCGGTCTGAAGTCGCACAACGTGACCTTCAACTGGTCGATCGCACCGCTGGGCTGCCCGCGACGAGTCGGCGACGCCTTCTTGGCGGTCTTTCCGCTTCGGGCGGCCGGCTGCTTCGCAGAAGATGCCTTCTTCTTTTCGGCGGCATTGTGCAATCCCCGGTTTCCTTGAAGAGTGACGACCTCGCCGTCTCTGCCGTCTTCGCATCTTCGGTCGTTCCGACGATGCGTCTCGTCGAACGCCGCTCACACCACCGGCTCGTCGGCGGTTGACCACGGCAGTACGATACCGAAAATCACAGAGAATTGAAGAATCCAAAGCTCGACGTCACTCGCCGCAGAAACGCCCCCGATGAACAGCCTCGACGCAGCGCGGCGTAGACGGCTTGCCGTGGCGCTGGTCGCGCTCTGGCTGGGCGGTTGCGACGATCCTCCCAGTCACCTCGTGCAGGGCTACGTCGAGGGCGAATTCGTCTACGTCGCGCCGCCGGTGTCGCGCGATCTCGAATCGCTGCACGTCCGGCGGGGCGACCAGGTCGCGGCCGGCGACCTGCTGTTCACGATCAAAAGCACGCCGGAAGAAACGGCGAAGAATCAGGCCGAAGGGCAGCTTGCACAGACTCGCGCCCTGCTTGACGACGCGACCAAGGGGCTTCGACCCACGGAAATCGATGCGCTCGAAGCGAAGCTCAAAGAGGCCCGCGCATCGCTTTCGCTGGCGGAAGGCGAACTGGCCCGCCTGCAGCGGCTGCGAAAGTCGGGGGCAGTGACCGACGAGCAACTCGACCGGGCACGCTCCGATTACGAGCAGAAAAGCCAACTGGTCGCGCAATACGCGGCCGAGCTTGAAACCGGCCTGCTCGGCGACCGTGTCGATCGGATCAACGCGGCCCGAGCGGAAGTGCAGGCCCGCGAGGCGGCGCTGGCCAGCGCGGAATGGGATCTCGACCAGACACGGCAGTCGGCCCCGCAGGCGGGGCTGGTGTTCGACACGCTGTACCGCGTGGGCGAATGGGTCGCCGCGGGACGCCCCGTCGTCTCTCTGCTGCCGCCGAACAACATCAAAGTGCGGGCCTTCGTACCGGAGCCGCGGATCGCGACGGTCGAGGTCGGAGAAGACGTCCATGTCTACGTCGACGGCCGGCCCGAGCCGCTCGTCGGCACCGTGACGTTCATCTCGCCGCGGGCGGAATACACCCCGCCGGTCATCTACAGCCGCGAAAGCCGCTCGAAGCTCGTCTTTCTCGTCGAACTGCGTTTCGACCCCGACGTTGCCGCGACGCTGCATCCGGGTCAGCCGGTGGACGTCGAGTTTGAATGAGACCCACGGGACGCAGCCCGTGGGCTTCCCCCCGCAAGCCTCAACCCTCATGCCCTCCCCGCTCGCCATCGACGTCCACGGCATGACGAAACGGTTCGGCGCACGGACGGCGGTCGATCACGTCGATCTCAAGGTTCGCGCGGGAGACATCTGCGGGTTTCTCGGTCCCAACGGCAGCGGCAAGACGACGTTTCTGCGGATGCTGTGCGGACTGCTGCGGCCCGACGCCGGCGGCGGCGAATGCCTCGGATTCGACGTGATCGCCGAGAGCGAGGCGATCAAACGCCAGGTCGGCTACATGACGCAGAGGTTCAGCTTCTGGGAAGACCTGAGCATCGCCGAAAACCTCGACTTCACCGCCCGCGTCTACGGCGTTCCGAATCGTCGCGTCGCCGTCCGCGAGAGCCTCGATCGACTCGGCCTGGCGTTCCGCAAAGACCAGCTCGCCGGGCAGCTTTCCGGCGGATGGAAGCAGCGGCTGGCGCTGGCGGCCTGCCTGATCCACCGTCCGAAACTGCTGCTGCTCGATGAGCCGACGGCGGGCGTCGACCCCAAGGCGCGCCGTGATTTCTGGGACGAGATTTACGAGCTGTCCGCCGAGGGCATCACCTGCCTGATCACGACGCATTACATGGACGAAGCCGAACGCTGCCACCGGCTGGCCTACATCTTCAACGGCCGGCTGCTCTCCAGCGGAACCGTCGCCGAGGTCGTCGAGCAGGTCCACCTGACGACCTGGACGGTTCGCGGCCCCGATCTGCTCGAACTGGCGAACCGACTCCGCGGCGAGCCGGATGTGCAACAAGCGGTCGCCTTCGGCAACGAGCTGCACGTCAGCGGAGACGACGCCGAGGCACTGGAACAGGCGATTCGGCCCTTCCGGACCGACGCCTACGAATGGCGGCGAAGCGAGACGAGCCTCGAGGACGTGTTCATTCATTTGATGGACGAGGGGCGAGGGACGAGGGAAGAGGGACGAGGGTTGAATTGAAGCCCACGGGCTGCGCCCCGTGGGAAGGCGGACCCATGAATCGAAATCGTCACTTTTCGCCGGGACGGTTCGCCGCGATCGTCGTCAAAGAGTTCGTGCAGATGCGGCGCGACCGGCTGACGTTCGGCATGATGGTCGGCATCCCGCTGTTGCAGTTGCTGCTGTTCGGCTATGCGATCAACTCCGACCCGAAACAACTGCCGACCGCCGTACTTTCGGCCGACCGCGGACCCTACGGCCGCACGCTGCTGTCGGCGATTCGCAACAGCGGCTATTTCGCGTTCGTTCGCGAGATGAACAGCGAAGACGAGGCGAACGCCGCCCTCGCCCGCGGCGAGGTGCTGTTCGTCGTCCACATTCCGGAGGACTTCAGCCGCGACCTGCTGCGCGGCGACCGGCCGGTGATTCTCGTCGCCGCCGACGCGACCGACCCGGCGGCGACGAGCAACGCCGTCGGGGCGCTCCGCGCACTCATCGACGACGCCCTGCGGCACGACCTGAAAGGCCCGCTCGCCTCGCTGGCCGGCACGCCGGGACCGGTCGAGCTGCGCGTGCATGCCCGCTACAACCCGGAGGCGGTGACGCAATACAACATCGTGCCCGGCCTGATGGGCGTCGTGCTGACGCTGACGATGATCCTCATCACCGGCCTCGCGATCACCCGCGAGCGCGAGCGGGGCACGATGGAGAACCTGCTTTCGATGCCGACCCGGCCCGTCGAGGTGCTGCTCGGCAAGATCGCGCCCTACATCGTCGTCGGCTACGTGCAGGTCGCGCTGATTCTCGTCGCAGCGAAGTCCCTGTTTCATGTGCCGACGGCCGGCAGCCTCGTGCTGTTGCTGGCGGCGGCGTTCGTGTTCATCGTCGCCAACCTCGCCGTCGGCATCACCTTCTCGACGCTCGCCAAGAACCAGCTTCAGGCGATGCAGATGACGTTCTTCTTCTTCCTGCCGTCGATCCTGCTGTCGGGGTTCATGTTCCCGTTCCGCGGCATGCCCGGCTGGGCGCAGGTCATCGGCGAGGTGCTGCCGCTCACACATTTTTTACGGATCATCCGCGGCGTGATGCTCAAGGGCAACGACCTGGAAGCGACCGCCCCGGAGCTGTGGCCGATCGCCCTGTTCGCCGCCGTCGCACTGGTCGTCGCCGCCGTCCGCTACCGCCAGACACTCGATTGAGGCAGCGCTCGGCGGGGTGGCATGCCTTCGCCGAAGGCGTAGGCATGCCGAACGTCGCTCGACATGCCTAGGGCCATTCGGCCAAAGGCATGCCACCCCGCCGTCACGCCTGGGGCCGCGACTGATTTCGTTTGGCCCGCTCGATCCGGCGGAGCCTGAGGCGAACGTCCAACGCCAGCATTGCGATCAAGAATACGAACGGGACGGCGAGGCCGATCCTGAACGCCAGCGGTCCGCCGAAGTGGCCGAGCACGAGACCGTACGCACTCGTGACGACGCAGAAGATCACGATCATCGCCAGATCGCGCCAATCCGATCGCTTCCGGCGAAAGAGCAAGCGAACCAGCCGCCGCATCAGAAGACGCACTTGGACACCTCCGACGACAACATATCGGATGTCGGTCGCACATTCACCGGCGGGGTAGCATGCCTTCGCCGAAGGCGTAGGCATGTCGAACGTCGCTCGACACGCCTATGGCCATTCGACGGGTGGCGGGGCCTAACAGCCTGTTGAACAACGGGTTTCTCTGCGCGGTCAGCTTGCGAGTGCTGGCGTGA
>JBAQZJ010000454.1:0-7789 GCA_049790855.1 Planctomycetaceae bacterium | reverse complement strand
GGTGGGCCTCGCCTTGCTCGACCCACCCTACAGGCCCGATTTCAGGGCATCGAGATGTCGCGCGAAGTGATCGGCAAGCACTTCCGTGTAGGTGTCGGGATACGCCGTCAACACCGACCGCACTGCCGGGCCGTATTCGGGATGCGTCAGGACCGAGCCGAACGTGCAGTGAAGAATCTGGCGTCCCGGGTTCGTGAAACCTTGTCCGGCCGGGACATCGGACCAGCGTTCGAGGTAATGTCGTTCGAGTTCGCGGCTGGCGGTGACTTCCGACGGCGGCGGTGCGTCGGCCAGCGCCGCCGAAACGTGGTAGGTCGCCTTATCGGCGTCGTAACGGCTGCGGGCGAAGTCGACGATCCGACAGAATAGCGATTCCTCGTGTCGTGCGACGACCCGCAACGCTTCCAGGTAACTTGTGCCGGCGGTCTTGACGTGAAAACGCCCGGCGGTCGCGCGGGCGAACAGCTCGTACATCGAGAGTTTGTCGGAACCGGAGTGCAGGCTCAGTTTGTAAGGGCCGAGAGCCTCTGCGATGGCGGCGTGATCGGCGAGGGAGCGTTCGAGCGTCGCGAGGTCGCCCTTGTAATCGACGCCCTTCTCGAAATCGCCGAGGAACCGCGGGGCGAGACTCACGAGCTTCATCCCCCCGCGCAGGCACTGGTCGGCGATGATGAAATGCTCGGCGAGCGTCGTCGGCTGATCCGTCTCGTCGACCGAGAGTTCGATTTCGTAGTCGCGTCCGGCTGCTTCGTTGACCTGGCGGATGTGGTCGGCCAGCGACAAAGCCTGGTTGATCGCTCGGCCGTATTTCACGGCCGCCCGCATGCGAACCTGTTCGCCGAGGTCGATCGAAGCGCCCGTCGATAACCGGACCGGGTCGCCTGGGTATTCCTTGAACCAGGTCACCTCACCAGCGATGTCGGCGAACTTCTCGCGGATGGTCGCTTCGCCGTAGTCGTCCGCATGACGGTCCACCGCGTCCGAGGGATCGATCGTGAAGAACGTGAATCCGGCCTCAGCGGTCACTTCGACGTCGGCCGGCGTTTTCAGATGATCGGCGTCGGCACCCGTGCGACCGGTCCAACCCGCTGCCGCGGCACCGGAGAGTGCGTCGTGCATGACTTGCTGCGGCGTTCTCAGCGTGCGGGCCATCTCGCGGATCGACTGCTGCGGAAAGATCGGCTCGATGCCGGCAGTGACGCCGCTCCGTTTCATGGCCTCGACATGCCCGGCGGTCGCCAGCCCGGTCCGGTCCCCGAATCCGAAACTGGGAGCGAGGCCGAGTGTTTCACAGGAGAGTTGCATTGGCATATCGTGATTTCGTGTGGAAAAAGGCTCTCGCAACAGTGTTACGTCACCTCGACGATCGCCTTGATGACTCCGGTTTCGGGGCGTGTGTATGACTCGAAGCGGTCGATCAGATCGTCGAACGACGTGCGGTGTGTGATCCAGGGGCCGGTGTCGATCGTACCGTCTTCAATCAAACCGATGATCCGGCGGAAGTCCGTCGGCAACGCGTTCCGGCTGCCTTTGATCGTCATTTCCGCACGGTGCAGCACGGGGTCCGGGAAGTTCACGTCGTCGCTCGTGATGCCCACGTAGACGAGCGTGCCCGTGTGTGCGACGAAATTCAGAGCATTCGACATCGACGCCGGATTGCCCGTTGCATCGATGACGACGGCGAACCGGTCGCCGCCGGTGATCGTGCGTGCGTCGTCGAGATCGGCTTCGTCGCCGCGGGCGAGAATCGTGTGTGGAACTGCGTATCGCTCACGGCAGAACGCGAGTCGCGATTCGACGCGATCCATGACGGTGATCGTCGCACCGGTCAGCCGGGCGAACTCAAGTGCCGCCAGCCCGATCGGGCCGGCGCCGATGATGAGCGCGTGATCGCCGCCGAGCAATCCGCCGCGGTCGACGGCGTGACAGCCGATGCCGAGCGTCTCGACGAGGGCGAGTTGTTCATACGAGAGTTTCGACGACGGATGTAGCTTGTCGGCGCGAATCAGGAAGCGTTCGCGCAGTCCGCCGTCCACCATCACTCCGATCACGTTCAGTCGTTCGCAGCAGTTGCCGTTGCTGCGGCGGCAGGCGTAGCACCCGCCGCAGTTCATGTACGGCTCGACGCTGCACCGGTCGCCGGGTCGGACGTTCGACACGCCGTCGCCGACGCTCAGCACTTCGACGCCAAGCTCGTGACCGGGAATCCGCGGATACCGAAAGAACGGCATCTTGCCGAGATACCCGCTCACGTCGCTGCCGCAAATGCCCATGCGATGCGTGCGAACGAGGGCTTCACCCGGACCGGGCGGACCGGGAGCGTCGATCTCGACGTGACGGAAGTTCCTCGGTTCTTGAAGACGGATCGCACGCATAGCGTTCTTTCGTTCCTGTGCGCCGCGCAAATGTTCGAACCACGAAGGCACGAAGAGCACAAAGGCCGGGAGGAAGGCTCTCGCAAAGGACGAAAAGCAAGAGGAATGCTCCTCAATCGAGTGCCGATTTCTCTGCGTGAGAGCGAATCCTTTGCGATCTCTGCCTCTTTGCGAGAGACCTCTTCGTGAACTTCGTGTCTTCGTGTCTTCGTGTCTTCGTGTCTTCGTGTCTTCGTGGTTCGCCCGCTTTTTCATTCGCGCCGATTCGCGTGGTTCGCGGGTTGAATGACGTCAGCCGATCGTCGGCACGAGCGCGTCGTTGTTCTCCGGTCGGCCTTCGATATAGAACCAGTTGTGGATTGGTCGCAAGATCTGCTGGACTTCGGCGAGCAGTGTTTCGTCGATCGGTTCATCGACCCAGTCGACCCATTGTGAGACGCGATCGGGATTCGCCGAACCCGTCACGCAAGTCGCAAAATCGGGATTCGCGATCGAGAACTGCAACGCGAGTTTGGCGATGTCCGAACCACGGCTCGCACAATGTTCGGCGGCTCGTCGTGCAACTTCGCGAACCTGCGGCGGAGCCTTGTGCCAGGACGGAAGCGGAGCGCCGGTCAACAGTCGCGCCGAGAAGGGAGCGGCGTTCATCAGACCGACGCCTTTCCCGCGACAAAGCGGCACCAGCCGCAGCGCCATGTCATTCTGCAGCGTGTAATGGTTATAGGTGAGAATCACGTCGACGTCGGCTTGCTCCAGAACGTACTCGAACATCTTCATCGGGTAGCCGCTCACGCCGATGGATCGAACCTTGCCGGCGTCCACCTGCCGACGCAACGCCGGCAGCGTCTCGTCGATGATCTGCGTCATGTCGACGAACTCGACGTCGTGGCAGAGCACGACGTCGAGATGATCGACCTTCATCCGCTCGAGCGACACGTCGACGCTCTCGGCGACCCGCTTTGCGCTGAAGTCGAAGTGCTGCGGGGCGTAGCGGCCGAGCTTCGTGCCGAGAAAGTAGCTGTCGCGAGGAACGCCGTCGAGCGCCTTGCCGAGCAGCACCTCGCTCATTCCCCGACCGTAGTAGGGCGAGGTGTCGATGAAATTCATGCCGCGTTCGAGGGCGATGCGAACGCTGCGGACGGCCTCGTTCAGATCGACGCTGCGGAACTCCTGCCCGAGCGACGAGGCGCCGAAGCCGAGGGTCGAGACGTCGATGTCGGTCGCGCCGAGCCGTCGAGTTTGCATGAGATGAGCGTTCGATGCGATCGGGTCTTATCAGGCGGATGCCGTCACTGCCTTCGGGATGATAACGAATCTGTTTCCCTCGGTCGCATGATCACGCACCCGGCCCGCGTGAAGCACCCCGGCTGCTCAAGACAGCCCGGGGCGCGCGATCACGAATCAGGACATCCCCTGAAGCATCGTGGCGGCGGTGAACCTACACTGATTGAGTTGGGGCAGGCGGCGTGTCGGGCCGGCGGTGGCTACGACCGCGGAATACGTCGTTCGAGGGGATGCGGGTCTGATGACACTGAAAGCCGGGACGGTTCGATTTCCTCGGTCGGTCACGATCGTCGCCGGCCTGGGCGCGTTCATGCTGGTGGCGACGCTGCTGTACTTCGGAAAGGCGATTCTGATTCCGATCACGCTGGCGGTGCTGCTTACATTTCTGTTGAGCCTGCCGGTGACACGGCTGCAACGGCTGGGCGTTCCCAAGCTGGCGGCCGTCGTGCTGGTCGTCGCCACGGCGTTCCTGGCACTCGGGTCGATCGGCTGGCTGGTCACCGCGCAGGTATTGGCGCTCGCCGAGGAGCTTCCGGACCATGAGCGGACGATCACGAACAAGTTGCGCGACGTCCGCTCCTTCCAGGAAGGCGGGGTCTTCGAGAAGGTCGGCGCGGTCTTCGCGCGCGCCAGCGAGACGGTCGAGGCCGAGCAGGAGGCCAAGGCCGAGACCGAGGGTGTTCCGGTCGACGAGAAGCAATCGTTCCTGTTCGGAATGGGGCCGATTCCGGTCGTCATCCGCGAGGAGGAGGATCTGACGGAATCGCTGGTGACGTACTTGACTCCGCTCGCCGAACCGCTCGGAACGGCCGGCCTGGTGATCGTGCTGGTGCTGTTCATGCTGCTCAAGCGGGAGGACTTGCGGAACCGGATCGTGACGCTCTCGGGCAGGACGCACCTCGCCACGACGACGAAGGCCCTCAACGAAGCCGGCCGGCGGATCGCCAGCTATCTGATGATGCAGCTCATCATCAACGTCACCTACGGCATTGCGGTGGCGCTGGGCACATGGCTGCTCGGGGTGCCGTACGCGATGCTCTGGGGCGTGGCGGCGACCGTGCTGAGATACGTTCCCTACGTCGGCCCGATGGTGGCGGCCGTGCTGCCCGTCGGCTACAGCCTGCTGACCTCGCACGGCTGGGGCCAGCCGCTGGCGGTCGTGGGGCTGATCGTCGTGCTCGAACTGCTCAGCAACAACGTGATGGAACCGATGCTCTACGGCCGGGGCGTCGGCGTTTCGGAAGTCGCGGTGATCCTTGGCGCGATCTTCTGGGGCTGGCTCTGGGGGCCGATCGGGCTGGTTCTCGCGACGCCGCTCACGGCCTGTCTCGTCGTCGCGGGGCGGTACATGCCGGCTCTCGCATTGTTCAACCGAATCCTGGGCGACGCGCCCGAGGTCGAACCGAACGTCGTCTACTATCAGCGGCTGCTCGCCCGCGACGAAGAGGAAGCCGAGGAGATCTTCGACGAGCAGGTGACGCGAACGTCGCTCGCAGAGGCGTGCGAACAGGTGATCGTGCCCGCGCTGGAATCGGCGAAACGCGACCGAATGCGCGGCATGATCGACGAGTCGCAGGAGCGGTACATCCGCGAATCGATCGCCGAACATCTTGAAGAGACGCCCGCCTCGCTGGCGGCGGCTGCCGCCGAAGCATCGGAAGACGCTGCAGCGGCCGAGCCTGGCCCGGCCGACCTGCCGGTCGTTTTCTGTTACGGCATCGCCGACGACGAAGACGAAGCCGCCGCGGCGGTGCTGGAAGCGATGCTGTACGACGACGACTGCGAACTGAAGACCCTGTCGCGCGACCGGCTCGTCTCCGAGATCGTCGAAGAGCTGCGAAACGCCCGGCCCGTCGGACTGTGCCTGCTCGGAATCCCGCCGGGCGGCGTGTCGCACGCCCGCAGCCTCTGCAAACGGTTTCACGCCGCGTTGCCGGAACTCAAGATCGCCGTCGGCCGCTGGGGGCCGCCGTTGACCGAAAAGAATCAGGCGGCCCTCCGCAAGCAAGGCGCCAGCTATGTCGGATATACGCCGTCGGAAACCCGCGAGCACGTGCTGTCGATGACGCGGCTGAAACCGGCTCGGAAAGATTCGGCGGTGAGAAAAGAACCCGCCGCCGGCGTTTGACGATC
Source organism: Planctomycetaceae bacterium (assembly GCA_049790855.1). GTDB lineage: Bacteria > Planctomycetota > Planctomycetia > Planctomycetales > Planctomycetaceae > JACCRE01. The sequence continues at coordinate 1,997 of JBAQZJ010000454.1, read as the reverse complement.
GGAGCGCACCGCTTTGAGATCGAACCGCTCTTTTCGAACTTTCGCCGGCGGTCGCTGTGCCTCACAATGCGCCGCCGTGTGACGGCAACGGCTCTTTCCAGGTACGGAGCACACGGCATGTGCGGGATCGTCGGCTATCTCGGCTTGCAGCCGGCGGCGGAGATCCTCGTCGGCGGGTTGCGGCGGCTGGAGCATCGCGGCTACGACTCGGCGGGGCTGGCGACCGTCGCCGAAGGACGGTTGCACGTCCGTCGAACGACGGGCCGCATCAGTCGGCTCACCGATCTCCTCGCCGAGCAGCCGGCCGCCGGCGTTCTGGGAATCGCGCATACCCGCTGGGCGACGCACGGCCGCCCCACGGTTGCGAACACGCATCCGCACGTCGACGCCGCCGAACGGATCGCCCTGGTCCACAACGGCCTCATCGAGAATCACGCGGCGATCCGCGCGTTCCTCGAAGGGCAGGGGATCGAGTTCCGCAGCGAGACCGATACCGAATCGCTGGCCCAGTTGATCGGCTTTTTCTACGCGCAGACTGGCGACCTGCTCGAAAGCGTCCGCGGTGCGTTGCGGGAGGCTCGCGGTGCGCTCGGCATCGCCCTGGTTTGTGCCGATGCCCCCGACACGCTGATCGCCGCACGCCGGGGCAGCCCGTTGATCGTCGGCACCGGCCGCGACGAACTGATCGTCGCCAGCGACGCGGCGGCACTGGCCGGCCGGGTCAACCAGGCGACGCACCTCGACGACAACGAGATCGTTCTGCTCGGCCCGGACGGCTTGAAGGCCGGAACGGTCGACGCGAAGCCGGTTCAGAAGCGGCTCGCTCCGCTGGAGACGCCGATCGATCCGGTGCCGCTCGGCGGTTTCACGCACCACATGCAGAAAGAGATCTTCGAGCAGCCCGAATCGCTGCGCAACGTCATGCGCGGCCGCATCCGCCCCGGCGCCGACCGGGTCACGCTCGGTGGACTGAAGGCGTTTGAACGAGAGTTGCCACGGTTCCGGCGGGCGCTGCTGTTCGGCTGCGGGACGAGCTGGCATGCGGCGATGGTCGGCAAACATCTGTTCGAGGAACTCGCAGGGCTGCCGACCGAAGTCGAGTACGCGAGCGAGCTGCGCTACCGGAACCCGCTGATCGAAGACGGCACCGTGGCGGTCGGGTTGAGCCAATCGGGCGAAACTGCCGATGCGGTCGCCGCGCTGCGGGAGGTGCGGACGCGGGGAGCGACGACGCTCGGCGTGGTCAACACCGTCGGCAGCACGATCGCCCGCGAGAGCGACGCCGGCGTCTATTTGCACTCGGGCCCCGAGATCGGCATCGCCAGCACGAAGACCTTCACCGCCCAGATCGCCGTGCTGGTGATGATCGCGCTCGACTTCGGCCGCCGTCGCCGACTGTCGCCCGAACGGACGTCGGAACTGATCGACGAACTGGCGACGGTTCCCGACAAGGTCGCGAGAACGCTGGAACTGGACCAGCAGCTCGCACAGCTCGCCGGCCGTCTCGCCGACCGGCACAACTGGCTCTGCCTGGGTCGCGGAGTGAATTTCCCCGTCGCCCTCGAAGGGGCGCTCAAGCTCAAAGAGGTCAGCGCCCGGCACGCCGAGGGTTTGCCGGCCGCAGAGATCAAGCACGGCCCGATCGCGATGATCGACGCCGGCATGCCCGTGATCGTCATCGCCCCGCAGGATCACGCCTACGAGACGGTGCTCGCGAACATCGAAGAGGTTCGCAGCCGTCACGGCCACGTGATCGCCGTCGCCACGGCGGGCGACGCCCGCATCGCGTCGCTGGCGGAAGACGTGTTGTACATTCCGCCGACGCCGCCGCTGCTGACGCCGCTCGTCGCCAGCATTCCCGTCCAACTGCTCGCCTATCACACGGCGGTCGCGCGGGGGCTGGACGTCGACAAGCCGCGGGCACCGGATTGACGGTGTTCGGCGTCCTCAAGTTGTCGTCAGAGCCGCGACCGTCAGGGAGCGCTTAACGGCACAGG
>JBAQZJ010000453.1:0-2071 GCA_049790855.1 Planctomycetaceae bacterium | reverse complement strand
CCCCAGGGAAAGGGGGGACGAACGCGGTTGTACCTCGTCTCCGACGACCGGCCGGTGCGGCGGCGGGAGTATTACGGCCGGCTCGCCGAACGGACCGGCTCACCGCCGCCGGTGTTCGATGCGGGCGTCGCCACCCGTTCCGCCGGTCTCGGCAAACGCTGCGGCAACGCTCGTGTCAAACGCGAACTCGGCCTGACGCTGCGGTTCCCGACGTTCGTCGAAGGCCTCGACGACGCACTTTCGATAGAAGCATAGGACAGGAACAGGAGCGGGCCGCCTCCCTCTCTCCCGTCTCCCCCCTCAGCCTGACTTCCGGCGTTTGATCATGGTGATCTCGTTGGCTTTGTCGTTGAACCAGACGCGGTCCATGAAGGTGCGGATCAGCATCAGGCCGCGGCCGTAGGGTCGCATCAGGCTTTGGGGATCGGTCGGGTCCGACAGCAACTCGGGGTTGAAGCCCCGTCCCTCGTCGCGAACCGTGAAGACGGCTTCGACCCTGGTGAGTCGCAGGACGACGTCGACGTGGCGATCCTTGTACGGCGATTCGGTGAGGCGTTGTTCGCGCAGGTTCGCATAGGCCCGGCCGTCGTCTTGCTCGCGCAGTTCGGAGTCAAGCTCCAGGTTGCCGTGCTCGACGGCGTTGACGATCGCCTCGCCGAGAGCCGTGCCGACGCGAACGAGGTCGGCGTCGTTGCAGACGCGCATCATCCGCAGGGCGTCCTGGCAATAGTTGACGAGCGCCGACGGACCGTGCGGCTCGTAGCCCAGCCGGAACCGCGATTCGGTCGCCGTCACGATTTCGAGCACCTGCTGTCGCTGCTTTCGCAATGCCGCAATGTCGAGCACGACCCGCAGGGTGTCGCCCAGCTCGGTCTTCATGTTCCGCTTGGGAACGTAGCTCGCGGCTCCGGCCTGCAGCGCCGCCGCGGCGATCTCCTCGCTGCCCTTGGCGGTCATCAGCACGACCGGCAGAGTCGGATAGGTCTTGCGGATCTCGCGGACCAGTTCCAGCCCGTCGACTTCGGGCATGTCGAGGTCGGTCAGCACGGCGTCGGGACGGGTCCGCTCCAGCAGGTCGAGCGCTTCGCGACCGTCGGCGGCGGTGAGCGTTTCCAGCTCGAGGTCGGCGACGCACTTGGCCGCGAGCTTCAGGTCGAGCGGGTTGTCGTCGACGATCAGAAGTCTCGGCATCGCAGGCTCCCGCCGTGCCTCAACGGTTTGAGATGGGGTGGCCCGGCCTGCAAGGCCGGGCGGCGGAGCCGCAAGAGGCTGTCCATCACCGTCCGAACGTCTCTGAACGGCATCTTGTCGCTGCGCGACCCGGCCCTTCGGGCCGTGCCACCCAAAGTCTACTTCTCAATCGATCGCGTTCCGGAGCCTGCTGCCCCAGCCATTCTGCATCGCCGTCATCCCCCTGCGCAGAGCCGCTTGAGTCCCTCCATCACCCGTGCCGATTCGCGTTCGAGATCGGCGTACGGTCCTTTCAGTGCCGCCGAGTCGCCTTCGCAGGCAAGCCGTTCGAGACGCCACGCGGCGTCGACCATCGCGTCGGCGCAAAAGATGCCGGCCGAGCTTTTCAGCGTATGCGCCCCGCGCCGAACCAGCCGCGGGTTGTCGTCGTGAAGCCCTTCGCGAATCTGCCGCAGCATGGCCGGACACTCGGTCAGAAACAGCGACGCGAGATCGACCGCCATCTCGAAGCCGCCGGGAATCTCGGCGAGCATCTCGTCGAGATCGAAGGCGTCGGCAAGTTGACAACCGCCGTCAGGCAGCGGCGCCTCAGCGGCGCGACGCTCGATGAACGGCGTGGGTTGATCGTCGGTGATGCGCGCCGGGTAACCTTGAGGGAATCCTTCGGAGGACATGTCCTACCCTCCCCGACCACACGGAACCACGCCCGGCACCGAACTCCCTCGTCCGGCCTGCGATCCGTCGCGTTCCGCAGGGCCACAGTTCTTTCTACAGCGCCGAATCGCCGGTCGGAAGACTCAAAATGGGAATTCGCCGTCCCGCGCCGTCAGAGCCGCGACCGTCAGGGAGCGCTTGCGGGCTTGGGGGCGTCACCAAACGC
>JBAQZJ010000452.1:0-3079 GCA_049790855.1 Planctomycetaceae bacterium | reverse complement strand
CGCCGACGTCGAGCGTGGCCTTCAATGTCGTCGTCTCACCCGGCTGCAGCGACTGCTGGCCGACGACCGCCGCCGTGCAGCCGCAACTCGAGGCGATCGCGGTGATTCGGATCGGCGAAGCGGAATCGTTCCGTAACACGAACGTCGCTCGGCCCGTCGCGCCTTGCCGCAGCGAGCCAAGATGCTTTGCGAAATGCTCGACCGTCAGACCGGTTACTGCGGGGGGGGGGATCGGACCGCAGGACGAGCCAGCCAGCCCCGGCGGCACAAACGATCGACAGGATGAAGTTCACCGCGGCCCGCATGGCGAAGCCTCCGGCAAGTGCATTCGACGACAGGAAACGGCTTGGAAGTCGAATGCAGAGCGTAGAACACGCTTGAGATCAGCAATTGTCGATGCTACGGCTCACGGTGAACGTGTCAACAAGAATTCTCAATTTCTCAACGTACTTTAACCCAGTCAGACGCGCCGGTGTCGCAAAAGGATAAAACACGGCCGTCTATGGCGACACGTCGGGGGTCACGAGCGATGTGGCGGGTGGGGCATATGCAGAGACATCAATGGCGCCGGACCGCTACACCATCACCGCCCTGTTCCGGCGGCCCAGGAAGGCACGGTGCCCGGTTCAATACCGGTCAGCGGGGCGAACAGGTACAGGACGGCGAGCGTGACCAGGACGATGCCGACCAGGTCGAGCACGAAGCCGCGGCGGGCCATCTCGAGCGTCGAGACGCGGCCCGAGGTGAACACGAGCGCGTTCGGCGGCGTCGCGGCGGGCAGCACGAAGCCCGAACTGGCGGCGAGCGTGGCGGCGACCATCACCAGTCGCGGGTCCATGTCCATCCGCACGGCCGCCGGGGCGAGAATCGGCAGCAGGATGCTGGCCGTCGCCACGTTCGAAGCGAACTCCGACAGCACGGTCAGCAGCAGGCAAGTCGCGGCGATGATTAGCCACATCGGCTGGCCCCCGAGCGTCGAGGCGAACCACTCGCCGATAAATTGCGACAGGCCGGTGTCTTTGAAGGCGTCGGCGAGTGCGAAGCCGCCGCCGAACAGCAGCAGCACTTCCCAGGGCAGCCGGTTCGCCGTCGGCCAGTCCATCAGGTTCGCCCGCGACGAGCGCGGTGAGCGGACGACCGCGTCGTCCGGACGTTGAGGCGGCGTTCCCGACGGAATGAAGAACAACAGCGCCGCCATCGTCATCGCGACCGTCGAATCGGTGACCATTCCCGATGCGGCGTCGGCAGGCACACCGATCGCGACGAGCATCCGTTCGACGGCGACGCCCCAGCCGGGAATCAACGCGGCCGCTTCCGGATCGCCCGACAGCGAAAACGGCGTGCGAAACAACCACAACACCGCCGTCGCGACAAAGACGACCAGCATCCGGCGCTCGGCCTTCGTCGGCGACCCCAGTTCGCGCAATCGTTCGGTGAAGAAGGCGCGCTCCAGACGTTCGGCGCCGGGGATCGGCTTCAATCGAAACGTCAGTGCGATCCACATCACCAGCAGAAACACCGCCCCCAGCGGGACGAATGCCAGCATCCATTGACCGGCCGAGATTTCGGGAGCGGCAGGAAACGTGGCGGCGTAAATCTGGCGGAAGGCGATGTTCGTCGGCGTGCCGACAAGCGTCGTCATTCCGCCGATGCTCGCCGAGTAGGCGACCGCCAGCATCACCGCCACGGCGAGGGCGTGCCGTTCCTTGTCGGACGACGCGGCGGTCGGATCGCCTTCGTTTCGGGCCAGCAGTTCGTCGAGCGAGTTCAACAGCGCAAGCGCGATGGGAATCATCAGCATCGTGGCGGCGGTGTTGCTCATCCACATCGAGAGAAAGCCGGTCGCCAGCGCGAAGCCGAGAACGATGCGTCGCGGACCCGCGCCGACGGCCCGCACGACGTGCAGTGCCATGCGGCGATGCAGTCCCCAGCGTTCAATCCCGAGAGCGACGATGAATCCGCCCAGATACAGAAACACGCTTTCGTTGATGTACGACTGACTGACGTTCTTCGCCGACTGGATTCCCAGCAGAGGAAACGCCGCCAGAGGAATCAGGCTGGTCGCCCCCAGCGGCACGGCCTGCGTCAGCCACAGCACGCCCATCGCCACCGCAACGGCGGCCGCCCGCTGTGCCGGCTCAGGTAGAGCGTCGGGCGCCGGTGCCAGCAGCACGAGCAGGAACGCGACGAACGCCGCACATTGCCCGAGCCGGGCGTTTCGCGTTGCCGAAGGGTCGATCATGACGGAAGAAACCGTATTTCAATCGAGCGTCGCACAGGCAGCGTCGGTGACAGACCGGACGTTAGAAGTCGCGCTCATCTGCGTCGTCACGGCGTCTTGTCGGAACTCGCGGCCGTGGTCGCCGGCATGAAATAGAAGTATCCATCTTCGGCACCGACGACGAGGTGTCGCCGGCCGTTCCAGCGGACGATCGTCGGGCTGGTGTCGTGACCGGCGAGAACGCGGCTGTCGACCGGTCCGCGATGTTTGAGCACGACGCGGTCGGCCGACGTTGCCTCGTTGCGGTAAAAGTCGATATTGACGGAATCGATCAACAGGTCGACGGCGCCATCCTGGTCCCAATCGGTCAGGCAGAGCTTCCGGCGGCCGCTCTTGCCGGCGTCTCCCTTGCTGAGACGCAGGGGCTTACCGTTCTCGTCGACGAAGATTCGTTCGCCGGGCCGCAGAACGAGTTTGTCGTCGCGCCGTTCACGTTCGAAGAACGCCAGATAGCCCTCGTGGTCGAGCATCACGAGGTCGGTCAGACCGTCTTTGTTCCAGTCGATCGCGACGGGGGTCGTGCGCCACTGCGTCGCCAGTTCTTTTCCCTGCGGTTCCCACCAGATCCAGGCCGGTTTTGGTGCCGGGCCGGTCCATTCGACCTCGATCGATTGAGCAGGAGCGAGCTGCGGTTCCGTTTTCGTACCGACATTTCGATACCAGACCGGTTTGCCCCAGATGCTGTTGACGACGACGTCGAGCCGTTCGTCGCCGTCCCAGTCGGCGACGGTCAGCGTCGTGTAGCCCCACTTGGCTTCTGCCGGCCCCTGAATCGAACCGTTCGGGCCGGCCATGACC
>JBAQZJ010000451.1:0-4915 GCA_049790855.1 Planctomycetaceae bacterium | reverse complement strand
CTGCTGACCGGCGAGCCGGACGCCCGCTCGCCGCACGACGCTTTCTTCTATTACCTGCGCGATGAACTTCGCGGCGTGCGGTCGGGCGAGTGGAAGCTCTACCTGCCGGTCGACGACTCTCAGCCGGCACGACTTTACGATCTCACGAACGACCTCGCCGAGACGCGCGACGTTGCCGCCGCGCATCCCGACGTCATCGAGCGCCTGACCCGTTTCGCGGACGAAGCTCGAGCCGAACTCGGCGACGGCGAAGAGGTCGGAACCGGACAACGTCCTGCCGGCGTCATTCCGTTCCCGACCGCTCGAATCCTCGACCAGCCGTAATGGACCGTCCGTCCTATAAGGGTGAGTCGATCGCAGCGCCGGCCAGGACCACGGATTTCGCGGATCACATGGATCGACACGGATGGAATCAGCGCGACCTACGAGAATCAAAGACTTGGAACGACGACGCGCCAACGCCTGGTTCCTGATCCGCGAAATCCGTGTTGATCCGTGTAATCCGTGGTTCCTTTCTGCCGGATGTGTCGACCCACATCTTGAGGGTTGTCGTTCTGGTAGCGATGCGACGACTCGAAAAGTTGGGTGGCATGCCTTCGCCGGAAGCGTCGACAAATGCCGCTCGTTCTTTGGGTTTCACCCTAAGTAGCTCTACCTATTCGTCTCGGCAGTCGTCCCGCATTTCCGCAATTTGCGCATTTCCGTTCTTGACGCGCGGTGCGCCATAAGCGGAAATGATGCTTGCTGTGCGAGGTGCCGACCCGTTGGCCGGCATGACTGTTTCGCACGCGCCAGAGCGACCGATTCGATGTCCGCGTTCCGCCCCATCGCCGCGATGTTGTTCGTCGGCGTGCTCGCTGCTGCGAGTGCCGGCCGGGCGGAAGCGGCGATGCTGCTGCCGGACTTGGCGTCGATCGTCGACGGCGATGCCGAATCGGACACGTCGATGACGGTGTCGATCGCGGTTCCGCTCGTGCCGGTTCCCGAGCCGGCGATCCCGCTTCCGTTCGACTTCGTCGCATCGACAGTGCCCTCGCCCGTCATTCCTTCGACCGGTTCCGTTCCGGTGACTGCGGGAACCGGGGGAACGTCGGCGTTGCCCGCGGCGACGAGCGACCTCGTCGGCAGCGAACTCGTCGACTCCGTTCAATGCGAACACCGTTGCGGGTGGACCCAGCTCTACCGCGCGGGCGTGTTCCGACCTCCTCGAAACGGGGCTTGAGACCCCGCGGTCGATCGCGTCGATCGCCCGCCGAAGCCGTTTCGCAGGCGCGAAGGCTTCGCGAATTCTCAACCCCGCTTCTTTCGAGGAAGTACTCATGTCGAAGCACGTCGCGGCAGCGCTGGCTGTTGCGGTCGGCGCGATCATCGTCGCCGGCGCAAAGCCGGCTCATGCCGTTCCGATCCTGCAGCTGTACATTGAAGGCTCGACCTACGACCAGGCGACCGAAAGCTGGACGAAGACGTTTAATCCCGGCGACACGCTCGTCGTCTGGGCGATCGGCAACGTGGCCGGCCCCGGCGGCGCGGGCACAATCAGCGACGTGAAGATGGCGATCGCCTACGACGACATGGCGGCCGGCAAGGATCTGACGATCGGTCTACAGGGAACGACGACCAACGATCTCGGCGGATTCACCGATCCGTCGAATCCTGGCAACGTCGCCTCCAGCAGCTTCACCGAGATCACCGATGGCAACGACCCCAGCCAACTGCCGCAACTCACCGGCGGCGGCACGTTGCCGAAGCACGGCGAGTACGTCGAAGGCGTCGAATGGCAGGAGTTCCTGCTCGGTGATATGACGTTGACGGATTCACCGATCGCGGACTTCATTAACGCCTTCCCGGGCGCCGACTTTCCCGACGCCGGCCAGATCAATGCCTACATCGTCAACGTGACGACGGCGCTGACCGGTCCGATCAACCTGCACTTCGACCTGTACGACAGCGTTCAGGCCGGCAACAAGGCCAAGGCCGTGAAGGCGCCGTTCTCGCACGACGCCGAGACCCCCCCCGGCGGCACGCCGCCGCCAGTCGTCCCCGAGCCGGGCACGTTCGTCCTGCTCGCCCTCGGCGGTGCCGGACTCGCCGCGTTTCGGCGACGACGGAAGCCCAGTGAGGTCTGATCCGGCGGAGATCTGTCGGTGACGTTGCGAAGCCCGGCTTCTTCCAGAAGTCGGGCTTCTTTCGTTTGCGGGCCGCCGTCGATCGTTGCGAACTACCATCGCACGGGCGTATCCGGTAGAAGCGAGGGCGGATCTCGCCACCGCTTCTGGAACGATTCGTCATCCGCCCGTCCCGAGCCGCCGCGACCCGACATTGGCTCGTCCACGTCGCCCGCTGGGGGCTGATCGTGACGATCGTGCTCGCCATTCACCACCGGCATGAACGGCACGTCGCCGACGAACGCGGTCGGCGCGAGATCACGGCGTCGATCGCACAGGTCCGCGAGTTGTTGGCGGGGGCGCAGGCCTTCGGACCGTCCGATCCGCAGCGGGGCGGCCGGTTCGTCGTCGATGCCGATGGCGAAACGGTCGGGTATGTCGTTCAAACGCTGCCCGCCGCAAAAAACGTCGTCGGCTATTCCGGACCGAACGACTTGCTGCTGACCTTTGGGGCCGACGGACGGCTCGCCGGACTGTCGCTGCTGACGAGCGGCGATACGCCCGACCATGTCGCGCTCGTCAGGCAGGACGCGACGTTTCTCAGTTCGTTCGCCGGTTCGACCTGGTCGCAGCTTGCCTCGCTCGACCACGTCGACGGCGTGACGGGTGCGACGTTGACCAGCGCCGCGATCGCCGAAGCCGTCGTGCATCGACTGGCCGGTTCGCAGCCCAGCTTCCGGTTCCCCGAATCTCTTGACGTCTCCGCCGCAGAAGCATTCTTTCCCGAGGCGGCATCGATCGAGCCGGACCGTCGCGGCGTCTGGCGCGTGCTCGACGATCGAGGCTCGACGCTTGGTCTGCTGTTGCGCACGTCGCCGATGAGTGACGACCGGATCGGCTATCAGGGGCCGACCGACGGCCTGCTGGCGCTCGACCCGGCCGGGGAAACGGTCGTCGGCATCGGCTTTCAGCGCAGCTACGATACGCCGCGATATGTCGAAGACGTATCGCTCGACTGGACGTTCCTGCACGGCTTCGACGGCATGCCGCTGGCTGGGTTTTCGGCATTGACCGTGGGACACGGAGCCGACGTCGAAGGCGTCAGCGGCGCCACGATGACCAGCCAGACGCTCGTCGAAAACCTCGTCGAGGCGGCGACACGCTTCCAGTCAAAGCTTGCATCGAATCGTACTGCCGCGACCGGCGCGGGCGCGACGGCCTGGAACTTCGACTTTGAAAGTCGCGATCTCGGCACGGCAGCCGTCGTGTTGTTTGCGACTGTCATCGCATTCACCAATCTGCGCGGCAAGACATGGCTGCGTCGCGTCTGGCAGGTCGTGCTGATCGTCTATCTGGGTTTTGTGAATGCCGACCTGCTGTCGCAGGGATTGCTGGTCGGGTGGGCACAGAACGGCCCCGCCTGGCGGATCGCACCAGGGCTGGTGCTGCTCGCCGTCGCGGCGTTCGCGGTGCCGCTGACGACACGCACGCAACTCTATTGTCACCATCTCTGCCCGCACGGGGCGGCGCAAGAACTGCTGCGGAACCGTCTGCCGTGGCGGGTTCATCTTCCGCGCCGCCTCGAACGTCTGCTGTCGCTGGTTCCCGCCGCGTTGCTGGCGCTCGTCGTCGTCGTCGCGTTATGGCATCTCAGGCTCGATCTGACGGGCATCGAACCGTTCGACGCCTACTCTCTGGCCGCGGCCGGAACGGCGACGCTCGTCATCGCCGTCGGCGGCTTGATCGCGTCGTTGTTCGTGCCGATGGCTTACTGCCGATACGGCTGCCCGACGGGTGCGCTGCTCGGCTATCTGCGTCGCAACGGCCGAAGCGATCGACTGACGGTGCGAGACGCCTTGGCCGCCGGCCTCGCCGTGCTCGCCGGAGCGGTGGCCTGGTTGTAGGGTCCGCAGTGCGGACCTTGCACCGCCGGGACAGGCTCGCCGAACCTTATCCGCCGACGAGCGGCGTCAGGCGCAGAAAGGTGACGGCCGTGTTCGCGCGAGCGTCGAACTCTTCGTCGAGCGAATCGGCCTGGGCGTCGCCGATCAGAATCAGCAAGCGACCGACGACGAACGCTTCGCACGCCAGCTCGAATTGCCGGCTCCAATCGACCGGCCGAAACTCGCGAGGGGCCGCGCCGACGCCGTGATGTCGCGGCTCGACGAGCGGCTGGACGAGACCGCGCCACGTGTGCGGACGGCGGGTGTTGTACTCTTCGGCCTCGCGACGGATGCGGTCGCGAATCAGGTCGCGAACCGTCAGCCGCTCGGTCACGACGTCGAGACGCCATTCATGGGCGGCCCGCCCGTCGGCCGTTTCATCGCGAACCGTCAGTGTTCGTATCGCGACCATCGCCGAGGCCCCGCATCGGCAGGAGGAAAGTCTCCCACCACCCATTAGCCGGAACTCAACGTCAATTTTCAAGAGAATTCCATCGCGGGATCGTTTGACGCTCCTCCAAGCGCGACCCGATGAGAGGCAGGTCGAGCCGCTTCGGTGTGCCCTTTGAGGCGTGGTAAACGTGGAGGGTCGAATCCCCGTCTCCATAAAAGGAGGCCTCTGGACTCTCCCACGTTTCGTGGGCACTGGGGTCAGGATATCCGGCCGCAACAGACAGTGATCCGACGACAACGGGCCTCACGCCAAGGCCCAAAAGAAGTTCACCGCGGAGATCGCAGAAGTCGCGGAGAAATTGCTTCTCTGCGCTCTCTGTGTCCTCGGCGGTGAAATCTGTTCCGCAGAGAGCGGTGCCGACTGCCGGCCGGAGTATGCGTTGGACCGCCTCGTAAAATTCATTCCCGATTTTC
>JBAQZJ010000450.1:0-3851 GCA_049790855.1 Planctomycetaceae bacterium | reverse complement strand
GTGCATGCGGGACGCATGCACCACAAATAACGGTCGCTTCAGGCCTCGGCGGAGTGGCAGCAACTCTCCTTGGCGGCCGGTTGCTGGTCGTATTTGTCGTGGTGACGCAGCCACCACATCGACGTTTTCGGCCAGCCCTCGGGCGAATCTTCCCACTCTTCCTGGCGACCGAAGGGGGTCATGTCCAGGTAGTTATGCACGTTGAGGAACTGATCGAGACCGCGGGCATATGTCGTGTAGGTGTGATAGACGGCGTCGCCGTCGCGAAGGAACACGCTCAATCCCGGCAGTTCCCCCTTCGCCTCGGGAATTTTGCCGGCTTCGACGAGCGACCGCACGTCCTGATAGTTCCACTCGGTGCTGCCTCGCGATTCGTCGAGCGTGACGTGAAAGTCGTAGTTGAAATCGCTGCCGAACGACGAATACCACGGCATCGCCCAGCCCATCCGTCGCTTGAACGGTGCGATCTTCGACAGCGGCGCGCGAGAGACGAGCGCGAACGTCGTGTCGCGGGCATGCAGATGCGACAGGTGCGGCACGTTGTCGGTGAAGTGCGAGCAACCGGGACAGCCCTCGTCCCACGGCGCCCCCGACTTGCCCGCCGGCGGATCATCGGCATCGAACATGAAGTGATAGATGACGAGCTGACGGCGACCGTCGAACAGGTCGAGCAGGCGCTTGCGTCCCTCGGGCGTTTCAAACTCGTAGTTCTTGTCGATCCTGACCATCGGCAGCCGGCGGCGCTCGGCGTTGAGCGCGTCACGGCGGCGGGTGACGTCCTTCTCCTTTGCAAGCAGTTCGCGGCGCGCGGCAAGCCACTGCTCGCGCGAAACGACTTCCGGCATTGCGGTCGTGGCGGTCGTCATCGTGTACCTTTTCGGAGAGGGGTGATGATGGTCAGCGGAATCAGGGCCGCGACCGTCAGGGAGCGATTGCCGACGCGGCGACCATGGGCGCACCGGCAGGCTGACGCCTGCCGCTCGCGTTCTACATCAGCGGCTTTTTTCCGGCGGCGCGGCGGGCGTCGGCGATCTGGCCGTAATGCACCATGTTGTGCAGACTCGTCAGCAGCAGCGTCTGGCCGACAGTCCGCATGGCGTCTTCGAAACCGGGAGGAATCGCCCGGGGTGCCCGGTCAAGATCGGCCTCGCTCAGTTCGTCGAGCCGCTTCAGATTCTTCGCCCGCAGTTCGCGATACGTGGTGAGCACATCGTCGAACGACGGATAGACGCCGGCATCGGACTTCGGCTCGCTGCCGGTCCCGAACAACGGCTTCCAGTGCTCGACCGGGTTCGGTTCTCCGAACAGGATCTGCGGGATCGAGCCTTCGATGAAGGCCAAATGCCCCAGGGTCCACAAGGGATGATTTCCGCCGGCGGTCGGAGCCGTCAGCGGCGCGTCTCGCATGTCGTCGACGAGTCGCGCGGTGCCTTCGTTCGTCAGGTTCAGCGCCCACCGGATCAGATCGCGGGATTTCATTGGGTGAACTCCGGTTGAGATTCCTCGTGAGAGATTGACGGCCGTCGCGCGATGCGACCTACTTGCGCCGGTAGTGCGAGATCATGAAAGTCGCCCAGTTGCCGTCGTCGCCGCGAACCGAGGCGGTCAGCACGCGGTGCCCGTCGCTCTTGAGTTCGTAGACGTCGCGGTAACGGGCCGTCTTCGTCTGATCCTCGAAACCCGGTCCGTCACTTTCGAGCGTCAGCACCTTCGCCGCTTCGTCGAGGGCGCCGTCGTAGATCCACAGGTGGGCCATCATCGAGCCGAACCAGGTTCCCACGAACCGCTGCTGCCGCGGATCGAAACCCAGCGTGATGAAACTCGTCGCCGGCTCGCCGCCGGGCATCGTCCCGTGACTCTCGCCCATGATCCACAAATCGCCGACCGACCGAACGCTCTCGGTGCCGGCGAAACTCTCGGGCGACTTGTCCGGCCCCATACTACATTCGCCTTCATACGCCCAATCCCCGACAAGCTGCTGCAACCAGCGATGTTCCCGCTGCGGTTCTGGCGCCTGGCACGACATGAAAACGTCTCCCGGAATTGAGTGGTGGACCGTCACCGAACGGTGAAGCCGTCACAGCAGCCGAAAACGCGATGCCCCGCGGTCAGCGGCGATCGCCTTTCGCGCCGGCCTTGCGTTCGGCAAGCTCACGAATCCTTTTGAGTCCGTGACTCCAGCCTTCGCCGACTCCTTCGCGATGATCCGGCGGGATCAGCCCGAATGCCTTGTGGGTGATTTTGAGCCGCGTGCCGTCACCCTCGGCCGTCAGCCGGTATTGCACGTGGTTCATCGCCGGGTAGGACATGAACATCGGCCCGCAGAGTTCCAGCAGCCCCGGCGGCTTGATGACCTGCACGTGGCCCCAGAGATGTCCGACGTCCTTGCCCAGATCGCGATACCAGCGGCCTCCGGGCCAGGGCTCGACCTTCATGGGGAACGGCGTGCCGTCGGGCATTTCACCGCCCGGCCCGAGTTCTTCCAGCACCGATTCGAAGGTGATCTCGACCGATGCAGCGATCTCGACTTCCTGGCAGAGATCGATCATCTGAACCGCGTGTTCCAGCGCAGCCGCCACCATGTTCGTCTCCTCGTGCTCAAGTGAAGTTCAACCTTGCCCGGTGGCCCGCTCGCTCGCTTGGCGCTCGGCCCGCTGTTTGATGCGGTCGAGCTGCCGGCCCCAATAGCGTTCGTAGGTCTTGACCCAGTCATGCACGGGTTTCAGCGCCTGTGCATTGAGCCGATAGAAACGGTGCTGGCCGTGCCTGGTCACATCGACGACGCCCACCTTTCGCAGCACGCCGAGGTGCTTCGACACGTCCGGCTGCGACCATTGCAGCCTCTCGACAAGCTGCCCGACGGCGAATTCGTCGCCGCCCGCCAGCACGTCAATGATTCGGCGTCGTTTGGGTTCGGCGATCGCATTGAAGACATCCGTTGTCGTTGCCGCTCGTGCCATGCGTCAATAATATTCCCTTATCGGAATATGTCAAGCCCGAGTTTTCCCAAATTCAGGAACGCCCCGATCGGGCGTCGGGGTCGCGCGCAGGATAAAGTTCCGACCAGGAGGCGATCGACGCGATCGTCTGGCCGCTGCAACACCGCTCGACAATCGACAGATCTCACCGCAGAATGTCGCGCGGCGGTTTCATGACGTCTACGGGGGAGATCCAGCTCATGCGGAAATTCGTGCTTGCGGGCCTTGTCGTTTCGTTACTGGCGAATGTCGCGGTGCTTCAGGCACAAGAGTTCGAGTTGCCCAAGCCGCAGCCGGAGCACGAGTGGCTCGCGCAGCTCGTGGGCGAATGGGACGTCGAAAGCGAGGCGAACTTCGGCCCGGGCCAGCCGTCGTTCCAATGCAAGGGGACCGAGAACGTCCGCTCGCTGGGCGGATTCTGGACGGTCGCCAAAGGCGAGAGCGACGCGAAGGGAATGAAGGTCCACAGCGTGATGACGCTGGGCTACGACCCGCAACAAAAGAAGTACGTCGGCACCTGGGTTGACTCCGCCTCGAACCACCTGTGGAAGTACGAAGGCACGCTCGACGACACGGGCAAGGTGCTCACTCTGGAAGCCGAAGGCCCCAATATGCTCGCCCCGGGCACGACGACGAAGTTCCGGGACGTGATCGAGATCAAGAACAAAGACCACAAAGTACTGCGCTCGTCGATGCAGCAGGATGACGGCCAATGGCTTCAATTCATGACGGCGAATTACACTCGCCGAAAGTAAACAGCCTGCGAGACTCGGACGCCGTCCGCATCGCCGCCGGTCCCCCTCTCCTCTGGGGAGAGGGGCTGGGGGTGAGGGGAGCCGCTTGACTCTGGTCGCACATCCTCAGCAATGTTCT
>JBAQZJ010000449.1:0-4056 GCA_049790855.1 Planctomycetaceae bacterium | reverse complement strand
ATAGGGAACGGAGATTTCGAGGCGGTCGAACGCCCATTCCGGCCGGCAGAGCCGGCCCTACGCTGGCTGTGGGAAAGCAATTTCACCGCTGAGGACGCAGAGAGCGCCGAGAAGCAATTTCTCCGCGGCCTCTGCGATCTCCGCGGTGAAAACCACTTTCCTTGCCGTCTCAGCGTGAAACTCTGGTTGTGGTCGGGTCTCCCGGCCCGCTGCCGTCACCCCCTCCCCCCACTCTCTCCCTCCCCGCTTGCAACCACAGGTCTCCAGCCCCGTCGGGGAGACCTGCGGTCGCAAAGAATGGCGAGGTCGCGAGACCGCCACAGCACAGGCGCGAAATCGGAAGCGTACGCCGGGTATCAGTGGGAAACGTGGTAAATTGGGTGCCACTCGTGGCAAATGTGTGGTTGCTGTTGGGCGTCCGGTTGATCCACGATTCACGGTCGCATGTTGTGCCGAAGTCGCGGCAACCGACCGGGAACGTCCAACTTCAAAGCACTGGCGGACAAGTTGTCAGTGGCAATGGGCGGTGAGGACGATGCGAGAGCCTGTCGGTCCCGATCAGTACGCCCGAGGAAAGTTGTTCTACCGACACAAACGGTTCGATCTCGCCGCGAAGGAGTTACGAGCCGCTTCGGCAGCCGATCCGGTCGACCCCGATCCGCCGGCGTTGCTGGCATTGGTGTTGGCCGAAAGCGGCCATGCCAAACAGGCGAAAGCAGCCGCTGAGGGGGCCGTTCGCCGGGGGCCGGACTCGGCCTTTGCGCAGATGGCCTTGGGATACGCACTTTGGATGAACGGACGGACGGACGGACGGGAGCTGCGATCAAGGCCGGTCGCGAGGCTCTACGGCTCGATCCGCACTTCCTCGTATTCGCGATTCCCACAGGCACGCTCCTTCCGGCGATGCTCTATCCCGCCCTCGTTGCGTCACCGGGATCCTGGCGATGGGTCCGGCTGGCGTGGCTCGTTCCTGTTGTTTCAGGTATGGAGCTCGGCCTGTTGACGATCGTGGTACTTCGACCACTTGGCCTTGAAGAGGCCTACGGCAAGTTCGCCGGCCAGCTGATCGGTTTCTCGCTCCTGTGGCTGATCGGATTCTGCTGGCTGCTCTTGCCGGTTAGGCTCGCTGCCAGCCTCTTCCGACGACTCTCCTAATCGTTAGCCCTGCCCGATGAACCCTCAACTCGACCGTGCCGTCCTCCTCCTTCAGCAATCGCGCCCCGAACTCGCCGAGCGCGAGTTGCGGCAGGCGCTGTTGAGCGATCCGAACGATCCGCTGGCCCATGCGATCCTGTCGCTGACGCTCGCCGAGCAGGACAAGCTCTCACCCGCGACCGACGAGGCGCAGGCGGCGATCGCGGCGGGGCCGGACCTGGCGCTCGGGCATCATGCGCTGTCAGTCGTGCTGCGACGACGGAACCGGCTGGGCGAGGCGCGAGTTGCGGCGAGCGAAGCGATCCGCCTCGATCCCGAGAACGAAGACCACTGGGCGGAACTCGCGCAGATCGAACTGGGTGAGCGCCGCTGGCAGGCGGCGCTCGATGCGGCCGAACACGGACTGGCGATCGACCCCGAGCACGCCGCCTGCAACAACCTGCGGGCGATCGCACTGGTGAAACTCGGCCGGCGCGATGAGGCGGGAGCGACGATCGACGCGGCTCTCGCCCGCAACCCGGATGACGCCGTCACCCATGCCAACCAGGGCTGGACGCTGCTGCATGCCGGCGAGCCGCGCAAGGCGATGGAGCACTTCCGCGAGTCGCTGCGTCTCGACCCGACGTCCGACTGGGCGAAAGCCGGCATCGTCGAGGCGATGAAAGCCCGCAACCCGCTCTACCGCTGGCTGCTGGCGTACTTCCTGTGGGCGTCGGCGCTCGACCGGCGGGTCTTGTTCGGGCTGGTCATCGGCGCCTGGTTCGGGATGCAGTTCCTGCAGGGCGTCGGTGACAAACATCCGGCGGCCAGGCCGTACATCCTGCCGGTGCTGATTGCGTACGTCGTGTTCTGCTTGTCGACGTGGCTCGGCGCGCCGCTGGCGAACCTGCTGCTGCGGTTCGACCGGTTCGGAAGGTATGCGCTGTCGCGTGACCAGGTGATGGGATCGAATCTCATTGGGGTAACGCTTGTGGCGGCGGTCGGATGTCTCGTTGCGGGGCTGATTCTTCAGGGCGACGCCGGTACAGCAATGCAGATTTGCGCCATCCGGTTCGTCCTGCTGATGATGCCTGTGGCTGCGATTCACAATTGCCCGAAAGGCTGGCCGCGATGGTCGGCAGCCCTGATTTCAGGGATGATCGCATTTTGGGCGACACTCTATGTCGTCATCACAATCGTACTGATTCTCGGCACAGTTCCGCTGCCGCCACCGCTGCTGCGCACGGGAGGATGCTTCCTGATCACGGTCGTGCTGTCGCTGTTCGCTGGAAATGCACTGATGGCGGCAACGGTCCGGCGGTGATGGGACGCGGGGCGTTGAGGCTGCGTCAGCTGCGTCAGAACTCGCCTGCCGAGAGCCATGCTTTGCATGGCTCAATGCGACGGGCGGCGTTGATGCAGAAAATGTTGACTGCGGCGTGTCCGACCGACGTCGGAGTACGCGCTTCCTGATGGTCGCGGCTAAACTCGGACGGACTCCCATGCCGTTCGCCATTCCCGATTCGCCATTCCCCATGTTCACCGATGCGACTTCGCTGCTGCCGAACAACCGGCCCGGCTTTTATTACGGCATCGCCGTCGTCGATCTCGATCGCGACGGTGCGTTCGAGGTCGTCGTCGCCGGGTATGCCGGGCCGAATCGCGTCTTCAAGTGGAGCGAGGACCGCTTCGTCGAGGTGAACGACGACGTGCTGGCCGACGCCCAGCGGCAGGCGATCGGGCTGGCGGCGGGCGACTTCGACGGCGACGGCTGGGAAGAGCTTTACGTCCTGAACTCCGACAGCTTCGCCGGGCTGAAACTGTTTTCCGACCGGCTGTTCGACTTCGACGGGCAACGCTGGCGCGACCTGTTCATCGCCGAAGGAGACACCGACTTGCTGAACATGACGGCCGGTCGCAGCGTGTGTGCGATCGACCGGCTGGGGGCGAGCCGCTACGGGTTCTTCGTCGCGAACTACGGCGGGCCGATGCGGCTTTACGAACTGACCGAAGACGGCCGCATCGTCGACGTCGCCCCTTACGCCGGCCTCGACGCCACGACCGGCGGACGCAGCCTGCTGTCGTTTCCGTTCGTCTCGCCGCACATGGACCTCGTCTGCGGCAACGAGGGCGGACCGAACTTCGTGTTCCGCAATCGCGGCGACGGCACCTTCGAAGAGATCGCCGCGGAACTCGGCCTCGACGACCCCGACGAGCACGCCCGCGGCATCGCGCCGGTCTGGATGGGTGACGACTGGGGTCTTGTCGTCGGCAACTGGGAGGGACCGCACCGATTGTTCCGTCGCGGCGACGACGGCATTTTCGAGGACGTCGCGACCGGCGATTTCGCGACGCCGAGTCACGTGCGGACCGTGATCGTCGCCGACTTCGATAACGACGGGCACGAGGAAATCTTGTTCAACAACATCGGCGACCCGAACCGGCTGTTCGCCATTCGCGAAGGCGAGTGGATCGAAGTGCCGATCGGCGATGCCCAGGAACGCGGCGGACACGGCACCGGAGCGGCGATCGGCGATTTCGATCTCGACGGCCGGCTGGAACTGCTGATCGCCCATGGCGAAGCGGCGCTTCAGCCGTTGACCTGCTACCAGTCGATCGCGAACGAGAACCGGTTCCTCCGCGTGCTGCCGCGGACGATCGAAGGAGCGCCGGCCCGCGGGTCGATCGTCACGGTGAGGGCCGGCGAACGACTCTGGAAACGGGTGATCGATTCCGGCAGCGGCTACCTTTGCCAGATGGAGCCGGTCGCGCATTTCGGTCTGGGCAACCTCGACGCGATCGACAGCATCGAAGTCGCGTTCCCGACCGGACGCAAAATCACGTTCGACCACCACGAGGTGAATTGCCTCGTCGAGCTGCGCGATGAAGAGTGAGTTGGGGAGTGGGGGATGGGGAGAGAGG
>JBAQZJ010000448.1:0-12931 GCA_049790855.1 Planctomycetaceae bacterium | reverse complement strand
GTGAGAGCACGTGTGACTCACCGGCAGGCATTGTGGGCGGGGGCCTAGACCCGTCCGCAGTGCCGACGCTACCAGTACGGCCGCTTTCGGCCATGACCCGCAGGACGGCGCGACCGCGAGGAACCTCGTTCGTTGGGAACGACGCTCGCGACGGCTCCACAGGCCTGCAAACCAGGGCGCCTTGGATTTTTTTGGAGAGCGGGAGGACGGGAGAACAGAAGGATTTCAGGAGACAGGCTTTGATTGACGAAAGCGGGGTGCGAAAACACGAGGGGGGCTGATCGAAGCAAAACGCCAGAAGTCGCAGTTCGGGCAGTCAAAAATGAGTCTGCCCGAGCCTTGGCGGCGTATGACGTCAAGGGCTTTCGGGAGCTTTCAGAATCGGGTTCTCCGAGCGATTCTCCTCGACGGCGGGCGCCACGCCCTCTGCGCGTGCGGACTCCGTCGTGTAAGGCGATCGAAACGGAACAAGCAGGTCGGATCGTTCCGACACGTCGATCACAGCCGGAGTGTCGAGCCGCAGGCCGTCGCGCTCGATCGAATCTCGCGTCGCGACGACGAGCGACAACCGGTCCAGCGCGTTGTCCACTTCCGCAGCGTCGAACCGAAGCGTGTGCAACACGACACCGTGACTTGCGTCGAAGCGATGGATGTATTGCCGCGGCGTGATCGGCCCCGCACAGGTCACTGCGAGGCGACCGACTCCCGGTGATCCGTCGGTGTGACGTTCGACGACGTCGATTCGGACGCCGTCCGCTTCGTCGACGGAATATGCCTCGAACTCGACGTTCTCGATGGTCGGAAGTGACGTCGCTGCACGTGCATTGAGCAACTCCGAGATGACCACGACTTCAACTGATTCGATGGCGGTCTCGCGGCACCAGAACCGGACTCGTGCCGTCGTCGCCTCGGCGGGCCAGTTCGCCGCGGTCCAACGCACGACGGGGGCCGGCGTCCGCGGCACGAACTGGTCATGGAAGAAGATGTAGGGCGCGGCCGTCGAAGCGTCGTCCGGCCCCACCGGCGTGACTTCGATCCAGACACTTTTCGGCCTGGCGTGAAACGTCTGATCTCCGTGCTGCAACGAGAACTCGAAGGTCACGCCGCCGTCCGGCGTTCGCAGAGGGCGATGCAGACCCAGCAGGTGGCCCGACCGCTTCGCCGGCTCGCCCGACACGAGAGGAACGAATCGCGGTGAACCCGCTGAATAGCGCGCGGACAGAATCGGACCGGTCTCTCCGGCGATCAGATCGAGCGCTTCGCCTCCCTCCGCCCGAACCTGGGATTCCTGGCCGTCGAGGCTGACGAGGAACGCCGACGGCATAGCCGTCAGATCGGTCAGGTCGACCGACTGTCCGATCGGCGACGACACTCCGTCTCCTCCGCCGATCGGTCGCACGCGATAAGCTCCCGGACCGATGCGCCGTTCCAATGCGGCGATCAGGTCGGTGGCGCGGGTGGCCGATTCGTAGCTCCCGCCGGTCGCTTCGGCGAGTCGGCCGAACTCGTCGGCCGCCCGACCTGCGTCGCCGGCCGACAGTCCGAAGCCGATGATCTCGATCGCAGACTTTCGCTGCTGCCAGGTGGCAAGCACGTCGGCGGGTGTCTTGCGGGCTGCCGGCGAGGGGTTGGACTGCTCATTCAGCCCGTCGGTGATCACGATCACCGAGCGTTCGGCCGTCGCGTCCGCTTCGCTGAACTGGCGCAGCGCCTCGTCCATCGCGAGATAAAGCGGCGTCTCGCCCCAGGGATGGAGCGACTCGAGCATCGTTTCCACCTCTCCGGCGACCGCACCGTCGAAACGTCCGAGCGGTTCAACGACCTCAATGTCGTTATAGGGCATCACCGAATCGGGAATCGCCCGGGCATAGTCCCGCTGCACCGATCGCTGAAACCGGCTTTGGCCGTCGTCGGCTTCAACCTTTCGCCATCCGACGCGATGTCCGTAGAACACGACGCCGACCCGCGTGTCGGGGCGCGTCGCCAGTTCGGCCAGCATGCGGCTGAGTGACTCGCGGGCAAGGTCGAGCCTGGTCGACGCCTCACCGAACCCTTCCGACGACGCCCCTGCCGCCATGCTCGCCGAACAATCGAGCACGAAGACGACCGAAAGCCCCTGACGATGCGTCGACCGCAGCGTCAGTGTCGTCGGCGCGCGTTCCGGCGGGATGAACTCGACCGTCGGTCCCGCCGGATCGCCCACCATCAGCGGCGCGTCGAACAGATTTCCGCGGAACAGCACGCCGACGCGAGCCGGCGTCCGCGAGTCGGCGGGTGCCGACGGAGCGATCGATAATTCGACTTCGGCACCGTCCTCGGGTGTCGGAACCGCGATCGACTTCGGCGCTGCCAAGTCCCACCGGCCCGGTCCGCCCGCGACGACGACCGCCGTTCCCTGCGGGATCGCCGCGCTCGACGGGTCGGTTCCTGGCCGCACCGCGACGGCCGCCGTGGCGGCACGGTCGGACGTCGCCAGCAGCACGTCGGACACGTCGACTCGAATACCGCTTTCAGCCGCCTGCCGACGGCGTTCAAGAAATCGACTCGTCTCGGCGACGCTCGTCGCGATTTCGCGATCAAACCCCGCCAACTCCGCTGCGGCCTTGAGGTCGTCCGCTGCGGCCATGAAGAACGGTGATCCGCCGGGAACGGCAGGCCCCCAGAAGTCCGCGAGCTTGCGTTCGGCCTGCCCCACCAGCAACTCGGCCAAATCCAGATCGGTCAGCGTCGCGACGGGGTTCGGGGCCGATGCCGGAACGAATTCCCGCAGCGCAGCGGCGATTCGCAGCCGGTCGACGAGTTGCCGCAACTCGGGGTTCTCGTTCATTCGAGGAGCGCCGTCGACGGGCGCCGGGCCTTCGACCTTCGCCTCATCCAAGCGCCCCGAGCCTGCATGAGCGATCGCGAGCGACAGCCCCGACAACCAACTGCGGGTCATCTGTCCGAGACGCTCCGCATCCTGCGACTCGACGATGGACTGCGGCACATTCGTGTCTTCCGACAAGCTGCCGGCGAGAATCGCCGCCAGCGGATGCGTTTGCCAACGAGCCGCCATTTGGCGCAACGGCTCAGCCGCGGGTGTCGCCGTCGAGTCGGCCCTGTTTCCGGTGCCCGCCAGATCCAGGGCGATTTCGGCTCGACGTTTCGAAAGTGCCGCACGTTGCTGTGCCGGGGTCAACGACGTGCGTGGCGTCGAAGGCAACAAGGGAATCGACAGCAGAAGATCGATCTCGCGAAGCGTCGCGGCCGTGCGTTCCGTGTCGTCAAACGATCGTGCATAGGCGCGGTCGAACTCCGTCCGAAGCCGCTCATAGTGCATGCGAACGGAGGCCGCGCGTGCATCCAGCCCGTTTTCGGTCTTTCCGGCGACCGACCGCAGATCCTGCGCGAGCCGGCCGGCCTCATCGACCATCGGAAGCAGAACCGCATTGATGAGATCGGTGTTTCGATCGGATCGTTCGTCGGCAGAACGTCGATGTCTCGGGTCGGTCAACCAACGTGCCAGCGGGATCTGATGTGCATGCACCGAATCGAGCAGCTTGAACGCGGCGGCGACGGAAGTTCCCGTCGCTACGGCCTGCCGATAGGCCGATTCCGCCGTCTCGTACGCCGAAACGTTCACCGCGTCGTTCGCCATCACTGCATCTTCGACAAGCCGGCGAGCGGCGTCGCCGCGCACGACCTGTTCCCTGATCCACGGCCACACGCGCTCGTCGTACGGTGCCGCGGCAGTCTCGCCAAGGCGATGCAACGCCACGACGCGGCCAAGCCGGCCCGGCTCCGCCGATGCGGCGGGAGATCCGGCAAGAAGTCGCAGGAAGTGCGCTTCGTCAAGCGGTCCGACTTCGGAGAGGTCGATTTCATCGGCCAGCGTCGTCAGGCGAGCCGCCGTGAGATCGCCGGCCACGGCTTCCCAGGCGGCGATACGGGCGCCGTCGCCTCGACCGAATGCGCGTCGGAGCGCGAGAGAGCGGGCGGGCACTTTTGTTCGGGCCGTTCCATCCTCCCGACGGAAGACGTTCCAACGGTCGACGTCGGGGGCGGCCGCCTGACGCTCGAACGTCGCCAGACGTGAATCGAGTTCCTCGGCCGTGGCACGGGCGGTCGCCGCATAGGCGCTGCCGGCGTTCGCCGCCTGTTCCAGAGAGTGCAACGCCCGGCGGATTTCAGACCAGTCAAGCGGTGCGTAGCGAATCGGGTCGAACCGCTCGAGTCGCTCGACGCGAAGCCACAAATCGGCGACGTCCGCAGGCGAAACCGCCGGCGTCGGAGCCGTTCGATCCGGCAACGAGGTTCGGTAGACCCATGTCACCGGAAAATCGACGTCGTCGCCCGCCGCAAGCACCGGCGACTGCACGGCGTCGCGGTTTCGTCGACTCCAGGTCGACACGGCCGCAACGAGGTAGGCGTGCAGTTCGCGAAGGCCGACTCGCGAATCTCCGTTTCCGCCGAGGTCAGGCCGATCGGCGCGGCCTGCCAGCCCCAGCCGCAAGAAGTGCCCGAATGTCGAACCGCCCAATTCGCGAGACGTGTGGCTCACCTCGTCGATGCCGGCCGCGGTGAGCACCGCGAGCGACGGAATTCGCTTTCGAGGACCGTCCGCAGCGCCGACGAGCGTGCCGAGCCGTCCGACGAACGTGTTGCGTGCCATGCCGAGTTGCCACTCGACGTCGAGACGGTTCGTGTCGAACACGACGAGCGTTCCGTCGCGCGACGTCCGCGAGTGGTTTGCAATCGCCGCGAAGATTTCCTCGACCGGCAGCCAGGTCGAACTATCGACCGCAGACGCCCGAGGCGGAACGAGGCAGGGTCGCCCCCGGCCGTCGACCGCGGCATGCAGGTTGAAGTAGATGACGATCGGACCGCGCGGGTTCCTCTGAGCGGCGTCATCGAGCCGGTTTTGAAGCGACTCGAGAATCGTCGATCGCGAACGACCTGCGCCGCGTGCGTCATACAACGTGATCGTCTCGCCGTCGAGATCGGCCAGGCCTTGCACGTCTTCCTCCGACCAGCCGTTCGGGGGAAGCGGAGCAGCGTAAGCAGGAGCCGTCAACGCAATGAACGGAACCTGCAAGGGTCTCGATAGAATCACGAAAAGATAGACGATAAGACAGGCGATCGCTGCAAGGAATACGGCTCCCAGCCGCAGCGCGAGCGGGAGGCGCCCACCTCGTTTCGACCGTGCGGCGCCGGCCGCAGGGTCGCGCTGCCATCGACGCTTGGCCTCGGCCGGCCGTCCGGTCCGGTGGCCCCGCCAACTGGCGCGACGTTTCGGCGTCGTTGAATCGTCCATGGGCATTTCAGGTGGCGACATCCCGCGGTTCCGTCGTCATCGTCGACTCATGCTCGATCCTGATGCCGTCGACCGTCAGGTCGGTGGAAAGCCGTCGAAGAGTGTGAGCAGCGCCGGAGATCAATTCGTTTTCCCCCGACACGACTCATTCGCCGGCGACGCGAAGAAGCGGGAACCCTTCCCGTTCTAACGTCTCGACGAGGTTTTGTCAGGAATCCGTCCTCCGTCCCTCCAACATTGGCGACTGGCGCAACACCGATGTCGCAAGTCGGTTATTCCTCCGCAGATTGCTGCGCGTGACGAACTCGAACGGCTCGCGACATGCGCGTCGTCGTAGATTCCGACTCATCGACGCTCGATGCATTTTCCTCGCCGGTGGTCGAAGGTGCGGCGGCTTCCGAACTGACGGGCGAACTCTCCACATCTCCAGGCTCGACCGGTGTCGCTTCGACGGCCGCCGGCGGTTCGGGAGTTTGCCCGGCAGATGGCTCAGCCGTCTGCTCCCGACTCACCGTTCGAATCGGCCCTTCGGCCCGCTCCGCAAGGAAGTCGGCACGAATCTGCCCGGCGATTTCGGCGAATGGCGGAGTTTCGGCAGGCCGACGTTCGATGACGCGCACGAGGATGAGGCATTTTCCGTCCGTCAACACCTCGCTGACCGTGCCGGCATTCTCCGAGAAGAGTGCGGCGACGACCGGTGGCGACGCGATCTCCGCCCGTTGCGTCCAATCGTGTCGATGGGCCGTAATCAGTTCCGGGCGGAAGTTTTCCGGCGGCGCGGCATCGATGCCCCTCGCGCGATCGCGCATGTACGCCATCGCCAGCTCAGCCTCTTCCGGCGATACGAATCGTTCGATGAGCGCCGAAGCGCTCTCCCACCGCACCGCTTCCGGCCTGCGGTATCGGTCGAGTCGGGTCGCGTAGTATTGCTGGAGCTCCTCGTCGGTGACGACTTGCGTTTCATCGATCGAAGCCGATCCGGAGACGACGGCCGTGTCGACGGCCGTGCCGTCGTTCGCGGGCGCGACTTCGGCGGCCAGCTTCGTTTCCTGCGCGAGCAGGTCGGCCTTGATCTCGGGGCTGGCGTCGAACGAGGGAACGATGTTCGAAACCGTGGGCATGGCGGACGCGACGCGTGCCGACGCCGTCAAGCCGGTCGCGGACGGCGACACCGTGGCAAGCGGATCAGGCGGCGGCGGTGGCGGCGGAGCGCTCTCCCGAGCAGGAACAGGTGCGGGAGGAGGCGCCAGCTCGGTCGGACCTTCCGGGATGATCTCGGTCGGCAATTCTGGTGGCGGTGCGAGTGGTGCCGCCGCCCCGCACGCATTAAGCGCGATGCGGGCCATGCGACGCACGCGGGCCGACGGCTCTTTCGGGCAGGGCGAGCCTTCGAAGGCGAGTTCTTCAAGCCGTTTTCGAATTTTGGGACTGCAACAGGCCTTGTTGTTGCAATGCACGCACGGACTTCCGGCCGTCGCGTAAATCGCTTTGACCGCCTCGAAACGCACTTCCTCGGTGCAGTCTTCGAGTCCTGCAAGAAATGCGTCCTCGACGCCGGCGTAACATCCGCCGCACCCGATCGTCGCCAGATACTTGAGCGCCTTGATCTTCTGCGGCGCCATGTCCTGCTCGGCCTTGATCTCGGCCGCGGCTGCAATGGCCGGCACCGACGAGGCGAGGTTGGCAGGATCGGTCAACGTGAGCAGCGGCGGCTTCGGTTCAAGAAAGGGGAAGAATTGTCCAAAAAACGCCAACTTGTGCTGCACGTCTTTTCCGACGGCCGCGCAGACCGGTGTA
Organism: Planctomycetaceae bacterium; assembly: GCA_049790855.1. GTDB lineage: Bacteria > Planctomycetota > Planctomycetia > Planctomycetales > Planctomycetaceae > JACCRE01. The sequence continues at coordinate 5,841 of JBAQZJ010000448.1, read as the reverse complement.
ATCCCCAAAAAACCCCCGAGCGTGCATGGTGCCGCGGGCGCCACCGCGACGGGAGCCACGGCTGCCGGAGCCGGCGCCACGGCGACGGGAGCCGGCGCAAGGGGCGCACTGATACAACCGCCGATTGCGGCGGTTGCCGTCACGATCACAGCCGAGATGCCCCACCGTGCGGGCATGACGCCGATCCTTGGAGTGCCGAAAACCGGCACCGGGCGAGCAGAACAACATCTGCGCAACGGAATTTGCGGCTACACCCCGAAAGATCGGCAAAGCCGGCAATGTTTCTCCAATTTATCGCAACGATAACTCTCAAACGAACGACTCGCGGGAGAGCGGTTTGTCGCCGAAGGATCGCATACGCGGAATGCGCATTTCGCATCATCGAGGATCGACGGCGATTTCGACGGGGGGCGCCTCCGTCGGAAACGGCGGAACCGCGATTTCGAGCGATCCCTCTCGGCGACGGTTCGCATAAAGTCCGCTCGACGAGATTCGATACCGTCCCGGCGGCACCTGCGAGATCTCGAACGCCCCCACTTCGTCCGTCGCAACGGGCGGAATCTTGACCACGCCTGCAGCCACGTTCGGCTTTTCTGGCGCCGAGGGCGAGTCCGAGGTGGTCGGAGTCTCGGGGGGCAGCGCTTCCAACCGGACGTCGAACCCCGACATCGGACGACCGCGGTAATGAACGAATCCCGTGACCCTGTTGACCGCGGCGGACTCGGCAGCGGCCCTCTGCTCCGGCGTCACGACCTCGAACCGTTCGCGAGAATACGATCCTACGATTCCGACCGCGTCGACCGCCTGCACGAGCACGAAGTACGGCCCCGGCAAGAGCGTCGCCGTGTCGAGTGTGGCGACCCATCGCCCCCGTTCATTGACGGCGGCCACCGGTTTCGGTTCAGCGCTGAACTCGCCGGTTCGATCAAGATCGATGCCGACGAGCACCCGCCGGATACCGCTCAGCCCGCCGTCCGACGCTTCGGCAACGACCCGCAACGGCTCTCCGGCGACGACTTGACCTTTGCTCAGGCGCACTCGCCGGATCGGCGGCGGCACATCGTCGAATGCGACTTCGACGGGCGGACTCCAGGCTTCACGGCCGCCCGCAACGATTCGACCGATGATGTTGACCCGTCCCCGTTCGATATGATCGGACGGAAGGTCGAGACGGAAATCGGCGACAACGGACTCGATCGAAACGAGGCCGCCGGGTGACAATTGCTGCACCGTGACCGCGATCTGCCGATCGGATTGCAGCAGAATCGACTTTTCTCCCTGAAGCTCGCGATCTCGATCGCGATCGAAGCCGATCTCCACCGCATCGCCTGCATCCCAGCGCGTACCGACCGGAGCATCGACTTCGATCGTCACCGGCACGCTGTCGATCGGCGACCTGTACGACGCCCCCGGCGACGGTGCGATGATCCTCACCGCGGCACTCCCGGTTTCCGGCGGCACATCGTCCCGACTGCCGGACAGCGGCACCCGATAGAGAAACGCGCGCGGGTACCCGTCGACCGACAGCCGCAGCGTGACGGCGTCGGCACGCAGACCCGACGTCTCGACAAACAGTTCGGCCGGCTTGCCGTCCGGCGTGATGATCCCTTCCAGACGCCGCGCGACCTCAACGGGCAGCGGCTCGACGACTTCGCAACTGACCCGGCTCCCACCGGGCGGCATCAGAGCCGGATCCCGCGGCTCGACCCGAATCTCGATTCTTTCGGCGACGGCGTCGTAACGAACGATCGGTTCGAGATACCGTCGCGGATGCTGCGGTCGAAACACGACGGGATGAACGCTGCGATGGCCTGTCGCTCGATCGGTCACGACGACCAGCAACCCTTGCTCGACCGCCGGACGGGGGCCGACGCCGCCGGGAGCAGGTTTCGGAAACGGGATTGCGACAGGCGTTCCATCAGCCGGCAAGGCCAGTTCGGCGACCGAAAACAGAGGTGCTCCATCCGTCCAGCGAGCCAGCAATGACGCCGCCGCATTGCGATCGATCCCGATGACAGTCGGCAGTTGACTCGTCGTTCGCGGTTCGCCACGAACGGACGTGTTCGCCGTCACCGCGAAGAGCTCGACGTCAATGGTCGCACTGTTCCGCGTTCGGTTCGCCAGGGACAGCCGAAACGGCGTGATTCGATTGGGGAACGGAGAGACGACGATCGCTCCCGCGTCGACGCCGACGGTTCCCGGCGGACCTTCGACGATCAACTCGGTCGGCGCGAGCGTCGGCAGGGCGACGACGACGTCCTGTCGCGTCGTCGAAACGTCGGCCGGCGCATCGACGTCGCTCACGGGGCGGGCAATCGCACGAACGATCACGCGCGTCGCCCGGCCGGCGCCGGATTCGCGGTTCAGTTGGAACGTGAGCGATCGCCGCTCCTGAGAAGCGATGCGCATCGCCGGCGGCACACTTCCATCAAGGTCCGGCCGCCGGAAACGTCGCGGATCGACCAACTCCACTGCCGGCCCTTCCACTTGTTGAAGGAGCCGGTACGAAGGAGACGTTTCTGAGGAAGCCTTTTCGATCGACACCAGCGTCGGGTCGTAATCGAGCACCAGCCAGACGTCGGTCGGCTCGCCCGACCGGTTGACGACCGTCAACTCGACCGAAGCGGTCTCGCTGGACTCAAGAGAGACGGCGCTCGTCCCTTCGATCACAAGTGTCGGCGGTTGCGGCGCGTCGAGGTCTCGATCGGAAATCTTCTCGGCCGCCTCTCGAGAGCGAGACGCCAACGCCGCCGCCGAACCGCGATCATCGCTCGGCGTGTCCTGCCGTTCGCGATCCGTTCGTCGAGCTTGCCCGCGCAGCAGGGTCGCCAGCAGTTCGGCGCGAAGCGGAGCCGTCGGGAATGGTCCGATTCGCAGAGCGTCACGAGCATCGAGCAATCGCAGCGCTCGGTCGGCGGCACGCAGCTCGGCGAGCCGATCGCCTGGATCCAGGGTGCCGTCGAGCGGTGGCGGCTCTGCGACGACAGGCAACGTTCGTCGCCAGTACTCGCGAAGCGCCGATTCGAATCCGGGAATGCCGGCTGGTCGTTCGTCGGAAGTCGCGTCCGGGGCGGCCGCTATCGCCCGATACGCCGCGGCGACAGGCTCGAACCGCTCGCGTGCTGCGTCTCCGGCCGCGAGCGATGCCAGGCGATACTCCAATTCCATCAATTCGAGGAGATCGTCGTTCGCGGGGACGACCATCGTTCGGGGCGGGCGACGGGATTCTTCGGTCCAGGGCCTGCTCATGACGAGCGATTGTTCCGCCCGCCGCTGCGCGTCGCGCAGGCGAACCCGGTCTTGCGCCGCCGGCAGAGTCGTCATTAATAACGCCCGGATCCTCATGTATTCATCGGCAGGATCGGGCGGCACGACGAGGGTGCCCCGCACATAGTCCGGCGACGAGCCGGCCTGCACGATCGCCAACAACGTTCGGGCTTTCGCGGCCGCCGAGCGGACTCGATCGACAGTCGCGGGCGACGGCGAGTCGAGCGCCGTCGCCAGTTCCTCGGTCGCTCCCAGCAGCGCCACGGTCTCGGCGTGATGCGGCGTGCGAGGCCCGGGAAGGGTCTTCGTCCGTCGATGCCAGGCGACCAGCACGGGCGCGAGATCCAGAAGTTCATTCCGGAACGCCGTCGCTTCGCGAATCGCGGCGACGTCATCGGCCACCGCCTCGTATCGACTTCGCGCGTTCGTCAACAGGTCGTCCGCGACCGATTGCCGGTTCTCGCCGATTCCGTCGAGCAACAATCGTTCGGCGGCATGGCGAAGTTTGTCCGCGTCTTCGACCACCGGCGCCATCCACGTTGCAGCCTCGACGGTTGCCGCGACTCGCTCCGCGATCCGTCGAGTCTTCAGCGCCGTCCGCACGATCTCCCAATCGAGGTCCGGCATCGCCGTCAAGCGACCTGCCAGCACCAACTCGACGTAGCGGCTGTTGCCGGGTGCGATTTCCGACAACCACTTCGCAAACTCCTCACGGCTTCCGTTGATGATCATTCGATCGTACGCGGCGACCAGCGTCGCCAGCTCCGACGACAATGCCACCCCGTCATCAGCAGCCCGCGACTCTTCCATTCCGAATGAATGCCGTTCCCATGACGGTTCCCCGGAGCGAACCGTCATCAAAGAACGGGCGGGTTCCGCCGCATCGGGTTCGGGATCGCCCCCCGCCGCCCACCGACCGAGCGGCACGACCAACCGACGCAGTTCACGAGCGGCGGCAATCTGCTCCGTCTCCGTGCCGGTGAAGATCGCCTTTTCAATCTCGAGCAGACGCCGGACGTACGCCCGCCATAAGTGAGGCGTGTCACGACGAGGATCCAACCGAACCGTCTTGCCTTGCTCCAGATCGTCACGCAATCGCCAGCCGGCATTCAACAACTGCACGGCCGTCGGAGAATCGGCCGTCGGTTCGATTTCGCGGCTCGAGCCTTCGGATTTCGCGGCGTCGGCGCCGTTCTCCGCCCCGGTTTGGGCGGCATCGGACTTAGCGCCCCTTGCAACGGAGTTCCCCTTCGCCGTCTGTGTCCCTTGGCGATCTGCCGCGTTTGTCTCCGCTGGTGAAGCTTCCGTCGTCGGATCATCAGCCGAAGTCGCCGTTGCGGACGACTTCGTTCTCGCTTCGTCGGCCGCGGTCAGGGCGGAATGTAAGACCGCGCCTTCTCGCTCGGCCCGTATTCGCCGCGGCGCGGGCAACAACATCGGATCGGCGCGGGAGGCACGGGGGAGACCGCAGGTCAACAGCACCGGCGTCTGGGTTTCGCGTCCGCCGGTCGTTCGTCGAGTCCACGTCGACACGCCCGAATCGACGAACTGGTGCAGTTCCCGCAGACGCAGAAATCCGTCGCGATCGAGATCGGCCGCTCCGCCAAGGCCGCGGCCGATCCAGTAACCGAAGACGCTGCGGGCGAGGGCGGGGCTGAAGTGCGACGTTTCGCCTGCGCCGTGTGACGCCAACACCCACACCCCGGCGGGACCGCTCCGGCATTCTTCCGACAACCGTCGTGAAAACTCCTCGTCGATCCGTCCCGCCCGCCGGTCGATTCCAGGATCGGTCGCATCGAGCAGCAACACTTTCGTCGCGGCAGGATGCTCGGAGAGGTTCGCGAGCAGGTCTCGAATCGGAAAGCGACGACGCTCCGATTCACCCGGATCGTTCCCCCACAGCAGGACGGCACGCCCATTTTCCGAGGTCGCGTCTGCCTGCACGTAGACGATGAGCACGTCCGATTCAGGAAAGCTTGCGCGCAGCCGGGGACCGAAGACGTCCGACGGTGGAAGCTCCGCCGTGAGATCGATGGGCGGACCGATCAACAGCTCCCGAGTCGCCTCGGCGATCGCCGCGAAGTCACGGTCGACGAACGGCGAATCGGCGGAAAGTTCTTTGGCGGTTCCCGCCGTCGGTCGGGCCAGAATCAGCGCCGCCTTCGGTCGTCCCAACGGGGCGACCAGGAGGTACGCGAACAAGACGAGAAGCAGCACGACCCCGAACGCCGCGAGGACTCGTCGCGCGCGGCGTCCCGCCGGTCGTGACTCCTGGCGCTTGGCACGCCACGAACCGGCGACACGCTTCGAGACCGCAGCGGGCGACCGTGCCGTTGCTTCTGCCATGATTTCATTCCGTTTCCGATCTTCTCATCGACCTTTCCATCGACGAGCAGTTCGTCACGCTGCGGGTCGAGGCACCAGCCGGCCTCATCTTACTTCAAGACGATCGATTGAACCGAAACCAACGGGTGTGCGGCGATCACGACGTGTCGCGATGCTGCCGGTTCTCAGAGGCTCTCCGAAAAGCCTGATTCGTCGCGACGCCGGGATTTCGGCCGGAGACAAGGAGCG
>JBAQZJ010000447.1:0-12242 GCA_049790855.1 Planctomycetaceae bacterium | reverse complement strand
TGCCGCGATCACGGCTTCGCTGCGACCTGCGCCCGCAGCCGCTCTTCCTGCTCGCGGAGTTCCGGGGTGAATTCGGCGCCGAAGTCCTCGGCTTCGAAGACCGGCCGCACTTCGATTTCGCAATCCTGGAAGGGCGAGCGGTTGAGCCACTCGATCGCCTCGTCCATCGACCGCACCTGCCACAGCCAGAATCCGGCGACCAGTTCTTTCGTCTCGGCGAAAGGCCCGTCGATGACGGTCCGCTTGTCGTTCGCGAAGCGAACGCGAACGCCCTTCGAGGTCGGGTGCAGTCCCTCGCCGGCGAGCATCACGCCCGCTTTCACTAGTTCTTCGTTGTAGTTCCCCATCTCCCTGAGGAGCTGTTCGCTCGGCATGATTCCTGCTTCGGTGTCCTTGTCGGCTTTGACAATCACCATGACTCGCATCGTCGTGTCTCCGCCAAATGATGGTTTCGGAGCCGGCGACCACCCCGGTTTCGACCGGGTGTTTTCCAGGCTCTACAAACACGACGAACGAGAGAACACGACTTCGACGGGCCGCGGAAACTATTTTGAAATATTCTTCCGAGGGTCGGCAGAACGCCGCCGCAAGACCTTCCGATTGTGGATACCGGGGGATTTTGATGCGGCGCGACGTGTGCAAATGCTCTCTGCTTGGCGTATCGCCGGCATCCACGTCACCGCATGCGAACGAGGCTTCCTTCGTGCAAGGGCACGACGACGAACCTCCTTCCGAGGGGGCGACCCAGGCTTCGTCAGGTCGCCGCTATCGGGTCCGAAAAGCCTCTGAGCTTCGCCATCCCGGCTTGCGCAAGGATCATCCTTCAAAGATTTTGAAATCGCCTCGATGCAATCAACGACCACCGACCCCGCTCATGTCGGCTTGGGCACTCGCTTGCCGCCGGCGCTGCGTCGCCCCTTCCCCCGTCTCCCCCCCTCTCCCTCTCCCGACTTGACCGTGACCGGTTGGCCGACGCGGTCCTGGAGATCGCGGATGCGGTCGCGAAGCTTGGCGGCTCGCTCGAAGTCGAGGCTCTCGGCCGCCTCGAGCATCTCTCGCTCCAGCTCGCCGAGATACTCCTGCGTGACGTACTGCGCTTCGTCCTTGGCGCCGACGACCTCCTGCACGACCCGGCGGGCGTCGATCTCGTCTTCGATGCCGCGACGGATTGCCTTGCGAATCGTCTCGGGCGTGATGCCGTGCTCGCGGTTGTAATCGATCTGTTTTTCGCGACGCCGGTTCGTCTCTTCGATCGCACGGGCCATGCTGTTGGTCACCGTGTCGGCGTAAAGAATGACTTCGGCGTTGACGTTGCGGGCGCTGCGGCCGATCGTCTGCACGAGACTCGTTTCGCTGCGCAGGAAGCCCTCTTTGTCGGCGTCGAGAATCGCGACCAGCGACACTTCCGGCAGGTCGAGACCCTCGCGAAGCAGGTTCACGCCGATCACGCAGTCGTGCCGAGCCTCGCGCAGCTCACGCAAAATCTGCACCCGCTCGATCGCATCCAGCTCGCTGTGCAGCCACTGGCATTTGACGCCTTCCTCCTGGAAGAACGTCGTCAAGTCCTCGGCGAGTCGCTTGGTGAGCGTCGTGACGAGCACCCGCTCGCCTTTCGCGGTCCGCTTGCGAACTTCGGCGAGCAGGTGCGGCACCTGCCCGCGTGCCGGCACGACGTGAATCAGCGGGTCGATCAGCCCCGTCGGGCGGATGACCTGCTCGACGATCTCGCCTTCGGCCTGTTCCAGCTCCCAGTCAGAGGGCGTCGCCGAGACGAAGATCGTCTCTTTGCGGCGGGCGCACCATTCGTCGAACGTCAGCGGCCGGTTGTCCATCGCCATCGGCAACCGGAACCCATGCTCGACGAGCGTCTTTTTCCTCGCCTGGTCGCCGGCGAACATCGCGCGAACCTGCGGCACGGTGACGTGTGATTCGTCGACGACGCACAGAAAGTCGTCGGGAAAGAAGTCGAGCAGCGTCGCCGGCGGCTCTCCCGGTTTTCGACCGGCGAGCGCCCGGCTGTAGTTCTCGATTCCGGGACAGAAGCCCGCTTCGCGCAGCAGTTCGACGTCGTACCGGGTTCGCGCCGCCAGTCGTTGCGCCTCCAGCAGCTTGCCTTCCTTCTGGAAGAACTCGAGTCGCTCGTGCATTTCCTGTTCGATCTCGCCGAGCGCGCGATCGACGCGGCTCTGCGGCAGGACGAAGTGCTTCGCAGGATAGACGTAAGCGTCCGTCAGTCGCCGGGCCTCTTCCCCCGTCAGCGGATTGATGATCGCCAGCGTTTCGACTTCGTCGCCCCACAGTTCGATGCGATACGCGAACTCTTCGTAAGCCGGCCAGACTTCGATCACGTCGCCGCGAACTCGAAACCGCCCCCGGCCCGGTTCGACGTCGTTGCGGTCGTAATGGATATCGATCAGTTTGCGCAGCAGTTCGTCGCGGTCGATCTCGTCGCCGACCCGCAGCGGAATCATCATCTCGAGATAATCTTTGGGCGAGCCGAGACCGTAGATGCAGCTCACGCTGGCGACGACGATCACGTCCCGCCGGCTGACGAGGGCGCTGGTCGCCTGGAGGCGCAAACGATCGATCTCCTCGTTGATGCTGGCGTCTTTCTCGATGTAGATGTCCCGCTGGGGAATGTAGGCCTCGGGCTGGTAGTAGTCGTAATAGCTGACGAAGTACGAGACGGCGTTGTGCGGAAAGAACTCCTTCAACTCGCCGTAGAGCTGCGCCGCCAGCGTCTTGTTGTGCGACAACACCAGCGTCGGCCGGCGGACGGTGTTGATGACGTTCGCGATCGTGAACGTCTTGCCGGACCCCGTCACGCCGAGCAACACCTGGCTCTTCTGTTTGGCCTTCAGCCCGGCGACAAGCTGCTCGATCGCCTTGGGCTGGTCCCCGGCAGGGGCGAATTCGCTGACGAGTTGGAAGTCGGGCATGGGGAACGTTTGCTGCTAATTCCGGTGAACGTGGAATTATAACCGGCGAAACGTAAGACGGATGTCCTCGTCCCTCCGGAAATGCAAATGGGCCAACGATCGCGAACAGACCTGCCGTCCATTCTACCTACAGGACGAAACGCAATGAGCAGACCCCCTGTTTTCCGGCGGTAAGCCGCCGTGTTACAATGCTGTCAGCGTTTCCTTCCTGTTAGCGAGACAGATCCATGAGCGTGGGCACCGACGAACTCCTGGCACTCTCGCCCGAAGAAAAACTCCGCATCATCGAGATGTTGTGGGACGACCTCGGCGAATCGGCGGAGCCGATTCCCCTTCCCGATTGGGCGAACCGGGAGGCCCTCCGCCGCCGAGACGAAATGCGAGCCGACTCCGCACTGGGCTTCGGCCACGAGGAAGTCTGGAAACGGATCGACGAGCGGAAGCAGCGCGGTGGTTAGGTATCATCCGCTCTTCGATTGCGACGTGAGAGAAGCGGCGGAATGGTACGACCGCCGATCACCGGGGCTGGGCGATCGGTTCGTCGAAGCAGTGCGCGTCGCCGTCGATTCCGTCATCGAGAACCCTGACACGTTTTCGTTTTCGCCCGCCGGCGTGCGCTACGCGAGGACCGCGAAGTTCCCGTACGTCGTATTGTTCGACATCGAAGGTGAGTCGCTGTCCATTCTCGGTGTGCTCCATACGGCCCGTTCGAGGGATAAGTGGCGAGAGCGGCTCGGGGATCGCCCAGAATGATACTTCTGCCGACCAAGAGAGAACGATCGAAGTGCGTCGAATTCGCAGTATCCCAGAAGTAGGCCGTATTCGCCGCGTCTCTGCGGTGACACTTTTATCGCTCCACGTAGCACGGTCGGGTTGAAAGCCCAACCTACGGTGCTTCGATCCAGATTTCGCCGTAATCGTTCGGTTGCTCCGCACGAAAGCCGTGATGCCGGACAAGTTCCAGGATGGCGAGGAACACGCCGACGATGCGGCCGCGGTCGTTCAGGCCCTCGAAGCAATCGCTGAACGCCACGCGGCCTTCGTTGCGAACTCGCTCACCGATTTGCTCGACCAGCGCCGCGACGGGCGTTTCGTCGCGTTGCAGGCTGGCCAGCCCGACGCTCTCTTTCTGTTTGAGCACCCGTCCCAGCGCGCTGACGAGATCCCACAACTCGACTTCGCGGATGCGATCTTCCGAGCGGTCGTTCCCGTCCGACGGTTGTTCGATCGAAAGCCGCGGGTAACGCTCTTGCCAGCGTGCGGCCCGGTGTTCGAGTTCGGCGGCGGCTTCCTTGAACTTCCGGTACTCCAGCAGGCGGCGAACCAGCTCGCTGCGGGCGAGGTCGTCGGCTTGCGACTCTTGCGGGGCCGACACTTCGTCCTGTGGCAGAACCGAATGGCTCTTGATCTCGACCAGCGTGCTCGCGGTGACGAGAAATTCGCCGGCCAGATCGAGATCGATGAACTGTAAGACTTCCAGATACGCGGCGAACTGCGAGGCGACCTTCGCCAGCGACACCTCGCCGACGTCGACCTCGTCCCGCTTCACGAGATGAAGCAAAAGGTCGAGCGGCCCGGAAAACAGGTCGAGTTCAACGCGGTAATCGGCAGCCATTCGAGCAGTTCCGGACGGAGGCGGGAACGATCATAGCCCGTGGCCGTCGATCGACGAAGAGCGTCTTCCGTCGGCAGTGGGTCAGTCTCGCCCAAAGAAGCCCGGCTTCTTTGAAGAAGCCGGGCTTCTCACGCCAAACTGAGCCACGGCCCTTTCGTCACTCGGCCAGGCAGGCGAATTCCCGGAGCGCCGCGTTCACGACCGGCTGAGGACAGGACCAGACGAGAAAGAACATCGCTTCGCGGACCGCCCGTTCGGCGGGATGCCCGGCGACGAAACCGGCTCCCTTCGACGCCGCAAGATAGGCTTGCGAAGCACGCAGGACCAGCGAGTTCGCCCGATGGCGAATCGCTTCGCTGGTCAATCCGACCGCACCGTTCGCGGTGGATTCGAGCAACCTGCGAATGTCGGCCGAGATCGCCGCACGCTCGGCGGCGAACGGTGCGATGACGGCATTCAGTTCGGGCCGTCGTTCCGTTTCGGCAGCGAAGTGGTGCAGCACGCCGGCGGCCGTACCGACGGCGAGAGAAGACGTCGTCACGCTGCCCGTCCCTGCGGCGCCCTGCTTCATCACGCCGTCCACCGGACCAGCGACGATTCGCTCGGCCGGAATGCGAACGTTCGCCAGCGAAACGGCGCCGGTCTGCGAAGCGTTCAGCGCGAGCAGTCGCGGCGGTGCGGCGATCGTGACGCCGGGCTGATTCGCCGGAATCAGCCCGAGCACCTGTCGACCGTCGGGTAACGTTCCGCCGGTGAGGATTTCGTCGCAGAGGCTCGCTGCCGTGACCCACGGAACTTCACCATCGAAGACATAGCCGTCACCATCTGGCGTCGCCGCAACCGCGGGCCGGTGCATGTATTGCCGCGAGGTCGTCAGGTGCGAGATTCCCACCGTGGCCATGATCGCGTGCGAAGCAAGCTGCGAAAGCATCGCCGCCTTCAACGACTTGTTGGATGAGGCGACGATCCGGCTGACAGCGGCGTTGCGCTGGCTGAGGACGAACGTCGAGGTCAGACAGGCCGACGCGAGTCGTTCCATTCCTTCGGTCTGGTCGGCGACCGAAACTTCGCTCCCGCCGTATTCGATAGGAATGCCCCACCGCATCACCCCGGCGGCCGCCATCTGTTGAAGCTGCGCGACCACCAGCGCCGGCGATTCGCCGTCGCCGACGGCACCGCGCCGCAGTTCGTGAATCAATGGATCGAGGTTCGTCAACGACATCGGTTCGTCGGCACGTTTCCTAGGGTGATTAGGAGCATCCTGACAAAACTCCCCTCTCCCCAGAGGAGAGGGGGACCAGTGATGCGGCTGGTTCCGACGCAGAGCCTGCGGGCCGAGTGGATATTGGACGCGGGCGCCACAATTCTTTCACGATCGTCAGAGGCTCCGGTTCACAAGGTGTCGAGGAACGCCGTCATCTCGCCGGCGGCGTGTGTGTCGCCGACCCGTCGGGCGACCGTGATCCCGCGTTCGAGAAGTTCGCGGGCCGCATCGGCCTGATCTTCGGAGGCGAGAGTTTGCGCTTTGCGGAAGTACGCCGGCACATAGTCGGGATGCTCGGCGAGCACCCGGTCGAACGCCGCGAGCGCGGCCGGGGCGTCGCCTTCCGTCAGCAGCTCGTTGGCGAGCGCGTACTTGAGGAAAACGTCGTCCGGATCGGACTTCAACAGCTCTTCGATCTGCGAGCGGCGAGACATCGGTCGGCCGTGTTCTTGAAGGAAACGAGCGAAGAGTTCGTCAGGTCGAGCCGATTCGATTCGCGGCGGTTTCGTCGCATCGCAAGTCGTCGGCCGGCTTGAGTCGAACTTTGTCGGTTATGCAGCGCGTGGTGCAGGTTAGGCAAACTATGCGTCTCCCCAGCCGAGGTTTCAAGGAGCAACAAGGGCAGGTCCGATCTTCGCCGCTGTGGATCGTCGTAACGGATTGCGCTCCCCACGGATCGCGTTCCGAATCGAGGCACGTTGAACACGCCGCCCGCTTCGGGCGAACGGCCCCGTACGGATTGCCGACGCATGACGCAGCGCTCTTGTCCTCCCGGGCGTCGAACTGCCGCGGGATTGTGGGCGGCCTGGCTCGCGGTCTCGCTGGTGACGGCGACCGCCGTCGCCACCGATCCACGACTTCCGGCGGCCGATGCCGAAGACCCCCGCGAAACGCCGCTCGTTCTGGCGGTGCAACGCGCGAAAGCTTCGGTCGTCAACATTCACAGCGTGAAGACCGCGTACGACGACGAGAGCGTCTTCGCCTCGCGCCAGGGCCGCAAGGTCAACGGCATGGGGACGGGGATCGTCATCGACGGTCGCGGCTACATCGTCACGAATCATCACGTGGTCGCGGGCGTCGACAGCCTGCGCTGCACGCTGGTCGATCACAGCACCTACGAAGCGACGACGGTCGCCGTCGATCCCGAACGCGACCTGGCGATCATCAAGGTCGTTCCCACTCGCGAACTGACGGTCATGCCGCTCGGCACGAGCAGCGACCTGATGCTCGGCGAGACGGTCATCGCCGTCGGGAACGCCTTCGGCTACGAGCACACGGTGACGGCCGGAATCGTCAGCCAGCTTCATCGCGACGTCGAAGTCAACGAGACGCAATCGTACAAGAACCTGATACAGACCGACGCGAGCATCAACCCCGGCAACAGCGGCGGCCCGCTGGTGAACCTTCGTGGCGAAGTCATCGGCATCAACGTCGCCATCCGGGCGGGCGCCCAGCGGATCGGATTCGCGATTCCGATCGACGACGCGCGGATCGTCATCGCCGAGATGCTGAACACCGAGCGGCTCGACCGCACGGTTCACGGCCTGATGACCGAAGACCTGAAGAAAGCCGCCGACCGACGGCTCGTCGTTCGCGGCTCGGTTTCGGCGAGTCCTGCCTCGCAGGCCGGTTTTCAGCCGGGAGACGTCGTGACGGACGTCGCCGGCAGGACGGTGACCGACCGGGTGGACTTCGAACGGGCGCTGCTCGGTCGCAAGGCGGGGCAAGACGTCGCGGTCATCGTCCGTCGCGACGGTGAACCCAAGACGCTGACGCTGACGCTCGCGGCCTCGAGTGCCGTCAGCGAGAACGTCCTTGCCGCCGTGGCCCCGTCGACGACGTCCGACGACGCCTGGACGGTTCTCGGCTTGAAACTGGCCACTGCCGAGGCCAGTGCCGTCTCGGGAACGCGCTACCGCGGCGGCCTGCGAGTCTCCGCCGTCCGCGACGACAGCCCAGCCGCCCAAAACGGCATTCGGCCTGGCGACGTCCTCGTCGGCCTGCATCAATGGGAGACGGTCAGTATCGACAACGTCGACTGGGTGCTCAAGAACGACGATGTGAAGAAGATGGGACCGATCCGCTTCTACATCGTCCGCGGCCGCGAGACCCTGTACGGACACCTCAAAACCGCCAAGGCGAACTGATTCTGCGGCGTGATCGACCCGCAGCGCCCGCCCCCGTTCCCGCCGGGGCGGGCCTTTTCGTTCCCGCACCGCGACCTCCCCTCGCGCAATCGTCATCAGAGCCGCGACCGTCAGGGAGCGTTTGACGAGGCGAGGAACGCTCGGACGTGGGTACGCCCTCAAACGCTTCCTGACGGTCGCGGCTCTGATCGTCTCGCTCACGCTATGAGCGTTGCCGAGCCGCCGTCGAGCGACGATGATGGCGTGATGGACGAGGCGTTCGATGAATTCGACCTGATCGCACGGATTCGCGCGACGGCGGGAAGCGATCCCCGCGTGCCGCTGGGCATCGGCGACGATGCCGCAGTGCTGCAAGGGGCGTCCGGCGGTCGCTGGCTGGTCGCTGCCGACATGCTCCTCGAAGGACGGCACTTCGAGATCGCGACGGCAACGCCTCAGCAGATCGGTCGAAAGGCGCTCGCCGTCAATCTCAGCGATCTCGCGGCGATGGCCGGTCGGCCCGTCGCGGCGTTCGTGACCGTGGCCCATCACCGCCGGTACGGAACGTCGTTCGCCAAGAGCGTGCATGCGGGCATCGCCAGGCTGGCCGATGAATTTCAGGTCGTCATCGCCGGCGGCGATACGAACGTCTGGGACGGCCCGCTTGTCGTCAGCGTGACCCTCTTCGGCGAGATCGTCGGCGATCGTGCCGTCTCGCGTCATGGCGCCAGACCGGGCGATCGTGTGTTCGTCACCGGACCGCTCGGCGGCAGTCTGCGTTCCGGGCGGCATCTCTCGTTCCCGCCGCGACAGCACGAGGCGCAGGCGCTGCACACAGCGGTCGATCTGCATGCGATGATCGACGTCAGCGACGGTCTGGTCGCGGATCTCGGACACATTTGCGAGCAGAGCGGCGTCGCGGCGATTCTTCATGCCGACGCCATCCCCATCGCCGCCGCGGTGGAACGCGATCGCGGCGACAGTTCGCCCGTCGAGCATGCGTTGACCGACGGTGAAGATTTCGAACTGGCGTTCTGCGTCGGTCCCGACGATGCCGATCGATTGCGTCGAAATCCGCCGAACGGCGTCGTCGCTTACGAAGTGGGCGAAATCGTTCCCGGCGACGGCGTGCGAGTGCTCGATGCGACCGGCGAGTCGCTCTCGTTCAATTCGACCGGCTGGAAGCATCGCTGGTGACGGCTGAGACCAACACCCGTCTCGCTGTGCGCTACCAGAGCCGGGCGTTCAGCACGAACCAGAGGGCGAAACCGCCCACACCGAGAATGACGGCGACCAGCACGAGCATCAGGGCGGTCGCTGAAATGCGGTCCACCACCCACTCGGGATAGCGGAAGACGGCGTTCTCGCGGTCGGCCTGCGTGTCCGGCTTGTTGCCGGTGCGAAGCGGCGCTCGATTGACGTTCGGATCGGGACCGAGATCGGATTCGTGCGCGTCAGGCATGACGATGCCTCCGACGCCATTATCGCCGAGGAAGCGTTTCACGGCAGAGGGATTTTTCCCAGCGCGTCGCTTCCGTCACGCGCTCGGAGGGCTGACGCCCCCCGCTCGCCATCTACCACCCACTACCTACCACCCTACCACCTACCTTCTCAATACTGCCGTCGCTGCCGCGACGAGGGAATGTCGAGCAGCTTGCGGTACTTCGTCACCGTGCGGCGGGCGAGAGTGTAGCCCTGCTTGGCGAGTTCTTCGACGAGGGCGTCGTCCGAGAGCGGGTCGTTCTTGTCTTCGCCGTCGACGATCTCTTTGAGCTTGATGCGGATGATGTCCCAGGCGACCTCTTCGCCGTCGGCGGTCTGGGTTCCGCCGCCGAAGAACCGCTTGAGCGGGAACAGGCCGCGGGGCGTCTGAATCCACTTGTCGTCGACCGCCCGCGAGACCGTCGTGACGTGGACGCCGACCTGGTCGGCGATCTGCTGCATCTTGAGCGGGGCGATGAACTCGGGCCCGTTGTCGAGGAACTCCTTCTGGTGGTCGACGATCGCCTGCGAGACCTTGCGGACGGTGTTGTTCCGCTGCTCGATCGACTCGATCAGCCACTTCGCCGACTCGATCTTCTTCTTGATGTATTCCTTGGTCTTCGCGTCGGGGTTGTTGCGAAGCTGCTTGATGTAATACGGGCTGATCCGCAGGCTCGGCGTGTATTCGTCGAGCAGCTTCACGACGTACTTGCCGTCGTCGTCGTGCTCGACGGCGATGTCGGGCGTCACGTTCTGCGACGGCTCGACGTCGAACGTTCGGCCCGGGTGCGGATCGAGGTGATGCAGCTCGTCGATCGCCGTCTTGATCAGGTCGATGTCGTAACCGGTCTTGCGCTGGATCTGCGGGATGCGATTCTGCGCGATGTCTTCGAGATGGTTGCTGATCAACGTGTGCAGCACGTCGCGGTAGCGAGTTTCAGGCGTCAATTGCAGCAGCAGGCACTCGGCGAGATCGCGTGCCCCGACCCCCGGCGGATCGAGTCGCTGAATGAACCGCAATGCTTCCTCGGCATCCTCCGGGCCGATCGGTTTGCCGTACATCTGGCGAAGGTCGTCAAGCTTGCCGCGCAGGCGTCCGTCGGAGTCGAGGTTCTGGATGAGAAACTCGCCGAACTCGCGGATCTCGGGCCGGCAGGTGAAGAAGCCGAACTGATCGAGCAGGTACTCGTTGAGGCTCGGCGGCCGCGAGACCGCATTGGCCATCGCGTCGTGCTGCCGGTCGCCGGCTTCGTCGACGCGGTTGCCGCTCGGGCGCGAACCGGTCTCGAAGCGATCGTCCGACCATTCGGAGCTCATTTCGACGAGGCGTTCGAAGTCGGCCTCGTTGTCGTGATCGTTCTCGACGACGAGTTCCTTGCGTTCGAGCGTTTCACCTTCGGCTTCGTCGCGGGCCTGCTCCGAAGCGACTTCGAGTTCGGTTTCGGAGGTCTCGCCGGACTTGTCCGACATTTCAAGAACGACGTTCTCCGACAGCTCCTGTTCGATCCTTTCGTTCAGCGCCATCACCGGCAACTGAAGGATTTCCATCGACTGGATCATCCGGGGAGCCAGCTTCATCTGCTGGCTCATCTTCATGTGCTGCGAAAAGTTCAGCTGCATAATGGTGATCCGTGGCCGCCTCGACGGCGGCCGGTGGCGATCCTGGCAATATTCCAGACGGCAATATTCCAGACGGCAATATTCAACACGCGAGAGTCACGCAGACGCATCGCCGCTGCGGGCCGGGTTGCGGCGGCAGCAAGCCGTGCGCGACGGCCGCCTGCTTCGGGCGACACCCGGTTGCGAACGACGATCGGGAAGAATGCATGTTTCAAGGCGTCGGGTCCGAGCCGAGACCGAACCGGGACAGGGCGTCGCCGAGACCGGGCAGATCCATTCCGTCCGAGATCCGAGTCAACTCGTCCTGAGCGGTTTCACGCGCCTTATCGAGCGCCTGGTTCGTCGCTGCGACGACGAGATCCTGAAGCACCTCGGCATCGCTCGACTCGAGCAGCGACGGTTCGATCCGGCAGGCGAGCACTTTCTGATGGCCGCTGACGGTGACCGTCACCATGCCGCCGCCGGCGGATCCGTCGATGCGCAGCGTGCCGAGCCGCTCCTGCATCTCCCGCATACGGCCCTGCATCTCTTGAGCCTGACGCATCAGGCCCGCCATATCGCCCAGTCCCTTGAACATGCCTGTCCTTTTTGTGCGCCGGCCCGCTCAATCGCCGGTCGAGCCGCCTAATTCGGTCACCCGGAGCACGCGGGCCTCGAAGATGCTGACAGCCTTCTGCACGAACTCGTCGTCCTCCGGAACTTCGGTCGATCGCCGACGCTCACTCGCCGCCGTCGTTCGCCGTCGGCTCGCCGTCGTCGCGGCCGCGGTGGTCGCGGCCGCGGTTGTTGGTTCGTCATCCGCCAGGCGGCATGTCAGGCGGACCGGCTGTCCGGTCAGCTCGGCGAGGAGTTCCTCGACCCGACCGCGGCCGTTCGGCCCGTCGACATACTGCCGACTGTAGCGTGTCGGAAACGTAAGCTCCAGAGCGTTCGGCCCGAGAATTGCACTACGGGAAACCCCGGCAAGGTGGGTTTGCAGGAATGCGTCCGCCCGACTCCGCAGTTCCGTCAGCAAGTCGGCCTCGCAACCCGCCTCGAAGTTGATGCTGGGATCGCGGGACGCAGCCGTCGGCCGGTTGGACGCGGTTTCCGCTGGCGCGGGTTGGACGACTTGGCGAGACGGGAGAAGGGGGGAGACGGGGGATCCGGCGATGTCCCCCCCTCTCTCGTCTCCCCCTCTCCCCCGCTCCCCCATT
>JBAQZJ010000446.1:0-3296 GCA_049790855.1 Planctomycetaceae bacterium | reverse complement strand
GCCCGCGGTGCGGGCAGGGCGACGCGGCAATGGCGCGATTCTCAGAGCCGCGACCGTGAGGAAGCGGTTCTTCAGCGATGAGCGCCGTACAATCGCTCCCTTACGGTCGCGGCTCTGATGACGCGACTCGGCTGATCCAGGAACCCAACCCATGCACGACCGCATCGCCTACAAGGGTCTCACCTTCGACGACGTGCTGCTCGAGCCCGCCTACAGCGAGGTCATGCCGAGCGAAGTCGAGGTCGGCAGCCGGCTGACCCGGAACGTGCCGCTCGCCACGCCGATCCTGTCGAGTCCGATGGACACCGTCACCGAGAGCGATATGGCGATCGCCATGGCGCAGGAGGGCGGCATCGGCATCATTCACAAAAACATGCCGATCGAGCGCCAGGCGATGGAAGTCGATCGCGTCAAACGCAGCGAGCACGGCGTCATCGTCGATCCGCTTACGCTGCCGCCGACCGCGACCGTCGCCGAGGCGCAGCGGCTGATGCGCGAGCGAAACGTGGGCGGCGTGCCGGTGACCGAGAATGGCCGCCTGCGGGGGATCCTCACGAATCGCGACCTGCGGTTTCTCGACAAAACCGACGTGCCGATCGAAACGGTGATGACGAAGGATAAGCTCGTCACCGCCCCCGAAAACACGACGCTTGAGCAGGCCCAGAAGATCCTCCGGGAAAATAAAGTCGAGAAGTTGCTCCTGATCGACGAAAACTACCATCTGAAGGGGTTAATCACGATCAAGGACATCGACAAGAATCTCCGGTATCCGCGGGCGAGCAAAGATGACCGGGGCCGGTTGCGGGTCGGTGCGGCGGTCGGCGTGTTCGATTACGAACGGGCCGAGGCGCTGATTCGCAGCGGGGTCGACGTCCTGACCGTCGACAGCGCCCACGGACACAGCCGGAACGTGATCGAGACCGTCCGCGAAGTGAAAAACCGCTTCGGCATCGACGTGATCGCGGGAAACGTCGCCACCGAACAGGGAGCGCGCGATCTGGTTCAAGCCGGAGCCGACGCCGTCAAGGTCGGCATCGGACCGGGAAGCATCTGCACGACGCGAATCATCTCGGGCGTGGGGGTTCCGCAGTTGACGGCGATTGCGGCGGCGTCGCGTGCCGTGAAAGACACCGACGTCCCCGTCATCGCCGACGGCGGCATTCGCTACAGCGGAGACATCATCAAGGCTCTCGCCGCGGGCGCGCACACGGTCATGCTGGGAGGCTTGCTCGCCGGTCTCGACGAGAGTCCGGGCGAGATGATTCTCTTCCAGGGACGCAGCTTCAAACGCTATCGCGGCATGGGATCTCTGGGGGCGATGGCGCAGGGCAGCAGCGAACGTTACCGACAGAGCGGTGCCGCGGACGAAGGCGGCAAAACGGACCGGCAAAAGCTCGTTCCGGAAGGCGTCGAAGGGCGCGTTCCCTATAAAGGCCCGCTGCATGGGTTGCTGTACCAACTCGTCGGCGGCCTGCGGGCCGGAATGGGCTACCTCGGCGTTCAGACGGTCGACGATCTGAGACGGAACGCACGATTCATCGAAATTTCGGCCGCCACGGTGAGGGAGAACCATCCCCATGACATCGCAATCACGCAGGAAGCGCCCAACTACTCGGCCGAGCACGCCCGCATCGATCAGGCGTGACGGCGAGCGATTCGCATCGCTTCGTCGATGCGCATCGCTTCGTCGATCGGCGACGCTGTGCGCCGCGATTTTGACGCTGGGCGGGGGCGCGATTGCCGCAGAGCCTGCCGGAAGCCGGGGCGCCGCGATGCTCGACGCGCTCCGGAATCGTGATCCCGCGGCCCATTGGGATGCCGCCGGCGCCGCGCTGCCGTCCGCAGGCACCGCAACCGTCGAGCCGGCGACGCCTGCCCCGCAGGCCGCCGTCGACGAGACGGAGTGGCGCACGAAAACCGCCCCGCAACCGGCTGCCGTTCCGACCCGGTTCGCACAACGAGAACCGCTGGTGCCCTACGAGCCGACGCCGGACGCGAACGGTGCAACTCCGGGAATCTCGCCGCTGCCGGACCCTGTGGACAGCGACGATCCTTCGGAGTTCAAGCCGATCGCCCGCACGCCTGACGAGCTTCGCAAGATCGGCGAGATTCTGCCCTATCACGATTACTCGCCCGATCCCGGCGACGACCCTTGTTTGTATCTCTGCCCACGGCCG
The DNA here is from genome assembly GCA_049790855.1 of Planctomycetaceae bacterium. Taxonomy (GTDB): domain Bacteria; phylum Planctomycetota; class Planctomycetia; order Planctomycetales; family Planctomycetaceae; genus JACCRE01. The sequence goes on along the minus strand of JBAQZJ010000446.1, from coordinate 1,119 downwards.
GACGGTCTGCCCTGCAAAGAGTACGATTCCGCCGAGGCCGAGCCTCCGTGTCCTGTCGAATTGGGCCTTGGCAACAAGCCGTTCGTGCCGCGATCCATGCCGCCGAGCGTCTTCGCCTGGAAGGCGTCGAACGTCAGTCACAATCCGCTGTACTTCGAGGATCCGCAACTCGAGCGGTACGGGCACACCTACGGCGACTGCATCCAGCCGTTCGTTTCGCTGGGGCGATTCGGCGTGCAGGTGGTCGGCCTGCCGTATCAGATGGCGCTCGATCCGCCCTGCAAAGAAGTCTATTCGCTCGGTTACTACCGCCCAGGCGAACCGGCTCCCAAACTGCATCACCAGGTGCCGCTCAATGCTCGCGCCGCGGCACTGGCGGCGGTCTTCTACACGGGTGTCGGCGTCGTTTTGCCCTGACCCGACGTGTGCGATTGAACCGGGGTCGATGGAACGCCCGCCGACGAACGTCCGCGGGCTTTTCGCGTGTGCAGAGGTGAAAAGTGCGTGCGGCGGGCCTATTCTGACGTGGATGAACACCGACGATTCGATGGCCGACGATTCGATGAGCCTGGACCCTGACGGCGCCGATCAACCGCTCGGCGAGACGATCGTGGGTCGCGTGGAAGCGATTCTCACGCAGGCCGAGCAGTCCGGGCGGCCGATCGAGGTCAACCCGTTTCGCGGACGGCTGTTCGAGTTGTTCGTGACGGCCGACGCCGCCGGCTACCTGCGCGAGGACTCCGACGTCGATCTGACGTCCGACGGTCTATGCCGCCGGCTGGGCGAGAGATGGGGTCTGGCCGACGCGACCCGCGACTCGGTGGAACGCCAGCAGAAGCTGCCGCCCGAGCACCTCGCGAAAATGCGATTGCTCTGGAGCGTGCTGCGGATGTGGATGGAATGGCAATACGCCTGGGACCGCTGGCCCGAGTTCCACCGCGGGTGAAAAAGCCCGGCATCTTGAAAAGCCCGGCATCTTCAAGATGCCGGGCTTTTTGCTCAGAGCCTGTCCGGAAAGTCTGAGTCACCGCGGCGGCGGGATTTCGGTCGAAGGCTAGGAACGAGGAGGAAGCGATTCTGGAATCGTTGACGACGAGTGACGCAGCATCCGATCGAAAG
>JBAQZJ010000445.1:0-7312 GCA_049790855.1 Planctomycetaceae bacterium | reverse complement strand
TTTCTCGACAAACCCGTGCCCTGAAACGCTCCCTGACGGTCGCGGCTCTGAAAGGGTGCGTTTCTCTTCAGGCCGACTCCGTCTTCCACCCCGGCGTCGCAAACCCGCTGGCGTCGGTGGTGTAGGGGCACCAGACGACGGCTGCCGGGGCGATTTGCGTGTCGGACTTGCGGGGCGTCACGCGGGTTTCTTCCAGTTCGATCGTCTGCGGGTCGTAGGCGGCGGCGATCTTGTCGGCTTCTGTTTCGAGTTCGGCGTTCAGTTCGTCGAGTTCGGCCTTGAGGTCTTCGAGCGATTCGCTGGCCCGTGTCACGTCGCCCCGCTGTTCTTTCGCCCGGCCGAGGCTGCGAGCGGCGGTCGCGGCGCGGCCGAGGTTCGTCACGCTGAATTTCTTGCGGCCGAACAGCACGCCAAAAATGCCCGAGCCGATCGACAGGATCGATTCGTAACCGGCGCGGCTCGCCTGTCCTTCTTCCCGTTCGATGCGGGCTTCGACGGTGGCGATCTTCTTTTCGACGCGGTCGAACTTCGTCGCGTATTTCTTGCGCAGCTTTTCGACGGCGAGATCGCGGGCTTCGCGGCTTTCCTGGGCGATGCGGATGCGGAAGTCGCCCTCCGACTCGCCGGGGTTGGAGACGCACTTCAGGTCAGCACACTTCCAGACCGAGGCCGACTGCGTGCGGTAGACGAAATCTTTGAGCGACTTCGTCCAGCCGTCGTAACTTTTCGCGTTCAGCAGCGACGAGGCCGCCTCGGCGAACGGGCCGGGCGGGTTGTCGGCGTCGGCGGGTTGCGGCAGAGCGGGGTCGACGGGGTGGTCTTCGCTCCAAGCTTCCGAGCCGTCGTGGACGGGCATCAGGAAGGCACGTTCCCGCCATTCGTCGAGACCCGCCGAGCCGCTTTTGACGAAGTGCAGCTTCGCCCGGCCCAGCACGGCCGGGCGGTAGACCAGCGAATCGCCCGCCGGGCGGCCGTCAGCGACCGGCAGGACGTACTCGTTCGTTTCCGGCGGGAGGATGGGACGGGCGTGCGTCTTCGTCGTTTGCACGGCGGAGGCCGCGACCGTTCCGGCCGTCGTCGCCGCCGGTGAGGGAAGTGCGGCTTTGCGGTCCTTCATCAGCACGGCGATCTGGTCGCGGGTGAGCGGGCCGCGCAGGTACGACAGGGCGAAGCGGGTCTTGATGACGAGCGGGGCGTCTTCGTGAACGTTGTTGACGAGAAAGTGCCGCCCGGCGAGGCGGGCGAGCGTCGCCTCGATCTTGCCGCGATCGAACGCCGCTCCGCTGGCCGCGCTGGCGCCTTCGAGTCCTTCGAGCACGCGGGCCTTGTCGCGTTCGGTTTGCAGGCGTCCGAGGAACCAGGTGCCGGTGTTCGACAGCCCTTTGTAGTCGAGATCGACGGGGTTCTGCGTCGCCAGCACGATGCCGAGGCCGTAAGCCCGCGCCTGTTTGAGCAGCGTGAGCATCGGTCGTTTGGAAGGCGGCTCGCTGACGGGCGGGAAGTAGCCGGCGACCTCGTCCATATACAGAATCGCCCGCAGCGTCGATGTTCCCGGCTGCTTGCGGACCCAGGCGAGCACTTCGCCCAGCAACAGCGTGACGAAGAACATCCGCTCGGCTTCCGAAAGATGGGCGATCGACAGGATTGAGATTCGCGGGCGGCCCTCGGGCGTGTGCAGCAGCCGGGCGACGTCGAGCGGCTCGCCTTCAAGCCAGCCGGCGAAGTGCGGCGATGCGAGCAGGTTGTTCAGCTTCATCGCCAGCTCGGTGCGGTCTTTCACCGGGAAGTAACTGTCGAGATCGAAGACGCCGACTTTGGTGAACGGCGGCGACTGAACCGAGCGGATGAGCGTCGGCAGGTCGAGATCGCGGCCGGCCCGCCACGCGTCGTCGAAAATCGTCGCCACGAGAACATGCGCGGGGCTGGTGAGCGAGTCGCCCGTCACCCCGACGAGCGACAGCAGACCCGACGTCGACGACGACACGCGGTCGCGGAACGCTTCGCCGTCGGCGATCAGTTCTTGCGGAGGAGCTGCGAACGAGCGGAGGATCGTCAGCGGCAGCCCCGACGAGCTGCCCGGCGTGTAGACGACGCGGTCGGCGGAGTCGGCGAACTTCGCGATGCGTTCGAGCGGCTGCGACGACTCTTCGAGGCCTTTGCGCCAGGTTTGAGCGATCGACTGGGCGTACTGGTCGGGCGTCTGTCCGGCGATGCTGGCGACCGAAGGTTCGACCCACGGCCGGAAGTCCTCCGGCCGGAGTTGCGGGAAGGTCAGCAGCAGGTTGCCGAGGTCGCCTTTCGGGTCGATGGCGATGACGGGGATGCCGTCGATCGCCGCCTCTTCGATCAACGTGATTCCTAGGCCGGTCTTCCCGCTGCCGGTCATGCCGACGATCACGCCGTGCGTCGTCAGATCTTTCGCCTCGTAGAGGAACTCTCCGCCGGCGTCGGTCCCGTCGGCGGCGAGCGTGCGACCGAGGTAGAACAGGCCGAGTTTCTCGTAGTTCGACATGGCTTTCGGGAGGCTGCGAGGTGCGTGACAAGGCGACCGAACGGTGCCGTGCGATTCTAGTCGGAGAAAACCCCTTTCCCCAACCGCAGCCGCGACGGAAAGGGTGGGCAGACGGCTCGCGCGGCGTCATGATGGAGGATGTTCGTTCCGCCGCGCGACGATCGACGATCACGATCGGAAGCCCGTTCATGAGCATCGCACCGACTTCCGAGGCCGCACTGTCACCCGATGCGGCGGGAGTTCCGAACGGCGTTGCTGCAACGCCGGCGACACCCGCTTCTCTGTTTGAAGCACATGTCAAGGTCGCTCAGGCAGGAATTAAATCGGGCCAGACGCCCAGCCAGATCAAGGCGGGCCTGCTTGCGGCGGGCGTCGATCCTCTGACGGCCGAAACGGCCTATCGCACTGCCCGCCGGCGACTGTTCGATTCGAACCGTCAGTTCGGTGCGAAGCTGGCGACGATGGCGATCGCCGCCCTGTGCGGTGGCACCCTGCTGTTTGTTCCGCTGGGCTGGACGATTCCGCTCGTCGTGGTGCTGCTGGGCGGCCTGCTGCTGATGGGCGTGGCGACGCTCGTCTGGCTGACGGGCTTGGGCACCGACGAACCGTAATCGCGACGTCGCACGCAGCAGCGGCAAAACAGTACCGGTTGTGATCGAGCGGCACCGGCCTTGGGTTCGTCGGGGCCGTCCGTCTGCCGTCACGATCGTGCGTCGGCGTCGATTCAGGGCGATCCCGAGCGGAAACGGAGTTTGGTTGCGCAATGTTGCAAAGATTCAACAAAGTTCGTTTGCGTCGGGCCGACACGCATGGCAAGATAAATCGACTGGGTGATATGGATGCAAAGGGGTTTTTGAGGTGTTTGCGCAGCATGTCCGGGAAATCCCCCGGCTGTGTTTCCGTGAGTCCCTGTGAAAATCAAGAGTCGTCGCTCGGTAGGATGTCCCGCGGCAGCTTGACGATGCGGCTGAGTCGGCCGGTCAGGGTGCCCGGTCGGCGTAGGGAACGGGCCGGTGGCGAAACAGCGTTCTGTGTTCTTCTTTCCCGTGGGCGGTCCATCAACGCGACCAGAGGAGACTTGTGACATGCGAAAACTGGGTTGGGCAACGTTTCTGGCGCTTTGTGCCGTCGGTCCGGCTTATGCCGGCCACGGTGGCGCCGGACACGCGGCGGTCGCTCCTTGCGAGGCGTGTCGTCCAGGCGGAGCTGTCGGCGGAGCTGCTTATGCAGACGCGGCATGCGCACCGGCGATGACAACTCGTACGGTCTATCGTCCGCAGTACATCACCGAAAAGCGGATGGTTAACGTCGTACAGTGCGTGCCGGAGCAGCGGCAACGCACGGTGACGACGTACAAGAGGGTTCCCCAGACGGAAACCCGCACGCGGACTTACACGGTCATGGTTCCGGAAACCCGCACGCGGACCGAAACCTACACCGTCCAGGTGCCGGTGCAGAAGCAGGTCGAACAGACCTACACGGTCACGGTTCCGACCTACGAGACCCGTGAAGCGACCCGCACGGTCCAGAAGCCGGTTTATCGCGACGTCGAGTACACCTACACGGTCAACGTGCCGGCGTACGAGACCCGCGAGGCCACCCGGACCGTCAGCAAGCCGGTCTGGCGCGACGTCGAGTACAGCTACACGGTCAACGTGCCCGTGTACGAAACGCGGCAGGCGACCCGCACGGTCATGAAGCCGGTCACGCGGAACGTCGAACAGACCTACACGGTCAGCGTTCCGGCCTACGAGACCCGTGAAGCGACCCGCACGGTCCAGAAGCCCGTCTACCGCGACGTCGAGTTCACCTACGCGGTCAACGTGCCCGTGTACGAAACCCGGCAGGCGACCCGCACGGTCATGAAGCCGGTCACGCGGAACGTCGAACAGACCTACACGGTCAGCGTTCCGGCCTATGAGACCCGCGAAGCGACCCGCACGGTCAGCAAGCCGGTTTATCGCGACGTCGAGTACACCTACACGGTCAACGTGCCGGCGTACGAGACCCGCACCGCCACACGCACCGTCTGCAAGCCCGTCGCCGAGACAGTCGATCAGCAGTACACGGTTCAGGTGCCGATGACCGAAACCCGGACCGCGACCCGCAACGTGCAGCGGTGCGTCCAGGTTCAGAAGACGCGGACTGTCTGCGTCGATCAGGGCTGCTGGGCGGAAGAGCCGTGCCCGGTCGTCTGCTGCGATCCCTGCAACCCGTGCGCTCCGGCCTGCCCGCCGCGAACCCGTCGCGTCTGGCGTCCGAACATCGTGCAGCAGGAAGTTCCTTACACCGAGAACCAGTACGTCACCGAGCAGGTGCCGTACGAGTATCAGGTGACGTTCTGCCGCCCGGAAACCCGGACCCGTCAGGTCCAGGTCACGCGGATGGTTTCCGAGCAGGTGCCGTACACCTACCAGGTGTGCGTTCCCAAGCAGGAACAGCGGACCGGCAGCCGTCGGGTGTGCGAGTACGTCAACGAGCAGATTCCGTACACCTACCAAGTGTGCGTGCCCAAGACCGAGCAGCGGTCCCGCACGGTGCAGGTCTGCGAGATGGTCGCCGAGCAGGTGCCGTACAGCTACCAGGTCTGCACCTACAAGCAGGAACAGCGGACCGGCAGCCGCCGCGTCTGTGAGATGGTTTCCGAGCAGGTGCCGTACACTTACCAGGTGTGCGTCCCCAAGCAGGAACAGCGGACCCGCACGGTGCAGGTCTGCGAGATGGTCGCCGAGCAGGTGCCGTACAGCTACCAGGTGTGCGTCCCCAAGCAGGAGACCCGGACCGCGACCCGCAAGGTCTGCGAGCATGTGACCGAGCAGGTGCCCTACACCTATCAGGTCTGCGTGCCGAAGCAGGAACAGCGGACCGCGACCCGCAAGGTTTGCGAGATGGTTTCCGAGCAGGTGCCGTACACCTATCAGGTGTGCGTCCCCAAGCAGGAACAGCGGACCCGGACCGTGACCGTCTGCGAGTACACGACCGAGCAGCGGGAGCGGCAGATCAACTACACGGTCTGCAACCCGCAGCAGAAGTCGGAAGAGTATCAGGTCACGACCTACACGACTGTGCCTGAAGAGCACGTCCAGAACTACACGGTTCTCGTCAACCAGACCGTGCAGAAGGAAGTGGACGTCCAGGTCTGTAAGATGGTCGCCGAGACCGTCGAAGTGCCCTGCGCTCCGTCGTACGGCGCCGGCTCCTACGGCACCGGTTACGGCGCCGGCGGACCGGTCGCGACCTGCTGCGGTGCGGCCCCGAGCTGCTGTGGTCATCATCACCACGGCGGATGCGGTCACTGCCACAGCGGCGGTTGCGGCTGCTTCTGATTGAGGAGATTGAGGTGAAGTTGCGTGCGGTGGCCCGTCCACCGCAAGCAACGCGTTGAGGACCGCTTGCCACCCGGTCGCGAAAGCGGCCGGGTGGCTTTTTCGTTGCATCGGCACCATGCCGAGTATGGGCCGAACGATCGGCCTCGTGATACTGCGACTCGGTCGCACGAGCAGGTGCGAACCCGAGGAATTCAGCGCTTCGCACCGTCGAGACTTGAACACCCGAGCCGCGGTCGGGTTATCCTGATCGACGATGAAGATCGCCGGACACGACACGACTGCATGGCTCAAATTCGCCGCTCGCGCCGGGCAAGAGAGCATCGGTCGAACGAAGCGGGCGGCCAAGCGATCGCTTGGCATTCGCCGGTTCGTGCGACTGGTTCCCTATCGCGGGTTCGGCAACGGCCAGACGGCCGTCGTTTCCGGCCGCGTCTTCGAAAGCCGGCCCGTGCGAGAGCCGCTGATCCACGACCCCTGGTGGATCAACATGCGGCATACGTACCGGCATTTCACGAGTGACGTCGTCGGCGGCTGGCCGGTCACAGCGTCCTATCAGCAGACTCAGCTCGACGGCGCGTCCGACGTCGACGGCTACTTTCGCTTCCGGTTCGACGCGACCGGCGAGCGCGAACCGGGAGGCGGAGGCGACACGCCTTACGGCTGGCACCCCGTCGAACTGACCGCACCGGGCGGCCCGGCCGGTCAGGACGCCAAGGCGATCGGGCAGATTCTCGTGCCGCCCGCCGACAGCCGGTTCGGCATCATCAGCGACATGGACGACACGGTCATCCGTTCGCACGCCACCGACTTCTGGAAGATCGCCCGGCTGACGATGCTCAAAAACGCCCTGACGCGAAAGCCGTTTGAAGGCGTTGCGGCGTTCTACCGCGCCCTGCGAGCCGGCGGCGACGGCACTCGCCACAATCCGGTCTTCTACGTCTCCAGCAGCGCCTGGAACCTGTTCGAGTTGTTCCGGGTGTTCCTCGAACACAACAACCTGCCGAGCGGCCCGATCTTGCTGCGCGACTACGGCATCGACGAAGACAAGTTTCTGATCGAACAGGGCCACGGACACAAACTGCTGAAGATCGAATCGATCTTCACGATGTATCGTTCGATGAAGTTCATCCTGGTCGGCGACAGCGGCCAGGACGATCCGTTTCTGTACCGCGAGGCGGTGAAGCTGTACCCCGGCCGGGTGCTGGCGATCTACATTCGCGATGTGAAGCCGCGGCGACGCGAGGAAGTCCGCCGCGTCGCCGACGACGTGACCGGCGCGGGCGTGCCGATGCTGCTGGTGCCCGACACCGTCGCCGCGGCCCGCCATGCCGCCGACAACGGCTGGATCGACCCCGCCTGTCTCGACGAAGTCCGCAGCGACCGCGCCGCCGACGAAAACGCCGCCGCCGGCCGCGCCGCACCGGTCTGAACGTCGTCGGAGCCAAGAACTTCAGAGCCGCGACCGTCAGGG
>JBAQZJ010000444.1:0-4918 GCA_049790855.1 Planctomycetaceae bacterium | reverse complement strand
CCCTTCAGAGAGCGCAATCCAGGCGTTCCCTGAAGGGAGCGGCTCAACGCCCGATAACCCTTGACGACGACAACGTTTTATGGCTTCGACTCTCACTCGACCTCGCGCCCCGCAGACCGATATTCGCCGGGTGGCGATCCTGTTTTCCGGCGGACCCGCCCCGGCGGCGAACGCCGTCATCTGCACCGCCGCCGATGCGTTTCTGCGCAGCGGCATCGATGTCGTCGGCGTCAAGCACGGTTACTCGGGACTGATGCAGTTCGGACCCGACCACCCGATGGTCGAAGGCCGCGACTACATCCACTTCGAACTCCTCGAACTGGAACAGACCCGAACGACGGGCGGGATCCTGATCGGCACCGCTCGCGCCAACCCCGGCAAGAGCATCAGCGCCCCCGAGCACCTGACCGACGCCGAACGCACCGCCCCGCTGCGGACGGTCTACGACGCATTGCGGTCGCTGGAAGTCGACGCTCTCGTTTCGATCGGCGGTGACGACACGCTCAAGACCGCGAACAAGTTCGCACTGTTCCAGGAGCACCTGCCCGCCGGTTCGAAGCAGATCCGCATCGTCCACGTGCCCAAGACGATCGACAACGACTACAGCGGCATCGACTTCACGTTCGGCTATTTCACGGCCGTCGAAACGCTCGCCGCCGAAATCCGCAACCTCGTCGCCGACGCCGCCAGCGACCGGTCGTACTTCCTCGTCGAGACGATGGGCCGCAGCGCAGGCTGGCTCGCCTACGGGGCGGCGATCGCCGGCGGAGCGAGCCTCGTCATCAGCGTCGAAGACATCATCGGCCAGTACGCGACAATCGAGAAGATCGATCTCGACGGCACGACCGTCGAGCGCCGCATGATGAACTTCGAAGCGGTCATCAACCGCCTCGTCGCCACGATGATCACTCGCGAGCGAGAGGAAAACAAACCGTTCGGCGTGATCTGCGTCGCCGAAGGCCTCGCGGAGCTGCTGCCCGCCGCGGCGCTCGAAGGCATCCCCCGCGACGCGCACGGCCACATCTCGATCGCCCAGGTCAACCTCTCCCGCATCGTCGCCGAGGCCGTCGAAAAGGCCTATCAGAAGGCCACGGGCCGGGTCCGCCGCGTCAAGCCGTTCCAGCTCGGCTACGAGAGCCGTTGCGCTCCGCCGCATGCCTTCGACGTCATGCTCGGCAGTCAACTGGGTCTCGGAGCCTTCCGGGCCATCGTCGAGAAGGGACTGACCGGCGTGATGATCTCGGTCGTCGGGCAGCTCGAATTGCGTTACGTGCCGTTCCTCGAGCTCGTCGACCCCCAGACGCTGGTGACGGTCGTGCGATTCATCGACGTGAGCAGCGACTTTCACCAGCTCGCCCGGTCTCTCGAAACGCACGTCGTCGAAGACCACAGCCCCCAGGACACGCTGTCGAACAAGTGACAGGCCAAGCCGATGTCGCGCCCTGATGGGTTTTGACGTTCGGAACCGGCCATGAAGTCGCTTGGGAGCCGAATTGACGAAGTGCGCCCCGTCCGTCGTCCTCCCTCTCCCTAGGGAGAGGGACCGAGGGTGAGGGGAGCCGTTTGGCGTCCTTTCAAGTCGAAATGAGCGTCGACTCCCCCATCGAAGAATGCAACAAGCGCAGCCGCAGGGGGATCCCCTCACCCCTGACCCCTCTCCCCAGAGGAGAGGGGGACCAACTCGCCGCGATGACCGAACTCAAGCGTCAAAGTTCTGTAGGGAACGGCCTCTGTGCCGTTCCGCCCTACGGACGCGGTTGCGATGAAAGGATCGCGTGTCCGCCCGTGCGGAACGCCGCGGAGGGCGTTCCCTACAAGTGGCGCAGGATTTCTCAGGTCCGACTCTTCGCCAGCAACTCGGCGATCTGGACGGCGTTCGTCGCGGCGCCCTTGCGAAGATTATCGCTGACGCACCAGAACGTCAGGCCGTTTTCACACGACAGATCGCGGCGAATCCGGCCGATGAACACTTCGTCGCTGCCGTGACTCGACGACGGCAGCGGGTAGAGGCCGGCGGAAAGATCGTCGACGACGGTCAGCCCCGGAAACTGCGAGAACAGCTTTCGAGCTTCCTCGACCGAGACCGGACGCTCCGTCTCGACCCAAATGTTCTCGCTGTGACAGTCGGCGACCGGAATCCGCACGCACGAGGCCGAGATCGCGATCGACTCGTCACCGAGAATCTTCCGCGTCTCGTAGACCATCTTCAGTTCTTCGCTCGTATAGCCGTCGGCTTTGAGCGAGCCGATCTGCGGAATCGCATTGAAGGCGATCGGGTGATTGAACGTGGTGTACGCATACTCGCCGCCGGCGAGATGCGCTTTCGTCCCTTCGACCAGGTCGCTGGTGCCCGACCGCCCCGCTCCGCTCACCGCCTGGTACGTGCTGACGATCACCCGCTTGACCCGGGCGGCGTCATGCAGCGGCTTGAGCGCCATGACCATTTGCGTCGTCGAGCAGTTCGGGCTGGCGATGATGCCTTTCGCATTGAGCGCCGCTTCGGGGTTGATCTCGGGCACGACGAGCGCGACTTCGGGGTTCATCCGCCAGTAACCCGATTCGTCGATGACCGTCGCGCCCGCCCGCACCGCGTGCGGCAGAAAATCGCGAGACGTCTCGTCGGGGGTCGAGGCGATCACGAGATCGACGCCCGCGAACGATTCGGGCGTCAGTTCCTCGACCGGGTGCTGCTCGCCGCGGAACAGGACCGTCCCGCCGGCGCTGCGTTTCGAGGCCAGAAAGCGAAACCGGCTGGCAGGGAATTCCCGCTCTTCGAGCTGATTCAGAATGATGCGGCCGACCGCTCCGGTCGCACCGACGACAGCGACAGTGGTAAACACGCCTCGGTTGCCTTTCCTGGACTTGTGATGCCCGAACGCCGAGGGAAACGAAGCCCCGGCATGTCGAGCGGCGTCTCCGTTCTATCCCACTTCCGATCGACCTTCAATGACCCCGCGCCGGAGGATGACACGGGGACTCACCTTCATACCATTCGTACCCTGCATGACCGATCTACTGAAGAAGGTCTGTTGCCGCGAAAAGTCGCAAAAGGACGCAAAAAGATTGTCGGCCCGTTCGACACTGCGAAGTTCGGCACGACTTCCTCGCCATTTTTGTGTTCATTGCGCCTCTTTGCGGCGATTCGTCTCACACGTCAATCCGCCCCACGAAGAGTTGCCATCTGCTCTTTCAACGTCGCCACCTCCTGCTCCAGCCGTGCAACGTCGCGAACGTCGTCCGGCTGGCGTTTCGCGCCCGAGAGCTGCTGTTCGAGCACTTGGAGCTTCGACCGCAGCGATTCAAGCCGCTTCCTGGTTCGCTTATCCATTACACCGGTCCTTGTTACGTTCGAATGTCGCCTTTCGCTCCGCGAAAGACGACATTCCATCAAACTGACCTACCACCAGATTCCATGACGTGCTCCCGTTCCGCTGTTATACTCACCAGCTTTGGAACGTTCCGCTCTCCTGACTCCTGACTCCTGAAAACGACAGGTAACGCGGCATGAAGGTTCTCGTCGTCGGCCAGGGGGGCCGCGAACACGTTCTCGCCTGGAAGCTGCGCCAGTCGCCGCGCGTCTCGCAGGTGCTGGTCGCACCGGGCAACGCCGGGACCGCCGTCGACGCGACCAACGTCGACGTCGCCGCGACCGACATCGACGGCCTTGCCCATTATGCCGTGAAGGAAAAGCCCGATCTCACAGTCATCGGCCCCGAGGCCCCCCTCGTCGCAGGTCTGGCCGACGTGCTTCGCAAGCACGAGTTGCTCGTCTTCGGCCCGAACAAGAACGCCGCGGAACTCGAGGGCAGCAAGGTCTTCTCGAAGCAGTTCATGCGGCAGCACGGCATTCCGACGGCCGATTTCCGCAACTTCGACGCCGCACGCGACGCCTTCGCCTACGTCGAAGAGCGACCCGAAACGCCGCTCGTCGTGAAGGCCGACGGTCTCGCCGCGGGCAAGGGCGTGTTCGTCTGCTCGTCGAAATCCGAAGCGCTCGCCGCCATTCAGGAGATCGCCGTCAAGCGCGTCTTCGGCGACGCGGGCAGCAAGATCGTCGTCGAAGACCGGCTGGAAGGTCAGGAAGCGAGCATTCTCGCCATCGTCGACGGCAAGTCGATCGTGCCGCTCGACACCGCCCAGGATCACAAGGCCGCCTACGACGGCGACGTCGGCCCGAACACGGGCGGCATGGGGGCCTACAGCCCCGCGCCGCTCGTCACACCGGCCCTGATGGATACGATCATCGACAAGATTCTCGTGCCGACCGTGCATGGCATGAGCCGCATTGGACGACCCTTCAACGGCGTCCTCTATGCCGGACTGATGCTCACCGCACAGGGGCCGCGGGTGCTCGAGTTCAACACCCGTTTCGGCGATCCCGAGGCCCAGCCCGTCCTGATGCGGCTGAAATCCGACCTGTTCGAACTGCTGCTGGCCGCTGCCGAGCGGAAACTCGACAAAGTGCCGGAACTCGAATGGGATCCCCGGCCCGCCATCTGCGTCGTCATGGCCTCCGAGGGCTACCCCGGCGACTACGAAAAGGGCAAGCCGATCCGCGGCCTCGCCGACGCCGACGCCCTGCCCGACGTCAAGGTGTTCCACGCCGGAACCCGTTTGAACGCCGGCGGTTCCATCGTGAACGACGGCGGACGTGTTCTCGGCGTCACCGCGATCGGCGACGATGTCGCTTCGGCGAAACTTCGCGCCTATCAGGCCGTCAAGGCGATTCGCTGGGACGGCGCCTGGTGCCGGAAAGACATCTCGGACAAAGCGCGGATGTGAGAGGGGGAGGCGGGGGATCGGGAGAGGCGGGGAAAGATTCGCGTGGAGACTCGGAGAAGTTAGGGGACGGTCGAAACCCTGATTTTTCACGGATTCTTTAATCTATTTAGAACTACTACCAAAACCCGGTCGCCGT
>JBAQZJ010000443.1:0-3869 GCA_049790855.1 Planctomycetaceae bacterium | reverse complement strand
GCGCTGGTCAGCAGCGCCCAGGCAAGCTCCTGCACGCAGGCCGCCTTCTCCTGCGGACGCGCGGCGAGGTAGGCGGCGGCTTCGGTCGCCTCGGCGTCGGTCGGTCGGCGGGAGAGGATCGTCAGGTAGAGGTCTTCGGCGGCGAGTTTCGGATCGGGCTGGTTGATCATTCGCTCCGCCAGATTTCCTCCGCCCGGATTCAGCCACGATGTCAGCGTGCCGCCGTTCGCTGCGAATAAGGCCTGGTCGGCGGTCGCGAAGAAGTCGCCTTGCGGCTGGCCGGCGCCGGCCGCATACATGTTCGCGAACAACGCGATGTTGCCCTTGAGCTTGTCGAACGTCTTCTGTTCCAGTTCGATTTGTCGCGCGGCGATCTGCTCGGGAGTCGCCTCGGCGGGAAGCGGGGCGGCCATGTTCAACGCCGCCTCTTCAGCATTTCGATAGTTCGCATAGATGCCAGTGACGCGGAAGGTCGCGAAGCAGAGTTGCTCGGGCGTCAGCGGCTTGAGCGACGCGGTCGCGAACGAAGCGACGCGGTTCTGAACCGCGACCGAACGGGCCGCGTCGGCCGCCGCCCGGCTGGAGGTCGCCGCGGCTTGCGTCGACGCCAGCGACTGTTCCGCGACCGTCGCTGCCTGCTGCCGCCGCGTTTGCTCGGCGACCATCGCCTGGTGCGATTTTTCGGCCGTCGCCATCACCGTGGTCGCCTGTTGTTCGGCCGCCTGAGCTTTCGCAAGCGGATCGGCCATTTCGGTGAGTCGCGCGGTCGATTCCTGGGCCTTGGTCTGCAACGTTTTGACGGCCTCGGCGAGCGCGACGTCCTCGGGAAGCTGACCGCTGGCCGACGTCGCCTGCGCGACAGCCGCCACGAGTGAATCGCTGATCGCTTTCCGCTTCGCCGCCTCTTGCTCTGACGCCGATCGCTGCTGTTGAACTTCCGTCAATTGGAGTTTCGCAGCGGCGACCTGTTTTTCGGCCTCCGCGACGAGTGCCGTTTGCTCTTCAACGACCTTGCGGGCTGCGGCGAGTTGTGTCTCGGCGGCAGGAACGGCTGCCACGGCAGCGGTCGCGGTGACTCGGGCCGTCTGGAATTCGGCCAGCCGCTTCAGGTCGCCGACTTGCTCACTCGAGCCGGCGGCGAGCGTCGCATCGTCCATCATCTTCTGCCTTGCGATCGACATCGTGTCGTCGGCAGCGTGGACGGCTTGAGTGAACGGAGCATACTTGGCCCGCGCCGCATCAAGAGCCTGCCGGCTGGCGACGAGCGCCGCCTCGACCTGCGTGGCCGCTGCCTGTTTGGCTTCGACGGCCTGCGCGAGGGTCGTCACCTCTACCGTGAGGGCCGCCTGCTTCTCGGCGATCTTCTGCGAGAGCGCGGCGAACTCGGCATCCTGGGGAAGTTTCGCCGCGGCCGCTTGCGTCTTGGCGGCGGCTTCGGCGACGGCCGCGACGACATCTTGCTTGGCGGTGTGGGCCGCCTTCGATTCGTTCAGTGCCGCCGTCGCGGCGTCTCGGGCTTTGAGAGCCTCGGCCGCGGCGGCCGTTACTGCGGTCACCTCTGCTTTCACCGGGGCAGCCGCATCGACGGCCGCCTGCCAGGCGTCGATCGTCTCGCCGTGGGCGGCGAGCGATTCGCCGGAGACCGCCTCGAGCACATCCTGGCGCTTTGCAAGCTCCTCCTGCTGTTTCGCGATTTCTTCGGGCGCGACGTCGATCGAAACGTCGATCGATCGCTGATAGGCCCGAGTCAGCGCGAGTTCGCGCAGCAGCGATTTGACGTCGAATCCCGTCCGGGCGAATTCCTCGCCGAGCAATCGCATCAGTTCGGGATGAGACGGAGGATTCGCCGAATGGTGCAGGTCGGGCGGGTTGACGAGGCCGCGTCCCATCATCATCGCCCAGAACCGATTCGCCGCATTCTCATTGAACCAGCGATTCGAGCCGCTGGTCGCCTGTTCGGCGAGTGCGGAACGACGGCTGAACTTCGGCACCGGACGCACGCCCTCCGCCGGAGCCGTCGCGTATTCGTCGCCGGGATGAAACGCCGGCTCCGCCATCTCGGCCGCACCGGGAACTCGCGGGCCGGTCGTGTGTCGCTCGCCCTTAATGAAGACCGATTCGAACGCGATCTCGGTGCCGGGCTTTTCGGCGAGATAGATCTTGCCGTCGGGGGCCGGCGCCGTGAACGTCGTCGTGCCCTGCACGACGGCGAGCAGGCCCTGATAATCGGCCTGTTTGTAGTCGTCGATCTGCGGATGGTCGTGACACTGGGCGCACTGCATGTCGCGGCCGAAGAAAATCCGGCCGACGTCCCGCGCCATCAGGTTCGGCTCGACGGCCTTCTCGACGGTGCGGTCGAGAAAGAATCGAGCGGCGGGTCGCGTCGCCGGATCGGTGCCGTCGGCCGACAGCAGTTCTCGCGCGAGAACGTTGTACGGCTTGTTCTGCCGGATCGACGCGACGAGATAGCCCCGCCATTCGTCATCCGTAATATGCACGTTGGGCCGCCGCTCCATGAACATCACGTCGAGCACGTTCGACAGATGCCGGGCGTACCACGGACCCGCGAGAAGCCGGTCGATCGACTTGACCCGCTTGGCGGGATCGGCATCGGCCACGAAGGCTCGAACTTCATCCGGCAGAGGCGGCAGGCCGGTCAGGTCCAGCGAGATGCGACGCAGGAACTCTTCGTCACCGGCGATTGGTGCGAAGGGGCCGGACGACGCTTCCACCATGCGGTCGATCCGCTCATGCAGCGGTTCGACGGCGGGAGCCGGTGCGCCGGCAGGTTCCGCGACGGGGGGCGGTTCCTGGGCCGCGGCGACAGTCGACACGGCCGTCGCGGTGAACAGAACGATACAAATGCCCGCCTTGCGGCGGAGGGCAGGAGCAGTCATGGCGGGTCCGACACAGGGGGAGGGTGCATCCGTGCGTCGCGTCGGCGGAAGCCGTCAGACCGGCAAGCGGGGGCCGGTCTTGATACGCATCATGGTTCGTTGATGATTGGAACGCGCCGCGCGCGCCACGTCAAGAACCGAAATGGTCGACTTTACGGATTATGGTATTGCTGACGACCGTGGAACCTTCGTTCACAGCCCGCGTTTTACTCCGTTGTCCTCAGAAAACACTGCTCATTTCGGTCCAACTTCCTGACTCCTGTCTCCTGTCTCCTCAAAACAAAAATCCAAGGCGCCCTGGTTTGCAGACATGTGGAGCCGTCGCGAGCGTCGTTCTTTACGAACGAGGTTCCTCGCGGTCGCGCCGTTCTGCGGGTCATGGCCGAAAGCGGCCGTACTGGTAGCGTCGGCATTGTGGAACGGGTCTAGGCCCCCGCCCCCAATGCCTGCCGGTGAGTCACACGTGCTCTCACCCTTAACGGACTTCGCCGACGTTTTGCGACGTAAGTCGTTGTTTCATGGTCGGTGAAACGGCGCTTCGGGGAGGTCTGGGGACAATGTTTAAGAATGCAAGTGGTTGGGTAGAAGCGTGTTCCGCCGTCAGGTCCGGCTGTGCCGGACGAAATTCGGGGACGGAGATTTCGAGGCGCTCCAACGCCCATTCCGGCCGGCGCAGCCGGCCCTACGCTGGCTATTGGAAAGCAATTACACCGCTGAGGACGCAGAGAAGCAATTCCTCCGCGGCCTCTGCGTTCTCCGCGGTAAACCACTTTCTTTGGCGTCAGCCGCCTGTTGTGGCCGGATCGCTCCCTGACCACCTCCGGCGACCGCAGGTCTCCAGACCCGTCGGGGAACCTGCGAACCATCGGGGAGACCTTCGGTCGCAAGAGCGGCGAGGTCGGGAGAGCGTATAAGCGTCAGCCCCTTCCCCTTCTCCCGCTCACCCCGTCCCCCACTCTCCCCCTCACTTCA
>JBAQZJ010000442.1:0-4090 GCA_049790855.1 Planctomycetaceae bacterium | reverse complement strand
CTCCCGATGGTCGCGGCTCAACGAATAGACTTCACACGATGCTTTCGGCCTCGTGCTCGCTGATCAGCCGGAAAAACATCTCTTCGACGTCCGGTTCGTCGTAACGCGCGGCCAGTTCCGGCAGTGTCCCTTCGGCGAGAATGCGGCCGTGATCGATGATCGCGACGCGATCGCACAGCTTCTCGACCTCGCGCATGATGTGCGTGCTGAAAATGACGCACTTTCCCTGATCGCGCAGATTCGCGATCGCCTTCAGCACCGCGCGAGCCACGAGAATGTCGAGGCCGTTCGTCGGCTCGTCGAAGATCAAGACCGGCGGGTCGTGAATGATCGTCCGCGCGATCGAGACCTTCTGCTTCATGCCGGTGCTCATCTTCGAGCCGAGCACGTCGCGAATTTCGTTCATCTGCAACTCGGCGAAGACAAGCTCCAGCCGCGTCTGGAGTTGAGTCTCTTCGATTCCGTAAAGCCGCCCGAAATACTCGACAAGCTCCCACGCCGTCATCCGGTCGTAGATGCCTGTGTTGTTCGACATGAAACCGATGTGCGCCCGGACCTGTTCCGGCTGCGTCGCGACGTCGAACCCGGCGACCTCCGCCGTGCCGCCCGTCGGCCGCAAAACGGTGCTCAACAGGCGGAGACAGGTGGTTTTCCCCGCTCCGTTCGGCCCGAGGAGTCCATAGATTTCCCCCGGCCGCACATCGAAACTGACGCGGTCGAGGGCGATGATGCGACCCCGCTTGAGGTCGTCGAAACTCTTGGAAAGCTCGCGAACGCGGATCATCGTGCCGGAACCGACGGACAGGAAACGGGTGTCCAAGTCTAGTTCGCGACGCCCGGTGCGAGAAGAGCGCTCTGGCTACGGAATCCGTCGCGGTCACAGCGGAAGCGGGGGAGACCGTCGGGCTGGTGGGTCGAGTAGATGTCAGTCCGGCCGCGGCGACAGCCGCTCGGCGGCTTCACGAAGCCGCTGCGCGACCCATTCGGCATCCGACGGCTCGAACGGCGGGATCGACTCGTGAATGCGATCGAAGTCGTCATACCCGCCGTCCCGCCACGCGGCGTCGATCAGAACTTGCAGATCGAGCGTGACGTCGCGATCGTCCGGCCGTAGCGGAATGCGAATCACTGGCAGCCGCTCACGCAACGGCAGTGAATAGCATTCAGCGAACGACTTTCGCATCGCCCGGATCACGCAGACTCGATACGGATACGACCACGACTGCGGTTTGAGCGGCTCGCGCACCGACAACGCCCAGCCGCCCTGCCGCACAAGGTCGATCTCGACGATGTTCACTCCCCCGGCGAGCATCAACTCTTGCTTCCGTCGGAACAGTGCGCGGGCGCGTTCGGTCAGTTTGTTGTGTGGACTGAGAAACTCGATCGAGGTCACAACGCGACCGCCGTTGCGCTCGACGATCTGGACGGAACGCGCCGTCGGCGGTTCGTCCTCCAGTTCGACGAGAATCGCTTCGGCTGTTTCGATTTCTGCAAGGGCCACGCCGCCTTCTGTTTCGGCCATTGCCGGACGGCGCCGTCCCTCGACGATCCGTGCATCCGGCTTGAGATGCACCGGCGGCTCGTCATCCTGCGACACGGCGACCGTTTCCTCGACGCTGGCACGCAACTCTCGCGGCAACTGACTTTGAAGGTGATTCGCTGCATAGACCGTCAGCCGCGCGTGTACGTCGCCCCAATTGTTTTCGAGGAACGGATTCATACCGGGGAATGCGCCGGGCATCGATTCACCTCCAAAGGCATTCTACCCGATCGTCGTCAGGGCCGTGCGCCCCTGTCAATTCAATACCGGCAACGTCCTCGCCGACTTCGCCGACGGCACGGCCTACACCCGCCCTTCCGCGTCCCCCGGCTCCCATTCGTCAATGTACTCGTAGAACACGTTGCGCTGACGGGGAATATATCCCGCTTCTTTGATGGCACCACGAATCTGTTCCAGCGACAAGTGATAGACCGTTCCTGCCTGGGCGACGACGTTCTCCTCGATCATCAGGCTGCCCATGTCGTTCGCGCCGAAGAACAGGGCCAGGCCGCCGATCTTTTCGCCCTGCGTGACCCAGCTCGACTGGATGTTCGGCACGTTGTCGAGGTAGAGCCGGCTGACGGCCTGCGTCTTGAGGTACTCGAACGCCCCGGCGGGCGGGACGTCGGCCATGTCGGTGTGGTCGGGTTGGAACGTCCAACTGATGAATGCCGTCAGGCCGCCGGTTTCGTCCTGAAGCTGCCGCACGCGCTCCATGTGCTCGATGCGTTCGGCGAGCGTCTCGATGTGGCCGAACATCATCGTCGCCGTGCTCTTGCCGCCCAGTTCGTGCCAGACGCGATGTACGTTCAACCAGTCGTCCGTCAGCACCTTGCCGCGGGTGATCTCTTTGCGGACGCGATCGACGAGAATCTCGCCTCCCCCGCCCGGCAGGCTGCCCAGTCCCGCCGCTTTTAGCCGCTCCAGCACGGTCTTCAGCGGCAGTTTGTTGACCTTGGTGAAGTGATGGATTTCCGGCGGGCTGAAGCCGTGAACGTTGACGTTCGGAAAGCGCGACTTGATCCCGCCGAGCAGCTCTTCGTACCAATCGAGCTTGTACTTGGGATGCAGTCCTCCTTGCAGCAGGATCTGGTCGCCGCCGAGCGCGACGGTCTCTTCGATCTTCTTGTGAAGCTCGTCCTGCGACAGCACGTAGACCTCGTCGTGCTTCGGCGGACGGTAGAACGCGCAGAAATCGCAAACGGCAGTGCAGGCGTTCGTGTAATTGATGTTGCGGTCGATGTTGTAGGTGCGGAACGGCTCGGGATGCAGCCGTTTCGTGACCGCATTCGCCGCCTCGCCGATCGCGACAAGATCGTGCGATTCGAGCAGCGTCAGCCCCTCGTCGGGAGTCAGCCGGTCTCCGGCGACGGCCTTAGCGAGCTGCGACGTAACGCCGTTCGCTCGACGGGTCGGAAGGCAAGCCGTGCGATGCGTCTGGTTCGTCGCAAGAGACGTCGTCGTTGCCGGCACAGAAGACACGATCGATTCCCCCAGGGGCCAGGCCCGCTTCGTGGGCAAGCCGGGCGAAAAGTTTCAGGCCGCTCTGCTCGGCGGAACTCAGCGTGAAGTGCAGGTTATTCGTCAGGTAATCGAGAACGACCTCGGCATCAAGCCCCAGCAGGCGGGCTTCGCGTCGTGCGATGCGCTCGACGTCGGCGACACCGGCATCCCGAATCGACGACAGCAAGCTCGCCAGGCCCGCCGGCAGGCGATCGTTCCGCGCCGCCCAGACGGCGAACACGAACGGCAAGCCGGTCCAGCGGTTCCACTCGTCGCCGAGATCCCACTCGGCGACGAAACGCCCCGGAACCGGAAACATCGCCCGATCGCCGATCAGCAGGATCGCATCGGCCGACGAGTCGCCGACGACTCGCCCCAGCGGCAACGGCTCCACCGCCGGTGTGATTCCGTAACGATGATGCAGCAGTACGCTGGTCAACGTCGCGCTCGTTCGCGAGCCTTCATCGAGCGCCAACGTCCGCACGTCGCCCGGCGGAACGCGGAAGTAGACCTTGACGCTGCGGACCGGCCCGCGTGCCGCGACGCAAGCGTCCGAGACGATTCGATAGTCGCCTTCCGATCGCAGGACTTCGATCGAGGGAATCAACGCCACATCGAGCTTATCGGCGGCCAGCGACGCCGCCAGACGGCTCGGGTAATCCAGCGCCAAACCGCCCGGCAGACGTGCCGACAGCCCTTCGACGAGCGGTTTGCTGTTCAGATAGCTGACAGCTCCGATCCGCGGGCGATTTCGCGGCACAGCGTTCCTCGTGTCGAGTACGGACAACATCGTCCGAAGAGGAGAATCGGTGTTCCCACCACGTCGGTCGATCATCGGAAAGCAAGTACAGGTGAAGGATTATAGGATTTGTAAGGCGCATCGCCAACGCACTGCCGCCGCACGGCGATACCGCCTGCTGTCAAAACCGCCCTGCCGGAGGTAAAGTCACACAGTCCCTCCCCGCTTACCGTCGCTGGGAGTGAACATTAACTCGATGGATGTTTTCTGAGCGTCGCCTTTCGCTCCGCGAAAGGGAGTCCTTTCGC
>JBAQZJ010000441.1:0-14241 GCA_049790855.1 Planctomycetaceae bacterium | reverse complement strand
GGTCTACATCGAGCCGGCGATGGGGCAGCAGGTCAAACGCGTCGTCGCCTGCCTGTTGCTCACGGCCGTGTTCTCGCTCGCCGTCAGCGCCTGCGTGGGCAGCTTCTTCCGACGAACCGCCCCGGCGACCATGACGGCCTACGCGGCGCTGCTGGGATTATGCGGCGGCACTCTGTTGGTGTGGCTCGGCCGCGACGCGCCGTTCGGTCATGCGACGGTCGAGTCGGTGTTGAAGGTCAACCCGGTCGCCGCAGCGCTGTCGGTGATCGACGCACCCGGCTTCGAGGGCTACGAACTGATCCCCGCGAACTGGTGGTTTCTCGGTGCGACGTCGATCGTCCTGATGTTCGTGCTCGCCGTCCAGACCTGGCGACTCTCGCGGCCGCAATAAGGCTCGTTCCCACATGGTTCGTTCGCTCTCGATTCTGCTGGCCCTGACGGCGCTCGCGCCGCACATCGTCGTTGCGGCGGAGATCGTCCTCGATTCGCCGATGGACGGCGATCCGTCGTTCGAGTTGCCGGGAACCGTCAAGACGTTGTCGCCGGAGCTCAAAGAACTCTGGTTTCGGGTGCTCGACGGTCCGGAATCGGAACTGACGATGCGCGCCGCCGAGGCGATCGCTGCGGTGCGCAGGGATGGGTTCGACGACATGAACGATGCGACGCCGCATCTGACGCGCGTCCTGGCGAAGCAGGATCTGACGCTTCCCGTGCGACTCTCGATCGCCCGGGCGCTCGTCGCGCTCGATGCCCGCCAGGCGGCGCCGGAACTCCATCGGCAGGCGCAGCGCGGCGAGCGGGAGCTGCGGCAGGTGATCGATCCTGCGCTCGCCGAATGGCGTTTCGAGCCGGCCCGCGAAGAATGGCTCGAAAACCTCGAAGACGAAGCGACGCCCTACGAGTTGCTGCGACTTGCCGTGCGATGCCTGGGGACGCTGCGTGAACCGGCCGCGTCATCGCGTCTGCAAACGCTTGCCCAATCGGCGGAAACGCCCGCGACGATACGGCTCGAAGCGGCGCGAGCGATCGGAAACATCGAGTCGGACGGTCTGGAGGAGTTCGCGGCGAAACTCGCCGCGGATATGTCGCCGCGAGGAATCGTCGATCGTCTTGTCGCCGTCTCGGTGCTCCGGCAGCATCGCAGCGATCGCACGACGGAGATTCTGAAGGAACTTGCCCTCGACGATGAGCCGACCGTCGCCGCGAAAGCGCTGCAATGGCTGCTCGAGACCGATCCGGCACTCGTGTTGCCGCTCACCGAGAAGGTTCTCGCGAACGGTGACGCGAACGTGCGGCGATTGGGTGCTCAAGCGCTGGTCGAGGTGCCTTCGCCCGAGGGCGTCGCATCGCTCGGGCCGCTGCTCGACGATCCTCATCCCGATGTCCGGCGTTACGTTCGCGATTCGCTGTTCACCCTCGCTGCGCAGCCGGAACTGGATGATCCGGTCCGCGAGGCGGGCATGCAGGCGCTGGGCCTCGACAGTTGGCGGGCACTTGAGCAAGCTTCGCTGTTGCTCGGCGCCTTGGACCACGAAGTGGCGGCCGATCGGCTGCTCGTACTGCTTGAGCAGCCACGCCCGGAGGTGATGGTGGCCTCGGCGTGGGCTTTGCGGCGCCTGGCATTGCCGGACACGCTGGCCCCGATGCTCGAGTTCGCGAAACGGCAGACGGAACGCATCGAGAAAGATCCGGCGATCGCCGGGGCGAACGAACAGGTGGCCCAGATCTTTCAGGCGTTCGGCCAGATGACGTACATGCCTGCCGACGCATTGATGCGCAAGTTCGTGCCCAAGTCGGCCGTTCTGGGTGAGGTCTCGCGCACGGCGGCGATCTGGGCGCTCGGCCATCTGCATGCCGGCCGGCCCGACGCGGCACTCGTCAGCGAGTTGGAATCCCGGATTCAGGACGTCGCCAGCATGCCCCCGGAAGTCGAACCCGTGCGAGGAATGTCGGCGATCACGCTCGGCCGCATGGAAGCGAAAGACGCGCTGTCGACGCTCCGCATGTACGACGTCCCGAGCGGCGCCGCCGAGTTCGTCGGCGCCGCCAGCAACTGGGCGATCACCCGCATGACCGGCGAAGTGTATCCGAAGGCGAACGCACGCATCATCTCCGATTCGGGCTGGTTCCTCGAACCGCTGCCCGCGAAGTAGCCGGCGATCGCGACAGAGATTCGCGGCGACACCGGTCATCGGGCGTCGTTTCGCGTACTATGGAGAGACCCGGCGCGTCGACGACGCGCGAACGTTTTTCGAGGGACGACGTTCTCACACGACCCTTCGCTGTTCAGAATGCTGCGAACCGGCGAAACGTCTCCTTCTGGCGGGCGGCAGACGTTTCGACGGCCGCTCTGGAACAAGACAACACGGTGCGATGTCGATCACCCGAACCGCCACAGCTCCGCTGATCCTGTTCGGCCTGTCCGTCGCCTTCCTGTCCGGTTCGACTTCTCTCGCCGCCGATGCGCCGTCCTTCAACCGCGACGTCCGGCCGATCTTGTCGGACAAGTGTTACTTCTGCCACGGTCCGGACGAGAACCAGCGACAAGCCGGACTGCGACTCGACGTTCGCGATAGTGCGGTGACGGCTCTCGAATCGGGTGCCACGGCGATCGTGCCGGGTCGGCCCGAAGAGAGCGAGTTGATTCGCCGCATCGCATCGACGGACGAGTTCGAGCAGATGCCGCCCGCCGATGCGAAGATCGGGCGGCTCACGTCGGAACAAATCGAAACACTGCGGCGCTGGATCGCGGCCGGCGGCGACTACGAGACGCATTGGACGTTCCGCCCCTTCCAACGCACCGTCCCCCGGCAGTCGACGGACCGAACTGCAACTGACGTCCGCCCGCGGAACCTGATCGACTCCATCGTCTTCGATCGGCTGGCCGCGCGCGGTCTTGAACCGCAGCCGGAGGCGGATCGCGAGTTGCTGATTCGCCGCGTCACGTTCGACTTGACCGGATTGCCGCCGTCGCCCGACGAGGTCGCCGCATTCGTGAACGATCGAAGGCCGGATGCCTACGAGCGGCTGGTCGATCGGTTGCTGGCGTCGCCGAGATACGGCGAGCGAATGACGGCTGATTGGCTCGATCTTGCACGGTATGCCGACAGCTACGGTTTTCAGGTCGATCGCGAGCGCGAGGTCTGGCCGTGGCGCGACTGGGTCATCAACGCGTTCAACCGGAACCAGCCGTGGAATGAGTTCGTCACGTGGCAACTGGCCGGTGACCTCCTGCCGGACGCGACCGACGAGCAGATCCTCGCGACGGCGTTCAATCGCCTGCATCCGCAGGAATCGGAAGGCGGCTCGATCGAGGAAGAATATCGGGTCAACTACGTCAACGATCGCGTGGTCACGTTCGGCACCGCGTTTCTCGGCCTGACGCTCGAATGCGCCCGCTGTCACGACCATAAGTTCGACCCGATCTCGCAGCGGGAATACTACCAACTCTTCGCGTTCTTCGACGACATCGACGAGGCCGGCCTCTATTCCTTCTTCACTGATGCAGTGCCCACGCCGACGCTCCGATTGCTTAACGAGTCGCAGAAACAGCAACTCGATCAGGCAGGCGTAGCCGTCGTCGAGGCCGAGTCGCGGCTCGGTTCGATGGCTCGCGATCGGCAACAGGCGTTCGAGCACTGGATGAAAGCCGAACCATCGCCCCCTGCTGGAATCGCCGGCGAGATCGCTCATTTTCCGTTCGACGAACCCAATGCGAAGGGTGGCTTCGACAGCACGGCGGCGGGGGCGTCGGCGACGTCGCCGGCGGAGAACGTTCTGACGGAAGGGCGTTTCGGAAGCGCGGTGAAACTGACCGGCGACCATGCGGTGACGACGACCATCGGCAATTTTCATCGCTTCGACCCGTTCAGCGTGTCGCTCTGGTTGAAGATGCCGGCGGTCGGCGAGCGGGCCGTCGTCTTTCACCGGTCGCGCGCCTGGACGGACGCCGGTAGCCGCGGTTACGAACTGCTGCTCGAAGACGGTCGCTTGAAGTGGTCGCTCATCCATTTCTGGCCCGGCAATGCGGCGTCGGTGAAAGCCGTTGAACCGTTGTCGCTAAATGAATGGGTGCACGTCAGCGTCACGAGCGACGGTTCGAGCCGGGCCGACGGACTGCGGGTGTTCGTCGACGGCGAACCGGCGGCGACCACCGTCATTCGCGACAAGCTGACGAAGGACATCACCGGCGGTGGCGGCGACACCATCGCAATCGGCGAACGCTTCCGCGATCGCGGTCTCGCGGGCGGCCTCGTCGACGAATTCCGCGTCTTCAACCGGACCCTGACGTCGCTCGAAGCTCGCGAGGTCTTCGTCGAGGGAAGCCTTCGGTCGCTACTCGACAAAGGTCCGTCGATGCTGACAGACGACGAACAGGCTCTGTTGCTTGATTACTGGCTTGCGACGGTCGATGAGCCGTACAGAAAACAACTCGCGGCACTTCAGTCGGCTCGCGAAGCGCGCAGCAGGCTGGCTGACGCGGCACGCGAGATCATGGTGATGCGCGAGTTGCCCGAACCGAAGACGGCCTACATTCTCGCCCGCGGGGAGTATCAGAATCGCGGTGAACCTGTCGTGCCGGACACGCCGGCGGCGTTGCCGCCCTTTCCCGAGGATCAGCCGCGAAATCGCCTCGGCTTGGCCCGCTGGCTGACCGATCCGCAGCATCCGTTGCTGGCGCGAGTCACGGTGAATCGATTCTGGCAGTCCCTTTTCGGACGCGGGCTTGTCAAAACGCCCGAGGATCTCGGCAGCCAATCCGACCTTCCCGAGTATCCGCAACTCCTCGACAGCCTCTCCGCGGAGTTCGTCGGCTCCGGCTGGAACGTGAAGCGGCTGTTGCGAACGATCGTCACGTCGCACACCTATCGCCAGCGAAGCTCGGCCGATCCGAAGCTCGTCGCCGACGACCCGGAAAACGCCTGGCTCGCCCGTGGACCACGGCATCGACTGGCGGCCGAGATGATCCGCGACGGGGCGCTCGCCGCGAGCGGATTGCTGGTCGAACGGATCGGCGGGCCTTCGGTCAGAACGTATGACATGCCCGAATCGTTCAAGCCGTCGGAAGCCGGCAAGGGACAGGAACTTTTTCGTCGCAGCATCTACACCTTCTGGCGTCGCACGGGACCGGCCCCGGTGCTGGAAGCGTTTGACGTGCCGAAACGGGTGGTGTGCGTCGTTCGCCGGGATGTGACCGATACGCCGCTGCATGCCTTCGTGCTGCTCAACGGCACGCAGTTCGTCGAAGCGGCACGGGTGCTCGCGACATCACTGACGACGACGAACGGCGGTCAGCCTGGCAAGATCATCGACCTGGCCTTTCTGCGATTGACGAGCCGTCATCCCGACGCGAAGGAACAGGGCGTCCTTCGCCGAATGTACGACGAACAACTCGACTGGTACCGCCGGCATCCCGAACAGGCCGCTGCATACCTCGACGTCGGCGATCGTCCGGTTTCTACGAGCGTTCCGGCCGCCGAGCTGGCCGCGGCGACTGCGGTCATTAATGCGCTGATGAACTACGACGGCTGCGTCGTGAAGAGGTGATTCCGATGAACGATCAACGAATTCCGGGCTCGCGTTGCACCGGACACGAGCCGTGGTTCCGGCTGAGTCGCCGTGAGTGCCTGAACCGGTTCGGCATGGGGTTGGGCGGGCTGGCGCTGGCGGAATTGATGGGCGGTTCCGCGGCTGCTGCCGACGACGCCGGCGGTGCGCTGGACGGCTTCCACTTCGCCCCGAAGGCGAGGCGGATCATCTACCTGTTCCAGTCGGGAGGTCCTTCGCAGCTTGATCTGTTCGATTACAAACCGCTGCTCAATGAGTTGCATGGCGAGCAGCTTCCCGATTCGGTGCGCAGCGGCCAACGCCTGACGGGCATGTCGGCGAACCAGAGTTCGATTCCGCTGGCAGGCTCGCCGTTCCAGTTCGCGCAGCACGGTGAGAGCGGCGCGTGGATCAGCGAGTTGCTGCCGCAGACCGCGACCGTCGCCGACGAACTGTGCGTCATTCGTTCGGTGCACACTGATTCGATCAATCACGGCCCCGGCGTAACGTTCATGCAGACGGGGTCGCAGATTCCCGGCCGGCCGAGCATCGGGGCGTGGCTCGATTACGGCTTGGGCGGCGAGAACAGCGATCTGCCGTCGTTCGTCGTGCTGATTACGAAGAACAAGAGCGGCCAGCCGTTGATGTCGCATTTGTGGGGCTCCGGATTCTTGCCGACGAGTCATCAGGGCGTGCGGTTTCGCTCGGGCGGCGACCCGGTGCTGTATCTGGGCAACCCGCCCGGCGTTTCGACGGAAAGTCGCCGTCTGGTGCTCGACCGGCTTCGAGAACTGCACGAGATTCAGTTCGACGGAACGCCCGACGCTGCGATCACCGCCCGCATCGCGAACTACGAAATGGCGTTTCGCATGCAGGCGAGTGTTCCCGACGTGACCGACTTCCGCGACGAGCCGCAGCACGTTCTCGACGCCTACGGTCCCGATTCACGCGATCCGGGAACGTTCGCGGCGAACTGTCTTCTGGCCCGCCGACTCGCCGAACGCGGCGTGCGATTCATTCAACTCTACCATCAGGACTGGGATCATCACGGCGGACTGCCGGGCGGGATTCGCCGCGAGTGCGCACAGACCGACCGCCCCGCCGCGGCGCTCGTCGCCGATCTCAAGCAACGCGGGCTGCTCGACGAGACGCTGGTGATCTGGGGCGGCGAGTTCGGTCGCACGAATTATTGCCAGGGACTGCTGACGCCGGGCAACTTCGGTCGCGATCACCATCCGCGATGCTTTTCGATCTGGATGGCCGGCGGAGGCGTGAAGCCCGGCGTCACCTACGGCGAGACCGATGAGTTCGGTTACAACGTGGCGTCGAACGGCGTGCACATTCACGACCTGCACGCGACGATTCTGCACCTGATGGGCATCGACCACGAACGGCTGACCTACAAGTTCCAGGGCCGCCGCTATCGACTCACCGATGTCCACGGGCACGTCGTCGAAGACGTTCTCGCGTGACGGGAGAAGGGATGAAACTCGAAATCCGAAGCACGAAATTCGAAACAAATTCAAAGCACGAAGGACCGAAACGGATTCCCATCAAGACGGCTTCCGAATTTCATGCTTCGGATTTGTTTCGGATTTCGAGCTTCGCCCGATGTTCATTCCGCGGCGAAATCCGCCGGCGTCAATCCCTTCTTGAAGCCGTTGTGGGCGAAGGGCGAAGGGGAATATTCGCCGACGGTTCGCACGTCGGTGCCGTCCGCGGGCACTTCGAGTCCCAGCAGATCGTAGGCGGCATTGACGACGAGCCGTCGGAGACCTTCGCTGGCGAGATCGGTCGCCGCGCCCATCGTCGTCGTGAACGCGCGGCCTTTCTCACCACCGGGAATCTGATAGCTCTTCACCCAGGCGACGGGCATCATCGGGTCGTTCTTCTTGCCGGCGACGGGCGGATCGGTCGGCTTCATTCCGGCGAGCACCTGACCCAGGACGAGCGGCCGGCTGTCGCCCGGCAAGGGCTGGCGGACGGTGTAGACGTCGGTGTCGCCCCAGATGTCGCCGTCTTCGATGCCGCGGGTGATGGCGTGCTCTTCGGCGCCGGGTGCGATCAGGCCGCGTGTCGATTCCTTGCCGTGTGCACCGTGGTGAGCGACCCACATTTCACCAAGCACGACGCGGCCGAAGCCGCCTTCCCATTCTTTTTTCGGTCCTTTGTATCCGTCGGCGTAGTGCTGCCATTCGGGATCGACCGGCTTGATCGCATGCGTCGCGGTTCGTAATCCGATGACGGGCTTGCCGGCTTTGAGGTAGGCGTCGATCGGCTTCAACTGCTCGGCCGGCAGATTGCGCCATCGGGTCGCGATGATCATCAGGTCGGCATCAGCAAGCTGTGCGAGCCCTGGAATGTTCGCGTTGTAATTCGGATCGATCTCGCCCGTCTCGGGATTGATCGCGAACAGCACCGTCGTCTTGAAGCCGTGTCGCTCGGACAGGATGCGGGCGAGCATCGGCAATGCTTCTTCCGAGCGATACTCTTCGTCGCCGCTAACGAGAACGACGTGCTTGCCTTTGCCCGGTCCATCGCCGCCTTCATAGGTGATCCAGGGGTCCGCCGCCTTGGAAGCGGAGACGGCCGCGAAAGATCCCAGTGCCGCCAGAAGCATCGAAAAGCCGATCCGGGTCATGCGTAGGGTCCGTCGGTGGGTGGAGACGACTGGAGAGATCGAAGCACGTTCAGAGGCAGTGTCATTCGGAACGGATCGGAGTTCAAGTTCGCGCCGTTTCACCGTCGGCTTCGCGAGCGGTTGTCTTTCGATGGAAGCGAAGCGAACGACGATGCTTGCGGTCGATTGGTGCCGGTCGGATACTTCTGACGCGGCCGCGCCGCATTCGACTTCACAGTTCCCCGTTGGAAAGGTTCGACGTGCTCGTGACGAAATGTAGTTTCAAATCGGTTCGAGCGGTTCTGGTATTCACGCTCGCCATCTTCGCCTCCGCGACGGCGAACGCCGACGAACCGCAGCCGGAAATCCGCGTCGGCATCATCGGCCTCGACACCTCGCACGTCACCGTCTTCACGAAACTGCTGAACGACCCGAAGTCGGAGCCGCCGCTCAAAGGGCTGCGCGTCGTCGCCGCGTTTCCGGCAGGCAGCCCCGACTTTCCGGCGAGCCGCGATCGGATCGAGAACTTCACCAAGCAGGTCGGCGACCTGGGGGTCGAGATCGTCGGATCGATCGACGAACTGCTGCCGAAGGTCGACGCCGTGCTGCTGGAGAGCGTCGACGGCCGCGTGCATCTGGAGCAGGCGATGCCGGTGATCGCGGCGAAGAAGCCGCTGTTCATCGACAAGCCGGTCGCCGCCGACCTCGCCGACGTGCTGACGATCTACGGAGCCGCGAAAAAGCACGGCACGCCGGTGTTCAGCAGCAGCTCGAGCCGATTTTCGCCGGGCTATCCGGAATTGCTCGACGACCCGAAAGTCGGCGAGATCGCCGGGGCCGACGTCTACAGCCGCACCGTGCCGACGCAAGGCCACCCCGACTTGTTCTTCTACGGCATCCACGGCACCGAATTGCTGTTCACGCTGATGGGAACCGGCTGCGAGCAAGTGACCGCCGTCGCGACGCCGAAGTTCGAGCAGGTGACGGGCGTCTGGTCGAACGGGCGAGTCGGCACCTATCGCGGCGTGAAAGAACCGTTGAAGGTCGGCGTCGGCGCCACGGTATTCGGCACGAACGGCACGGCCTATCGCGACAATCGCTATGACTACAAACCGCTCGTCGCCGAGATCGCGACGTTCTTCCGCACCGGCGAGCCGCCGGTTTCGCCGGAGGAGACGATCGAGATCTTCGCCTTCCTCACGGCCGCCGAAAAGAGCAAGGCGGACGGCGGACGCACGGTGACGCTCGACGAAGTGCTGGAGGAAGCACGGGCGAAGTCGGACGAGAAGTCGGCAGCGCAGCGAGTGGAGTGAGCAGACAAACTCCAGGCCGGAGCCTTGGCTCCGGCCTGGAGTTTTCTTCGTCACGCCAGTTCCCAGCCGGGCCGATACGCTTCCTTCAGGATGGCGTCGGCTTCGGGCAGACCTTTCGCTTTCATCGCGTCGGCATCCCATTCGATCCGCTTGCCCAGACGCAGCGACGCCACGCCGAGCAGCGCCAGCTCGGTGAGCTTCGCACCGTAGGCGAACTGCGACCCTGCCGGCTCGCCGCCCTTGCAGGCGTCGAGCCAGTCGCGGTAATGGCCCTTCGATCGGGGCAGCGTCGGTTCCGGTCGCTCGAACTCATTGTCGAGCTTGCCGAGCAGACGCGGTTCGCCGCCGGCACCGGCTTCGTACAGAGCGCCTTTCTCGCCGAGGAACAGCGTTCCGCGGCCGGGCAGCGCCTCATCGGCGGGCCAGTCTTTCGGCGTCGCGGGTTTCAGGCCGCCGCCGTACCAGGTCACGGTGACCGGCGGCAAGTCGCCTCGCGGACCGAACTCGTAGTAGATCAACTCGCCGTGCGGCGTGATCTGCTGATCGGTGTATCCGGCGGGACGGGACTCGATGCTCGTCGGCCTGGCCAGATCGAGCGCCCAGAACGCCCCGTCGAGATCGTGACAGCCGAAATCGCCGATCGTTCCTGACCCGAAATCCCAGAAGTCGCGCCAGGCCACGGGATGATAGGCCGGACTGTACGACCGCGGTTCGCGCGGACCGATCCACAAATCCCAGTTCATTTCCGCGGGTGCCGGTGCCGCTTCCGGCGGACCGGCGAGCGTCTTGTTCCAACGGCTCGTGCTCGCCCAGGCATGCACTTCGCGAACCGGCCCGATCGCGCCTGCCTTGAGCCATTCGACGGTCTTGCGAATGCCTTCATTCGAGTGGCCCTGGTTGCCCATCTGCGTGGCGACGCCGGTCTCGGCGGCCACCTTGTCCATCAGGCGGGCTTCCCAGACGTTGTGGACCAGCGGCTTCTCGCAGTACACGTGCTTGCCCGCCCGCATCGCCGGAATCGACACGGTGGCGTGATTATGGTCGGGCGTCGAGCACAGCACCGCGTCGAACTTTTGCTTGTCGTACATCTCCCGGAAGTCTTCGTACGCCGCGCATTTGAAGCCCGGCGTCTTCTCGCCGTAGTGCTTCTCGATCTCGGCGATCGTGGGACCGCGGCCCGCGACGCCCTTGTAGAAGAACCCCGACAGATCGATCGACTCGACCGGGTCGGCGGCGGCGACGATTCGGCAGTCGGCTTCCTTGAACAGCCCTTGCATATTCTGCCGTGCTCGTCCGCCGGCTCCGACGAGTGCGACATGGACCGTCTCGCTTGGCGGAACGAACCCCCGACCGCCGAGCACGTGCCGCGGCACGATGGTGAATGCCGCGGCGGCCGCGCCGGCGGTTGCCAGAAACTCTCGTCGCGTCGTTTTCATCTCAAATCGACCCTGGAAGTTGAGGAAACGAATCCGAGTCGCACGATAGCCGATCGGACAACGCTCATGGGAGCGAAGCCGCGACGAGCTTGGCGTGTGTTCCCGTACAGGCATGACGAAACAGATCATCGAGCCTACAATCCCGCATCTCACCGCGGCCGCACTCCGAATGCGGCTCGACCGCGAGCCTCGACGACCCGAGCCGTGTCCGTCCGATGCCTCGCCCTGCCGACTTTGTGTGAAGGCCCTCGCGTTGTCCTGGCATCTGCTGTTTCCGCTGGCAAGCAGTCTCGTCTACGCGATCGCTGCGCTGTTGCTCAAACGGGCGGCCGTCCTGGGTGCCGGAGTCGTGCAGACGACCGCCGTCGTCAACATCGCGACGGCGATCACGTTTCTTACCGTGCTGCCGCTGGGTGGAACGCTTCGTTTCGACGAGGTCTGGCAGCCGGCGATCGTCGGCTTGCTGTACGTTCTCGGTCAGGCGACGACGTTTCTGGCGCTCAAACTGGGCGACGTCTCGGTCGCGACGCCGATCATGGGCGTCAAAACGGTGATCGTCGCCGTCCTCGCGACCTTGCTTCTGGCCGATGATCCGCCCTGGCAACTTTGGGTCGCGGCGATTCTGTCGGCTGCGGCGGTCGCATTGTTGAACGTTTCGGGCGGCGAGAAACGCCGCATCGTCGTCACCTCGTTCTGGGCGCTCGCCAGTGCCGCCTGTTACTCGCTGTTTGACGTGCTCGTTCAGAAGTGGTCGCCGGCGTGGGGAGCCGGCCGCTTCCTGCCGACGATGGCCGCCCTCGCCACGTTGCCCGTGCTGGCGACCTGGACGGTGACGAGCGTGGTGTCGCGCGGCGATGCCGAACACCGTCGTAACGGACGAACCGTCTGGCCGTGGCTGGTCGCCGGCGCCGCACTCATGGCCCTTCAGGCGGTGCTGCTGACCGGAGCCCTCGCCGTCTTCGGCGACGCGACGGCGATCAATGTCGTGTACAGCGCCCGCGGCCTGTGGGCCGTCGCCGCCGTCATGGTCGTCGGCCATTGGTTCCGCAACGAAGAGCGCCTGCTCGGCCCGTCGGTGCTGCGGGCACGACTCTGCGGCGCCGCAGTGATGACCGTCGCGATCGTGATCGCCATGGTGCGGTGACGAATCTGCCAGTGCAACAAATTGCATGTGGTGCGGCGGATTTTTGTCGCCGGAAAGGCAGCGATCTTCCAGACTTAAGCCTTCCGGTAGCCAGTCCAGAGAGGGAGCCATGGAAGATCGTTTGTGGCAGACTGTCACGTCCATCCTCCCCGAGGACAAGCCTCAACCCCGACAAACCTATTCTGATCGAGACGTGCTGCTTGTCGTCTTGTGGGCCGCCTTGCACGACCGGCCGATCATGTGGGCCTGCCAGGGCGAGAACTGGAGTGAACGCGTCCGGCCTCCGCGGCTGCCGCACGCAAGTACCGTCAGCTTCTGGGGAAATTGGGCCCTTGGATCACGAACGACCGCGAGCACATCGAACGTCAGTTCGGCCTGATGGGCAACCACGGCTGCGGCCTGAAGGAGCTGCCGAACTGGGTGCGACGGCGGCACCGCGTCGCCCGCTGGATCGGAGCCAAACTCCTCCTGCATCACGCCTTCCTCATTCAAAAACGCACAGCGGCTTGATGCAGTTTGTTGCACTGGCATCCGACGATGGATCGGGACGCTGAAGGAACGTCCCGCCCACCGGCAGGCTGACGCCTGCCGCTCGCCTTTGTGTATCGTGAACGTGTCGATGTTCAACGATTGATCTCGGACCAATCGACGACCTCGCGGCCGTGGATCGTCAGGATGGCCTCTCGACTCTTCGCGTCGATTGTCGCGGGCAGGCGCAGGACGGCGCCGTCGCACAGCAGCACGGGGAATCGCTCGCGGTCGCCGATCAGTCCGGCGAGCGGGTCTTCCCGGTTGATCGTCGGATCGCCGGGCTTGGTCCACGGCACGGCTTTCTCGGCCGTCGCCTCAAGAACCAGAATCGTGTTCGACACGCCGTCCTTGATCTCTGGGATCGGCGTTCCCGTCTTGCCTTCGAAGACGGTGCCATTGCCCACCGGCGCGAGATAGACCGTGTGGCCCGGCTGTGCGTCGGCGAGCGGTGAATTGAAGACCTCGGGCATCTGCTCGATCAGCTTCTTGTTGTGTTCGCTGTCCCACGGCTCGTCGAGATGAAACTGGTCGTAGAGCGGCTGCTGTCCAAGATACGGCAACAGATAGACCCGCCACGACAACAGCGGCTTGCCGCTGGCGTCGTAGCTCGCGCTCGGCGGGAAGCTGCCGTAGTTGTCGTGGAAATTGTGCATCGCCAGGCCGATCTGCTTGAGGTTGTTGACGGACTGGTTTTCCCAGGCCTTCCCGCGTGCCCCCGCGGTGACGGCGCCGAGCGCCTTGGCGGCCGACTCCAGCGTCTCGTCGATGACGAGCACCAGCCGGTCGCCTTCGCGTTTCGGAGTCAGTGATCCGACGAGCATCGGCAGGATCGGGACCGTCTTGACGACCTCGGGCTTCTTCGAAAGCTCTCGCAGCCCCTGCGTCATCGCCGTCTTCAACGCCTCGGCGGCCTGCTCCGATTCCGACTGCACGACGAGCGTCGCCGCCAGCTTCGGTTCCAACGCGATGCCGAGCGACGCCCATTGCAAACCGGCGGCCAACTGCGCGCCGGTCGCTCCGCCGTACTCCGCCGGCAGGTCGGGCAGCATTTCCCGCAGGACGCGGCGATGGTCGGCCGAGGGAACAAGCACGACCTGGATCGGCCGCTCGCCCGCTCCGGCAAACGCCTCCTCCAGGTTCGCCCGCTCGCTCGGCTTGCCGTTCGCTTTCACCCGTTCGACGGCCCGCTTCGAGCCGGCGACGAGGGCGCCGTCGATCTCCTCGATTGTCTCGAACCCGGCCGGTTGCAGCAGCCCGCGGATCGCCTTGCGGTCGGCTTCTTCGCTCAGCGGAACGACGATGAAGACCCCGCGGTTCGGAACGTCTTCCAGGTCGACGACGGCGAACGCTTCGGTCGCGCCGGTCGCCTTGATGGTCGCCGCCATCTTCTTCAGTTCGGCAAGGACTTCGCCGTGCTGTGACGGATCGATCGGCAGGAACCGTTTGACGTTTTCGAACGTCGCTTCCACGTTCACCGCATCCAGATCAAGCCGGCCGACGGCGATCGAGCCGTCCGTGAGATATGGCGCGATCCGCTCGGCCGGCGATTGGGCATTCGCGACGACGGCGATAAACAACAAGGGGATGACGAGTGCGTATCGCATCGTGAGAAACCTTGATGAGGACGTATTGTTGTTATGCGTTCAGAGC
>JBAQZJ010000440.1:0-26116 GCA_049790855.1 Planctomycetaceae bacterium | reverse complement strand
CTTGCGGTTTCGCGGCGCAATCGGCATCGCGAAACCGCAAGCGGCTTGGTCACTTGATCGGCTGGATCTCGATGTCCGTGATGCGGGCGGAGGGCAGCGTGTTGTCGACGGTCACCGGCTGGCTCGTCACCGCGTGACCGGCATTTCCGGCTGCGTCGCGTGCCGTCAATCGCAGGAAGAGCCTGGCGGCAGGGATCGACGTGACGGTCCAATCGAAGCCGCCTTGGTCATCGAGTTCCTTTGCAATCGGCGTCCACGGGCCATCGGGCGACGGTCCGTGCTCCAGGTCGATCGCCTTGGTCTTCAGCGGATTCGCGTCCTGAACTTTCCAGCGGATCTGAAGGACCGGTGACTTCTCGCCGGACGATTGCATCGGCGCCTGGATCGTCGCGACCGGCGGCGTCTGATCGACGACGACGGTGACGGCCGGTTGCTCTCCAGCCTTGGGAGGTTCCGCCGCCAGACCGACTCCGCTGAGTGCTCGCACCTTGAATCCGTATGTGCCTTCAGCCGGCACGTCGATCCGAAACGGGCTCTTCAGGTCGGAATCGGCACCGTACCGGAACCACTTCTGCCCGCCGTCTTCGGTGATGAAGAACTCGACCGCGCCGAGGCCCGAGGGGCCGACGTCGTCGACCTGATATCCCACATTGAAGGCGCGGGTGCCGACGACTTCTTTGCGGGAATTCGCCGCCCCGTCCGGTTTCGGCACGGCGGTCGACTTCGTGTTCGCTTCGACGGGCGGACGGCTTTGAACGACCGGGTTCGCGGCGACGCTGCTCGCCAGTTGTTCGGGAACAGTCTCGGAGCGGTTCGACGCCATGTGAAACGGCACGATCGCCGGTTTCGTCGACTGTTCTGCGATCGGCCCTTCCAGGGCGGGATTTTCGGGCAGCGGGGCATATCCTGCGGCACCGGTTTCCAGGTCGGCTTCGTCCGTGCCGGCGTTGCCGGCGTGATCGGCGATGGAGCCGCGCACGGAGACGACGCCCGTGGCAGGAGCCGTCCACGAAGTTTGTCCTGCCGCTTGCACCGTCACCTGCAGCGGCTGCCAAGCGTTCGCGCCTGGCTGGCGGTACTCGAGTTTCAGGGTCGCCGCATCCAGATTGACGTCGCTGGCACGCCAGGCCAGCCGCACCTGATCGCCGGTTCGATCGAGCGTCAACTCGAGGGCGGGCGGACGAGAATCGACGGCAACCTTCAACCCGGGAGCGATTTCGCCCGCCTGGGGATGCAGGCGACCAAGACCGTCGAGCGTGCGGACGGCGAACCAGTATTCACCGTCCGACGGGGCTTCATACGCGAATCGGCCCGCCGTCGGAGGCACCGCTTGAGCGAGGTTCCAGGTCAGACCGCGATCGGTGGAAACGTAAAGCTGGATCTCTCTCGCGCCCAACCGTTGCAACTCTGCCGGTTCGGAGTGATACGGAATGCGGAACCGCGGTTGTTTCGTGTAGACGACGTCGGACGCGGCGGCGGGCTGCGCATCGAGCGTCGAAACGAGCGGAAGAAAAAGAAGGGCGGTCCAGCGAATCATCCGGCAACTCCCGACCGTCGCCGTCGCGGTGGGCGCGCTCCCCCTCTCGCCGGGGCAGACGAACTCGGACCTCCACAGGCGGCGATGCGCTCGGAGGTATCGGCGGGGCTACGCGGCGCCCTTCACGCGAAACGGTTCGTCCGCGATGTTCCGCGCCGGTTCCTCACCCGGCGGCGAAACGTTCGGCATATTCCAACACCCACAGGTCGATTTGTTCGGTAAAGGACGCAACGTCCAACTGACCGAGCCGCTGATAATGCGAACGGTTGAGAACCTCGCGGTTCCGAATCGTGCCCTTGGCGGTCAGTTCGATGATGTGGGCCGCGCCGAACGGACGGACGAGCAATTCCAGTCGGCTGAAGACGGTGTTGCTTGCACCGCGGCCCAGCCGCACGTCGTCACGGGTGACTTTGGCTCCCCAGCCGTCTTCGCCCGCGACCGTCGAGAAGTTGAAGCCGGGAAAGCGATCGGCGAGAGATCTCAGGCAGGTGTCGACGTGCTCGGCCAGTTCGAGCCGCGCGGTGGAATGGAGGTGGCGGAGTTCCTCCTCGGTCATTCGTCGTGCGGCGGCCTCGCGACCGAGTTCCTCTTTCGCGGTTCTGCCGCGTTGGATGGCGCGGTCGAGTCGTTGCTGAAAGTCCATCGTCGCCTCATCGCACTCAACGGGGACCGCCTCGGCCCGTGAAATTTCAACGGCCGTCGTCACGGCCGATTCTAGTCGTCACTGCCGATTCTAAAGGCGGAAAATCGCGGCGGCAACGCGGTGCTTCCTATTGGCTCGTCTTGTCACTTTTACACGGAACGGCGGTTGCGAGGTGCTTCGTCCGTCGGTCCCGTCGCCCGCCTCATGCAGTCGGCGCTCGTGTTTCGGAGGCTGTCAGGCACTCGAATGACCGTCTTTCTGACTGCGGCACAGGATTCGCCGATGTGGATGATCACGTCAATCGCCCTTGCTGGTCGAGCCGCCCCGGCGGATAATCCGGAATTGCAAGCCCGGCGACCGGCAAGTGGTCAAGGCGTGAATCGGAAGTTGGAACGCATCGTCGACGCCCTCTGGAGCGGTTCGCCGACCGAGTGGATCGTGTTCATCGCCGTATCGACCGTGATCGCTGGTGCGATCTGGGCGTTGTCCCGTTACCGGTTGTCATTACGCGGTGATGCCGATCCTGCGGCGGCGGATGCGCTTTTGGTGCGTCATGTTCGCGATTTGCGCGACAGCGGTGCGGTCTCGGAGGATGAATACCGATCACTCAAATGCCGGCTCTCTCCGCCGACGGACGAAACGTCCCGCGGAACGGCAAACGACGAACCGACGTCGTGACGGGTTTCCTGAACCCGTCGCGCCGTGGGAGATTCAAGAGGGCGTAAAGGACGGAACCGCCTCGGGCCGGCTTCTCTCGATCGAGACGCCGACCGAGGGCGTGCAACAGACGCGGCAGGCGGGCCCGGACGGCCTGCAGGGAATCCGGAGGGACGGTCGACACCATGGTAAGCCTGCTGACGTTTAAGGACTCCTGATGCCCCCCAGCAACGACTTCGGCACGGGTAAGCGCGGTTCCATTCGCAAGAAAGACGCCAATTGCTCGTTCTGCCGTAAGAGCTACCGAGACGTCGGACCCCTCGTGGAAGGCCCCGACGACGTTTACATCTGCGGCAGCTGCATCGAGCTCTGCCAGTCCATCCTCGACCAGGAGAAGAAGCGCCGCGGCGGCCAAACGCTGTTCAAGAACGTCCCGGCTCCACGCGAGATCGTCTCGTTCCTCGATCAATACGTGATCGGTCAGGAGCACACCAAGCGCGTGCTCGCCGTCGCCGTTCATAATCACTACAAGCGTCTGATGCTCCGCGAAGAGGGAGCGACCGATGACGTCGAGATCGAGAAATCGAACATCCTGCTGATCGGGCCGACCGGCTCGGGCAAGACGCTCGTCGCGAAGACGCTGGCCCGACTGCTGCAGGTGCCGTTCGCGATCGGCGATGCGACGACTCTGACCGAAGCCGGATACGTCGGTGAAGACGTCGAGAACCTGCTGCTGAAGCTGCTGCATGCCGCCGATTTCGACATCGAAGCCGCACAGCGCGGAATCATCTTCATCGACGAGATCGACAAAATCGGCAAGACGAGCCAGAACGTCAGCATCACACGCGACGTCTCGGGCGAGGGCGTGCAGCAGGCGTTGCTCAAGATGCTCGAGGGCACGGTCGCGAACGTTCCGCCGCAGGGCGGGCGCAAACACCCCGAGCAACAGTACATCCAGGTCGATACGACGAACATCCTCTTTATCTGCGGCGGGACGTTCGTCGGCCTGGAAGACATTATCGCCAAGCGGTTGGGCGGTCGCATGATCGGCTTCAATCGGACGGCTCTCGACGATCCGACCGAACGGAGTCGGGCGCTGCTGAAGCACTCGACGGTCGACGACGTCCTCAACTTCGGGATGATTCCTGAACTCGTCGGTCGTCTACCGATCATCAGCACGTTGGCTCCGCTGGCGGCCGACGATCTCGTCCGGGTGCTGACAGAGCCGAAAAACGCCCTTGTCAAGCAGTTTCAGAAGCTGTTCGACATGGAAGGGGCGGAACTCGACTTCACCGACGCGGCCCTTCAAGAAGTCGCGAAGATCGCCATCGAGAAGGACACGGGCGCACGTGGGCTGCGGAGCGTCATGGAGCAGGTCATGTTCGACCTGATGTACGAACTTCCCGATAAGGCCGAACGGAAAAAGTACGTCGTGACGCCAGAGATGGTTCGCGGCGAGAAATCCGCTCCTCCGTCAATGCCCCGCGACGATTCCGCCGCCGCATGATGCGAGTTGTCGACGGATGTTCCGTCCACGAACCTCGAATACGGCCCGTCCTGCGGTGCAGGACGGGCCGTATCGTTTCTAGCGGTCCGACCGGTTCCTAATGCGTCCCACTCCGTGTAATCTGTTGTTGATGCCGTTGTTGCGAGCTATGTTGAGAGACAGTAGACGTCGAGGCTGGCGGGCCAAAGAAGGCGGACGAGCCGATGCAGGCCTCTCTGGAATTGTCGGGACATCCCAAAGCGAACGTGCAGAGAGTCATTCTCTCCGACACGACGCTCGTCGGCCGTAGTCGCGAATGCGGACTGCAGATCGCCTCGGCGTCCGTCAGCCGCAAACATTGCGAAATCCGAATCAACGGCGCGTCGGTCTCTGTGATCGACCTGGGCAGCTCGAACGGAACCTACATCGATTCCGATCGCCTTCCCGCCGGCGAGGAGCGGGTGCTTCGGCCCGGCAGCCGGTTGAACGTCGGCGGCGTGCGGTTCATGGTGCAGTACGAGGCGTCGGACTCGGCACCTGAACCGGAGATGCAACCCGTCGTCGCGCCGGCAACGGAGGACGTCGCTGTCGCGGGGACGGCCATCGAAATGTCGGCGGAGATGGCGTCGATCGATGCGGATGAGCCGGGGGTCGCGGATGAGCCGGGGGTCGCGGATGAGCCGGGGGTCGCCGATGAGCCGGGGGTCGCCGATGAGCCGCTTCTCTCCGAGGAATTGGGTGTCCTGGGCGAGCCGATCCTGCTGAATGACGCGCTTTCTGCCGACGAACCGTCGCTGCCGGATGAAGCGACCTTGCCCGAAGACGTTCCGCTCGTTGAAGACGATTCCGTCATGGCCGACCATGCCGCAGAGGTCGTCGCCGACGAAGCCGCAGAGGAGGAATCTCTTTCGGCCGAATCGGACGAGGAACTGTTCGATCCGCTCGCCGAGCCGGATGTGATGGACCTTTTCGACGAGAGTTCCGGAGGAAAAGGATCGGAAGGAGCGGACGAAGCTTCGGCCGACGAGATTTCGGAACAAGGGACTTCAGACGAGGTCGAAGACGAGCCGATTCTCGAAGCCGATGAGGATCAGGCGTTCGCGTTCCTGACCGATGACGATGACGAAGACGATGCCCCCGCAGACGCCCGAAAGGGCTCCGAGGACAGTCGGCTCGGCGATTTCCTCGGTCGGCTCGGCCGCGATTGACCTTCTGTTCCTTGTGTTCAGGACGATTTCCCATGCGGGACGATGCCCAGGAACTGCTGCTCCTCAGCCGTCAGCTGCTCGATTCGATCGACCGGCAGGATTGGGACGCCTACGCCGAGTTGTGCGACACGACGTTGACGGCGTTCGAGCCGGAAGCGGGCGGCCACCTTGTCGCCGGCCTCGATTTTCATCGCTTCTATTTCGAGAAGCGAAACGGAGGCGGCGATCGTGCGGCACGGCAATCGTCGATGACGTCGCCGTCGGTCCGCCTGCTGGGCGATACAGCCGTGGTGACCTGTGTGCGCCTGGTTCAGCAATACGTCGACGGGCGATATATCACGACCGCGGCCGAGGAGACGCGAATCTGGGAGCGGCAGGACGGCGCATGGCGGCACGTTCATTTCCATCGCTCGAAACCCGGTGAACTTGAGTGACGTCGGTAAACGCTTCAAGTTCATTCCCGCCGTGCATGCTGATTCTGGTCACAGCGGATCTGTTTCTCGGCAGTCGCATTCGCGGCGACGCCGAGCGCTCTGGCTACGTGGTCGTGACGATCCCGAATTTGCAACGCGACCTGAACGCAATCGCGAACGGCGAACGGCCGCGCGTGGTGGTCGACCTTGCGAACCCGAATCTGGACGTTGCGTTTCTGCCCGATTGGCTTGGCGATCTCCAAGCCGATCACACGCTCGCCTATGCCCCGCACGTTCGCGTTGATTTGCTGAAGGCTGCGCGAAACGCGGGGATCGGAACGGTCCTGACGAGGAGCCAACTCGACGCAGAACTGCCTCGCTGGCTCGCGTCACCCGCTTGATGAGCACTCGCCCGCTTTGCGGCCGCGACGTCGCGAACGACGATACACGCATTACCCTGGCAGTTCGAAAGCCCGCCGTAGTGCGGCCTCCGCGATTTCGCCCTGTTCGAGAGCCACAATGGCGCAGATGCGAATTTCGCTCGTGTTGATCAGGTCGACGTTGACGCCGGCTTCCGCGAGCGCCCGGAACATCTTCTCGCCGACTCCGGTGTGACTGCGCAATCCGATTCCGGTGACGCTCAGCTTCGCGATGCGGCGTTTGTGCTGCAGCGTCGCGTCGGTCCACGGCTCCATGACCTCGCGCACGAGCAACAGGCAGCGATCGACGTCCTCCCGCGGCACCGTGAACGACAGGTCGGTGCGTCCGGAGTGGCTGACGTTCTGGACGATCATATCGACCATCACGCCGCCTTCGGCGACGGCCTCGAACAGCGTCGCGGCGACGCCCGGCACGTCCGGCAATTGCAGGAGCGTGATCCGCGACTGCGTCGTATCGAGGCGGACCTCGCTGACGACGATGTCTTCCATGGCGACGAGTTGAGCGACGATCTCGCGTTCCCGTTGCGCAGAGTCGGGAGCGGCATGACCGCCGGGCGGCAATTGCCGCCAGCCGACGGCGGGCGGGGTGCTGTCAGGCAGATCGAGACCGAAGCCGGCATGCACCGCGCGAATCGCGTCGCCGGCCTTGTCGCGTTCGACGAGCACGCTGATTTTGATGTCGCTCGTCGTGACGAGGCCGATATTGATGCCGTGATCGGCCAGCGTCTGAAACATCTGCGCCGCCACGCCCGTATGCGTTCGCATACCGACGCCGACGACCGACACCTTCGAGACGTTCGTGCCGTGATGCACGCTGCCGGCCTGGAGATGCTCGACGGCGTTCTCGGCGGCCGTCAGGGTCTCGGCGAGGTCGTCTTCGGGCACGGTGAACGAGACTTCGGCCAGGCCCGCCGTGCTGACGTCCTGCACGACCATGTCGATGGCGATCTTGCGTTCCGCCATGCGGGTGAAGATCTGGTCCATGACGCCGGGCCGGTCGGGCAGGTCCGCGAGAGTGACGCGGGCCGCGTTCTTCAGCAAGGCGACTCCCGTCACGATCCTCGTCTGCCGGTCCGGCTCGGTGGCGATCAGCGTCCCGGCTCCATCCGAGTGCGACGGCTTGACGACGAGTGGAACGTGATACTTCTTGGCAAATTCGATCGATCGCGAATGCATGACGCCCGCGCCGAGGCTCGCCAGCTCGAGCATCTCGTCGTAGGCGATGCGTTCGATCTTTCTCGCGCCGGGAACGAGCCGAGGATCGGTCGTGAAGACC
Organism: Planctomycetaceae bacterium; assembly: GCA_049790855.1. GTDB lineage: Bacteria > Planctomycetota > Planctomycetia > Planctomycetales > Planctomycetaceae > JACCRE01. The sequence continues at coordinate 18,456 of JBAQZJ010000440.1, read as the reverse complement.
CCTTCGACGTCGGTGTAGATCTCGCAGAGATCTGCATTCAGCACGGCGGCGAGCGCGGCGGCAGTCGAAGCGCTGCCGCCGCGGCCGAGAGTCGTGATATTCGCGTCCGGATCGACGCCCTGAAAGCCGGCGACGATGACGATGCGGCCCTCGTCGAGCGCCTTGCGCATGCGTTCCGTCGAGATCGAACGGATGCGCGCCTTCGTATGCGAGCTGTCGGTGACGATGCCGACCTGTCCGCCCGTCAGACTGATCGAGTCGACGCCGAGACTCTGCACGGCCATGGCCATCAACGCGACCGACTCCTGCTCGCCGGTCGAGAGGAGCATGTCCATCTCGCGCGGTGCCGGGCGGTCGGTGATCTCGGCGGCCAACGAGACCAGTTCGTCGGTTTTATGCCCGCGGGCACTGACGACCACGACGACCTGATGGCCCGCCTGCTGCGCCGCGACGGCCCTGGCGGCGGCGGCCTTGATGCGGGTGGCGTCGGCGACGCTGGTGCCGCCGAACTTCTGCACGATGATCGACACAAGCCCCCTCGGGAAACCGACGAAGTCGCACCACGGCGGACCAGGTGGTATGGAAAACGACCCGCGGCCGGTGGCCCGCGGGTTCAAGAACCCCGATGGTAGCAGAATGCCAGGGCTGCGTGAACGAAGCGAATGCCGCCAGTCAATCGTGTGCGGCGTCGTGGTGCCGGCGGCCGAGTTCGTAGAACGAGTTGCCCAAGTATCCCCACCAGTCGACGGCTTCGTAGACCGGCCGGGAGTACACTTCGAGCACGCTCTCCTCAAGCCAGCCGCGACCGACGGCATAGGCGAGCGGTGCGATCGATGCGGGGTATGCCGACGCCAGCAGCAGAGCCGCCACGGCGATCCACCGCTTCCGCATCCACAACGGGCGTCTCAGCTTCCGCTCGTCCACGGCGTGGCTCCGTCCATGAGAAGGGCTCGCCGCTCACACACTGCTGGGCATTCCATCAGCCGGCGGGTGGCTGGGGTCGGGCCGAGATCAGCGTCGGGTTAGAGAATACGATCCATCGGCCCGCCCCCAGTCGAACGGCATCCGACTGGGGGCGACGCAATCGCGCTTTGCTTGCGTCCCGCGCCGAAGTGCGTCGTCCCCAGCCACCCCGAAATAAAGAAGTGCATTGACCGGCAATCGGAAACGCCGCGACGGGGCATCCCTGTCCCCGTCGCGGCGATGTGCGTCGAAACGCACCCCGGAATCCCGAACCCGGTCCTCGTCCTGATGACCGATGGCGGAACGGGAAGCTCCCAGTTGTGGGCTATGCAGCGACCCTCTTCCCGCGATTCATCGGCACGACGGCGGGCGCCGAGATGCGACAAGCGTCGAGAAACGCCTCGAACACCTGCATGTCGAGCGCCGAAGCGGTTTCGTTCTCCGGATGCCACTGAACCGCCAGGCAGAACCAGACTTCGTCGATGCTTTCGAACGCCTCGACGACGCCGTCGGGCGACGCGGCCGAAACGCGGAACTCGGGGGCGACCTGGTCGACGGCCATGTGGTGCTGGCTGTTGACCCGGATCTCGCCCGGGCCGTAGATGCGATCGATCCGCGTGCCGGGAACGATCTCGATCAGGTGCCGCAGCGTCAACTCGACGGGGTCGCGATGATGCAGCGCTTTTGGCACTTCTTCGGGAAGATGTTGATAGAGCGTTCCGCCGCAGATGACGTTCAGCAACTGCATGCCGCCGCCGATCGCGAGCACCGGCAACCGCATTTCGACGGCGAGCTTGCAGAGCCGCCGGTCGAAATCTTCGCGGCGCGTCGGCATCGGGCGGGTGGACGGGTGCCGCTCCATTCCCAGCCGAACCGGATCGAGGTCGAAGTTGCAGCCGCTGAGCACGACGCCGTCGAGTTGGCCGAGAGCCTGCCTCAGATCGTCGTCGCTTGCGAAGGGCGGCAGCAACATCGGGATGCCGCCCGACGCGGTAATCGAGTCGAAATATCCGGCATTGAACCAGGCCAAGGCGGCCGCGTTCTTTTGGTCGGTTTTGGCGGGCCGGTAGTCTCCGTTGACCCCGATAAGCGGCTTGTTCTGTGCGACGCTGGGCATGCGGGCCTCCTGTCCTCGAAAGTGCACGTCGTGTGCTCTTCGCCTGGGTCGTATGCCGCGGATGAGCTGCGATTGTCCCGGGTGCCGCGGCGATGCCCGGCGCGACGCAAGTCGCGATCGTCAGAACGGAGCGGGGCGACCGACGGGGCGCGGCCGAACGGAATCGGGCAGGAGAAAGGAAAACTCGAACTCGTAGTCGGTCATGGCGTTCCTTCGCCCGTTCCTGCCCGCCGGTGAGATTTCGCGGAACCGCGTCCGGCAGGCTGATTCACATGATGGGCAGAGCATACTTGGGCGAATAGCGTTGTAAAGTGTTTTGATGATTTTGATTCAAGATCCGCGTCGACCACTACCGGTTGTATTTAATTCGCGATCAGTCGCCGAGGTGCGTAGACACGAAGAGTGCCGGCATGCGGTCGAGCGACGACGTGCTGGGCCGTAATCGACTGCATGACGTCGGGGTCGGTGAGCATGAACAACAACTGTGCGTCGTCGATCACGTTGCCTCCCGGGATGGAGACGAGATCGGTGAGGGCGGCACATCGATCGGCCGACGTCCCCGTCAGTCCGAAGGCGAGAGGACCGGCTTCGACCGGCAGGGACTGGTAGTGATTGGTCGAAACGAGCGGAGAATCGCCACTCGCCCATCGCAATGCCGCACGCCGCGGCGACCGCTCGACGACGACTCGCTCTCGATCGTCGCGACCGACAAGCGTAAACAGGCCCGCCGTCATCAGCCGTTGTGTCGCCAGTCGTCGCAGGACGTCGGCGAAGCCCGTCGCTTCGTCAAGCAAGCGACGGAGAAACAGCAACACAGGATATCCCAGCCGATCGATTCCCCCCGGATGGAACACGGCATTGATCGCCACGGCGAACCCGCGGCCCGAAAGACCGGTCACGACGCCGATGCCGCCGGGCCAGTTCGCGGTGCGGTGCAGCACGTTTCCCTCGCGAACGAGGTCGATTCGAACGCTGGCCTGCGCCATCGCCCGTTCCGGCGCCCAATCCATGTTTCGTGCCAGGATCGGCCCGTCGGATGTCGCAAGAGCGACGGTGGAACAGCCGAGCGATGCGATCACCATGTCATAGGAAAGATTCGCGACGAAGACGGCTCGCCAGTCGGTCCCGACCCGCGTCGCGAGCGATTTCGCTTCCGCCGTGAAACGATGCCCCGTGCGGAGTGCTGCGAGCATCGCGAGACGGCGATAAGATGGAGGCAAAAACGCTGAGATGGTCGCGAGTAGTTCGCGGCCGCGGTCGATGAGCGTCTCCGACACCGCATCGAATCGCCGTGCGACAGGTAGGCCTGCGTCCAGCACGAGGGTCGGGGCTTCGATCCACGGCGTTTCTATCGTCTTCGCGTCCTGCGGTCGTGACATTCCGGAATCATCGCACATCACGGACCTTCGACAACATCGGTCGGGATATGAAAGACACCGACGGACCAGACGGCACATCGGGGCGAACCTACTGGGTCGCTTCCGAAGCAGATACGGACACGCTCGGCCGGCGGCTCGCCGACGCCGTCGAACCGGGCTTGGTCGTCGGACTTGTCGGCGATCTGGGAGCAGGAAAGACGCGGCTCGTCCGAGCGATCGCGACGGCGCTCGGGGCCGACCCGGACGCGGTGAACAGTCCGACGTTCGTCCTCATCCAACGCTACGAAGCCCGCCTTCCCGTGTTCCATTTCGACACGTACCGCCTCCGCGACGCCGACGAGTTCGCCGATCTCGGGCCGGACGAGTACTTTGACGCCGGCGGCGTCTGCTTCGTCGAATGGGCAGACCGGGTGGTCGACCTGCTGCCGGACGATCGCCTGAACGTCGAGATTAGGGCCACTGGCGCGACGACGCGGCTGATTCGCCTGACAGCGACGGGGCCAAGTTCTCGCATGGTTCTCGATCGAGTTTCACCGCGACCATGAGGGAGCACGCCCGACCCGCATCCCGTCGGTTGCATCGAAAAACGTCCTGGCAAAACTGGAAAGTCCGTCGAAAGGAAGTTCGTCGTCGGTCCCGTCGACCCTGGGGTATTGATCTCTGCGCATCTTTGTGGACTCGATAGAGTCGTCTGGATGGAATTCTGCTTCCGCCGATGGATCGGCGTTTGCAATGGAAGTACACGATGCGCACTGCTCACTCCCGGCATTCTCTCTCCAGGAAGCGGGAGAGTCTTGTGAGAGCGCTCTCGTCGTCGAGCAGGAAGGATTGATCCATGCGGGTCGGAATTGCCGCGATCGCCCTGGAATCGAATACGTTCAACCCGGTCTACGCCACACTCGACGACTTTCGCGCAAACACATTGCTGACGGGTGACGCCGTCCGCTCACTCGCGACGACACCGCACGAAGTCGCAGGGTTTCTCGCCGGGCTGGAAGCGGAGCGCATCGTAGCGGTGCCGCTTCTCGCGGCATCTGCGGTGGCCGGCGGAATCGCCACGGCCGACACGTTCGACCGGCTTCTCGACATGCTCGATCGGGAGTTGGATCGAGCCGGGCCGTTGGACGGCCTTCTGCTCGCCCCGCACGGAGCGATGGTCGCGGAGCAGGCGCCCGATGCCGACGGCGTCTGGATGAGCCGACTTCGCGAACGAATCGGACCGCGGGTGCCCGCCGTCGCCACATGTGACCCGCACGCAAACGTGTCGCCGCAAATGGTCGCTGCGACAGACGCGCTGATTGCCTACCGGACGAATCCGCATCTCGATCAGCGCGATCGAGGCGTTGAAGCGGCCCGCCTCATCGCGAGAACTCTCCGCGGCGAAACACGTCCCGTACAGTCGGCGTGCTTCCCGCCGATGCTCATCGGGATCGAACGTCAGTTGACGACCGAGTCACCCTGCGCCGACCTTTGTGCCGACGTCGATCGGATTCGGCAGCGAAGCGGCGTTCTTTCCGCCAGCCTGATACTCGGCTTTCCGTATGCCGATGTTCCGGACGTCGGGTCTGCGACGATCGTTGTCACCGATGGCGACATCCAAGCCGCAGACAATGCTGCGAAGGAACTGGGGCGCTGCTTGTGGAAGCATCGCTTCGGACTGCTTGGAAACCTCACGTCGGTTGCAGACGCGGTTTCCGAGGCCGGACGATCGCCAGGAACGACATGCCTGCTCGACATGGGCGACAACATCGGAGGCGGCTCGCCGGGGGATGGGACCGCCCTGTTCGCTGAACTGAAGCGGCAATCCGTCGTTCCTGCACTCGGAACGCTCTGCGACGCCGATGCGGCGGCTGCGGCAATCGGAGTAGGAACGGGCGCGAGGATACGATTGTCAGCAGGAGGAAAGATCGATCGATCGGCCGATTCGCTGGACGGCGAGTTCGAAGTATTGATCGTCACCGACGGTCTCTTCTTCGAAACCGAAGTCCGCCACGGTGGTCGAAACTGTTTTGATCAGGGACCGACTGCTGTGGTTCGTTGCGACGGGCTAACCCTCATGCTGACGTCTCGACCGTGCAGCCCGTTCAGTCTCGGCCAAATCACGCACTCCGGGTTGATTCCGCGCGATTTTCGAGCGATCGTCGCCAAAGGCGTGCATGCCCCCGTTGCCGCGTATGCTCCCGTTTGCGACCGTCTGCTGCGCGTCGATACGCCTGGACTGACGGCAGCCGATCCGACTCGCTTCCCGTTTCATCGCCGTCGGCGGCCGATGTTTCCGTTTGAGCGAGATGCCGTCTGGGATATTCCCGCGGAATCACCGAAACGGGCGATTGCATCGGCGACGCCGAGCGTCAGTCAGACATCCTCGTAGGTATACGGCTTTCTCATCTCGCGGGCGAGCATCCCGTTCGCTTCTTCGTCTCCCTCAAACGTCTCGGTCTCCGGGTTCCAAGTGAGTTTGCGGCCAAGGCGGATCGCGAGGACTCCCAGATGGCAGCAAGAGGCGGATCGGTGTCCGGTTTCAGCATCGCAAATGGGCGTCTTGCGGCTCTTCACGCACTCAAAAAAGTTGCCCATGTGATCGTCGCTGGCGCCAAGTCGCTCGGCGTCTGACGGCAGAGACTCTTCGAGCAACTTTGGATCGCTCGCTTCGAGTTTCCCGCGTGTGACGTAGACCCAGCCGGCGGATCCTTCGAAACGAACGCCGTGATGGCGCTCGCCCGGATTCGGTTCGCGAGCCACGCCGCCGCTGAAGGTGTTGCTGGTCGTGCTCCGGCAATGGTGCTCGACCCCGTCGTCGTAGACGTACTTCACGTCGTACTCGCTCGCGGCGGTGTAGCCGCCGGGAATCGGTTCGACGAGCGGTCGCCCTTCGATGCTTGTCGGCCCGCTGCGGTCCTTGCCAAGCCCCCACAGGGCGATGTCGTTGTGATGGGCGCCCCAGTCGGTCATCGTGCCGCCTGAGTAGTCGTACCAATAGCGGAAGTAAAGATGGCAGCGTTTCGGGGTGTATTCGACTTTTGGCGCTTGGCCGAGCCAGACGTCCCAGTCGAGACCGTCCCGAACCGGTTCGGGTGAAAACGGCCCTTCGTTGAATCCGGCGGGGAGCCACACATCGACCTTGCGAACTTTCCCAACCCGGCCGTTGCGAACCAGTTCGCACGCGAGCCGAAACCGCGCGTCGCTGCGCTGCTGGCTGCCGGTCTGCAGGATGCGGCCGGTCTCTTTCACGGCGGCGACGAGGCGTTTTCCCTCGTCGATTGTCAGCGTGAGCGGTTTCTCGCTGTAAACGTCCTTCCCGCTGCGAACCGCCCGTAGGTTGACCAGCGTGTGCCAATGATCGGGGGTGCCGTTGAGGACGACGTCGACGTTCGGCAGGTCGCAAACCTCGCGATAGTCCTGATACCCCTTGGCGCCTTGGAAGGTCGCGGTCGCTTTCTCCAGGTGGCCTTTGTCGACGTCGCAGACGGCGACGACGTCACCGAACCGCTGTGCGTTCTTCGCATCGCCCGTACCCATCCCACCACAACCGATGAGTGCGATTCGCGGGCGTTCGTTCGGCGAGGTCTCGTCGGCAACGGCGTGGCCGGCACCTTCTTCGCGAAACCAGTCCGGCAGCCCGAAGGCGGCCGTCGCGGCGGCCGTCGTCTGCAGGAAGCCGCGCCGCGTCCAGCGATTCATCGAGGTCGCCATCAGTCCTTCTCACGCAAGTCGGTGACGGATCGGTTCCCGTCAATCTAACCGTTGCGATCGGGCGAGGCGAGTCGGCGGCGACCGGTGGGTGATTCTCCTTACGAATCATGACTTCGACGCGACGCGCGTCATCTCGAACAACTGCGTCGCTTGCGCACCGAGAAATCCGTCAAACCGGACGGGCCGTCCCGTCGTCGGATCGGGAACCTCACCGCGCTCGGCGAACTCGAAGTACGCGTACGACCACGGCATCGTCGCCGACTTTCGGCCGTCGCGCACGGGAACTTCGACGACCACGGCTTCAGTCGTGGTCTGACGAAGTTTCGATCCGCGTTCGCCTTCGATCTCCGCTTTCATTGGAACGCCGGCATCGCGCAATGCGGCCGCAGTCTTCTCGATGTCGTCCAATTCGGGCGTTCCGTGCGAATTAATGAGCGCCGTGAAATGGTTCACGTCGTAGCCATGCACCAGAACCCACGCACCGTATTGGGTCTCCCTGTTCAACGCCGTCACCGCGTCCCGGTCCGGCGGCCCCCACGGCAGGGCGTGAAACTGTTTCGTCAGTTGTTCGATCAGATCCGAGTCGGACAACTGCGCACGATGCAGCCGGGCAAGGACGTCATCGTCGAGCGGCGGTCGATGGCTCGCGAGCGCCGCTGCGATGATCTTCTGCGAGGCGTCGCTCAGCTCCCAGCTTCGCAGTTCCGAAATGAAGAGCTTGGGAAAGTCGGCGCACGCATGACGGAAATGCAAAGCAGACAGATGCTTGTCCGGAAAATCGTACAGACCGGCGGCGCGATAGCCGAGTGCCTCGAACATTCGCGAGATGGTATTGATGCCCGTCATCGGTCGCTGCCGGGCGATCGTGCGGAAGGCGATGTGGTCGTTGACGAACGTCGCTCCGGCTGCCGCGATCATTTGCTCGTAAGCGGCGACGTAAGGAACGCGTTGCCGGTAGCGATCCCAGAGCGCATCGAGCAGCCGTTGTATGAGATTGTTCCGTTCGGTTTGTTCCGACGCAGCGTCGCTCGAATTGCGATCTCGGCCAGTCGTGTCGACCATCGTCGATCTCCTCGGAGCTGCTCGGCTTGCACCGCCCGGCTTGTCCCGCGTCATTTCCATTCTACGCTTGAAGTAGTCCGGCGCGGATCGTTTCCGCCGGCGTGTGGTCTCGACTCTTCGGGAGGACGGCCATGCATGACTCATTCGCCTCTTCACCTGTGCCGCACATCGCGACCGGCTTGCCCGGACCGCGGGCGGCGGCGATCGTCGCCGACGACGACCGTTGGCTCTCGCCGTCGTACACCTGGGCTTACCCGCTCGTTGTCGAACGGGCGCAGGGGGTCGTCGTCGAAGATGTCGACGGCAATCGCTTTCTCGACTTCACGGCCGGCATCGCCGTCTGCTCGACGGGGCATTGCCATCCCCGGGTCGTCGCCGCCGTCGAGCGACAGTCGGCTCGGCTGTTGCACATGTCGGGCACCGACTTCCATTACGCCCTGCAGACCGAGTTGGCGAAACAACTTGCGCAGCTTGCACCCGGAGACGAGCCGAAGCGGGTCTTCTTCAGCAACTCGGGGGCCGAGGCTGTCGAAGCGGCTTTCAAGCTCGCCCGCTTCCACACCGGCCGACACCGGATCATCGCCTTCCACGGCGGCTTTCACGGACGCACGTTCGGAGCCTTGTCGCTGACCGGCAGCAAAATCGCGCAGAGACGCGGTTTCGCCCCGCTCGTGCCCGGCGTGACGCACGTCGATTTCGCCAACCCGTATCGCGGACGGGACGTACGCTGCACCGACGACTGCATCGAGCATATCGAGCAGACGGTCTTTCGACACGTGGTTCCGCCCGACGAGGTCGCCGCGATCATCGTCGAGCCGATTCAGGGCGAGGGCGGATACATCGTCCCACCGGATGACTTTCATCTGCGGCTCAAGGAGCTTGCCGCACGTCACGGAATTCTGCTGATCGCCGACGAGGTTCAGTCGGGCATGGGGCGCACCGGCCGGATGTTCGCGATGGAGCACTGGAACGTCGTTCCCGACATCGTTTGCCTTGCCAAAGGCATCGCCTCCGGCTTGCCGCTCGGCGCAACGATCGCCTCGGCCAACGTCATGAACTGGCCACGCGGATCGCACGCAAGCACGTTCGGCGGGAACCCGGTTTCGTGTGCCGCCGCGTTGGAGACGATCGCGCTGTTGCAGGAAGAGTTGATCGAGAACGCCGCAAGCGTCGGCGAGTTTCTTCTGCATCGACTGAACGACCTGCGCGAGCGGCATCCGTTGATCGGCGATGTGCGTGGTCGCGGACTGATGATCGGCGCGGAACTCGTCCGCGACCGGCAAACCAAGGAATCCGCCGTCGACGACCGCGACGCCGTCGTCGACGCCTGTTTCCGCCGCGGACTGCTGCTACTCGGCTGCGGTGAGAGCACATTGCGGTTCAGCCCGCCGCTCGTCGTCACGAAAGAGCAAGCGGAGATCGCTGTGAACATTCTGGATGACGTGCTCGCGAGACGTTGAACTCAGAGGCTCTCCGGATACCCTGATCCGCCGCGAATCAGGGTTTCCGGAGAGCCTCTCGGGAGACGAGCGATGTTCGACGACGTGCTGCGCCGGTTGGGAATCGACGAAATCAACGGCGGCGTATTCGCCGGACGGTGGATCGATCGGCCCGGTGGGGAGGAGATCGTCTCGGAGAATCCGGCGACCGGCCGGCCGATCGCCCGCGTCCGAACCGCTTCTCGCGACGATTACGTGCAGACCGTCGAAGCAGCACAGGCCGCCTTTGCGACCTGGCGATCGACGCCTCCGCCCGTTCGCGGCGAAGTCGTGCGGCGAATCGGCTTGGCGCTGCGCGAGGCGAAGGACGATCTGGGACTGCTGGTGACGCTCGAGAGCGGCAAGATCCGCAGCGAAGGACTCGGCGAAGTTCAGGAAATGATCGACATGTGCGACTTCGCCGTCGGCCTGTCGCGACAGCTTTACGGCCTGACCATCGCCAGCGAACGCCCGAACCATCGCCTGATCGAGCAATGGCTGCCACTGGGGCCGGTCGGCGTGATCACGGCGTTCAACTTTCCCGTCGCCGTCTGGGCGTGGAACGCGGCCGTCGCCGCGGTCTGTGGCGACCCGACGCTCTGGAAACCGTCCCCCACAACGCCCCTCACGGCGATCGCCGTTCAACGGATCGTCGATCGCGTTACTTCTGAGATGGGCTTCAGAGGCGTGTTCAGCCTGTGTATCGGAGCGGCAACGAATGTCGGCGAGTGGATCGCCGACGACGTTCGCATTCCGCTCGTCTCCGCGACCGGCAGTTGCGCAATGGGCCGCGCCGTCGGAACGCGTGTCGCGCAGCGCCTCGGTCGAAGCCTGCTGGAACTGGGCGGCAACAACGCCGCGATCGTGACGCCATCGGCCGACGTCGAACTTGCGCTTCGAGCGGTGATGTTCGCCGCGGTCGGTACCGCGGGGCAACGTTGCACAACACTGCGCCGGCTGATCGTCCATGAAGCGATCGCCGAATCGTTCACCGAATCGCTGGCGAATGCATATGAAAGCATTCGGATCGGCGATCCGTGGCTTGACGACGTGTTGATGGGACCGCTCATTAGTCGTGACGCTCGCGAAACGATGATCCGGGCAATCACCACGATCCGGCAGCAGGACGGCGAGATTGTCGCCGGAGGCGACCTGCTCGACCGTCCCGGCTGGTTTGTGACTCCGACGATTGTCCGCGCGCAACCCGACCTGCCAATCCTTCAACAAGAAACGTTCGCGCCGATCCTCTACGTGCTGACGTACTCCGATCTTGACGAGGCGATCGCCATGCAGAACGGCGTCGCTCAGGGTCTCGCCTCGGCGATCTTCACGGAGCGATTGTCCGAAGCCGAGCGGTTCCTGTCTCCTGCCGGAAGCGATTGCGGCATCGCGAACGTCAACATCGGCACGTCGGGCGCGGAGATCGGCGGAGCATTCGGCGGCGAGAAAGACACAGGCGGCGGTCGCGAAGCCGGCTCCGACGCCTGGAAAGCCTACATGCGACGCCAGACCTGCACGATCAATTACGGCGGCGAGCTGCCGCTCGCGCAGGGAGTGCGATTCGACGTGTGATCGAGCCTGATTTGTGACCGGGACGACGTCGGGATAAGGTGAAGCCTCCTCGACCGGAGCCGTCCCGCATGAAACCCGTCTCTTCGCTGTCCGTCCTGTGCATCCTGCTTCTCGTCGCTCCGGCTGCGGCGGACGATCCGGAGATCGAACAGGACGTCGTCTTTGCGGCGGGCGAAGACGGCTACCATACGTTTCGTATTCCTTCGCTGATTGCGGCGGACGGTGTGCTTCTCGCCTTTTGCGAGGGCCGCAAAGACAGCGGCCGCGATTCGGGCGACATCGACCTCGTCCTCAAGCGATCGACCGACGGCGGCCGGACCTGGGGCGAGCTGCAGGTCGTGTGGGACGACGGCCCGAACACCGGCGGCAACCCCTGCCCCGTCGTCGATCGCAAGACGGGGCGCATCCTCCTGCCGATGACGAAGAATCTCGGCGAGGACGACGAATCCGAAATCAAACAGCGGACCGGCAAGGGCACCCGCACGGTCTGGATCTGTCACAGCGACGACGACGGCCTCACCTGGTCGAAACCGCGCGAGATCACGAAATCCGTCAAGCCCGACAACTGGACGTGGTACGCGACCGGCCCCGGCGTCGGCATTCAGTTTGCCCACGGTCCGCACGCGGGGCGACTGGTCGTTCCCTGCGATCACGGCATGTTGCATATGAATGAAGAAGGTGTCGTCGAGAACCGGCAAGGCGCGCACGTCATCTTCAGCGACGACGGCGGCGAAACGTGGACACACAGCGAAGCGGTCGCACCGAAGATGAACGAATGCCAGGTCGTCGAACTCGCCGGCAAGACCGGCGGGCTGCTGCTCGATATGCGGAGCTACCGCGGCAAGGGCTGCCGCGCTCAGGCGACCAGCACCGACGGCGGCATGACTTGGACGGAGCCGCACGACGTGCCGGAGCTGATCGAACCCGTCTGCCAGGCAAGCCTGATTCGGCACTCGTGGCCCGAAAACGGGCAACCGGGCCTGCTGGCCTTCTCGAATCCCGCCGATGCGAAACGCCGAGTGAACATGAGCGTGCGGATCAGCGCCGACGACGGTCAACGCTGGTCCGACGGGTTGACGCTCCACGCCGGCCCGAGCGCCTACTCTTGCCTGGAATCGCTTTCCGACGGAACTGTGGCGTGCCTGTACGAACGCGGCGAGAAGTCGGCGTACGAGTCGATCGTCATCGCTCGCGTGCCAGCCGAATCAGTGCCCGATCCGTCGGATGAGGAATCGATGGACTCCAGATCGAAATGATGGTTGGACGCCGACAAGGTTCGTAGTCACCGAATCGCGCGGAGACACTGAAAACCGCCTGAAGGCGATTACAACAAGCCGGACGAGGCGTTCCCCCCATCGCGTCATTGCAGGCGAAGCGACAGGCGGGAAAACAGCCGCACCTGGTCGGTGATCGCTCGTTCGGCGGGCAGGCGCTCCATCGAACTGGCGCCGTAGAAGCCGTGGATCGGGCATCGGTCGAGAATGAACCGGGCGTCGTCCGGCTCGGCGATCGGTCCGCCGTGGCAGAGAATCAGGCAATCGTCGCGAACATGGGCAGCGGCTTTTGCGATCGCCGACACTTCCCGGACGCAGTCGTCGAGCGACTTCGCGGTCTGTGCGCCGATCGACCCGCTCGTCGTCAGCCCCATGTGGGCGACGAGAATGTCGGCACCGGCCTCCGCCATCGCGACGGCGTCGTCGGCGTTGAAGACGTAGGGTGTCGTCAGCAGGTCGAAGCGATTCGCGAGGGCGACAAGCTCGACTTCCTGCCGGTAGCTCATGCCTGTTTCTTCGAGGTTCGCCCGAAAGACGCCGTCGATCAGTCCGACGGTGGGAAAGTTCTGGATTCCGGCGAAGCCGAGTTCTTTGAGAGTGTTCAAAAACGGCTCAACGAGCAGGAACGGATCAGTGCCGCAAACGCCGGCAAGCACGGGTGTCTTCCGAACGGCCGTAAGCACTTCGCGGGCCATTTCCAAGACGATCTCGTTCGCGTTGCCATAGGGCATGAGACCAGCGAGCGAGCCGCGGCCGGCCATGCGGTATCGACCCGAGTTATAGATGACGATCAGGTCGATGCCGCCGGCCTCTTCACATTTGGCCGAGATGCCGGTGCCGGCTCCGCCGCCGATGATCGCCTCACCGCGGGCAAGCTTTTCGCGAAGCCGCGTCAGGATCGATTGCCGCTCGTCTTGCATGGTCGCCGGTTCGGTTGGAGGGCGTCGTTCGAGTTTCATCGCGAGGGTGGGCCTCGGCCCGCCGACGGCGTCGCTAAGGGCCTCTCACGGCAGGCCGGTCTATTTGAAAGTGATGCAAGCGCAGGTGCAGGTCAAGCGCAGATGCACTTCAAACGCAAGTGCAGGTCCAGAGCGGGTGAGACGCAGCAGGACCAGCCGATTGCGGTCTTCACCCAACAGACGAGGATCGCGCGGAAGCGGCGCATCCGGCGATGGTCTCGTTCGGCGGGCCTATCGCCGGGCGGCGAGGCCGAACTCCGCCACGACCTCCCGGACCTCGTCGTCGTCCTTGTCGAAATAATCCCCTTGGGACCGCCCATCGGACCGCTCGGGCCGGGGGGGCGAGAATGCTCTCGATCGTCTCTCGCAGCAACTCGAAACCGTTGCGGTTCGCGCCGACCGGCACGCCGTCGGCTTCTCGCGGTGAACGACTTCGGCTCCGTTTGCAATCTTCCTGCGTCATTCGGGACAATACGACGGCTGGAGACCAGTCCATTTCACCTTGAGGACGGACCGATGCTGTTTGTCGTTTTCCGCCGCACCTGCCTGATCGCACTCGCGCTTTGTTTCACGGCTTTTGCCGTGGCGCAGGAGCCTGAATCGGAGCAGAAGGGAATCCGCGAGGTCAAGGTCGAGGACATCACGCTGACGGTTCCCGCCGACTGGAAGCAGGGACGACCCAGCAACCGACTGCGACTCGCACAGTTCGTCATTCCCGCCGTCGAGGGCGACAAGCAGCCGACGGAACTGGTCGTCTCCTATTTCGGCGGCGGCGGGGGCGGCGTCGACCAGAACATCGAACGCTGGATCGGCCAGTTCGCCGGCGAGGGCAAAACGACGAAGGTGACGACCGGCGCATCGAAGCAGGGGGCGTATCATTTCGTCGACGTCACCGGCACCTACAACATGCCGGTCGGTCCGCCGATTCTACGGAAGACCGAAGCATTGCCCGAAGCCCGCATGCTCGGCGTGATCCTTGAAGTCGAGGGAAAGGGCAACTATTTCCTCAAGATGGCAGGGCCGGCGAAAACCGTTGCCGCTGCCGAGCAAGCGCTGCGAACGAGCTTCGGCGGCGACTCGAAAAGCGAGAAGCCCTACGAGTTGAAGTGACGCGCCTGGCTAAACATTTTTACGAGCCTGTCGGGAACGCCCTCCGCGGCGTTCCCGACAGCGGAGATGTCACCCGAAGTACGCGACGGCGTTTCGGAACAGCTTCAAGCCGTCACCGTCGCCTGCCAGATTGAGGCGAGTCCAGCGCGGGTGCTGGGTGGCGTCGATGAACCGTTCGGGATGGGGCATCAGGCCCAGTACGCGGCCCGAGGCATCAGACAGCGCCGCAATGTTCGCGAACGAACCGTTCGGATTGTCGGGATAGGCCAATGTCGCCTGCATCGGGTCGACGCCGTCCCCCCCCGACCTGGGCACATAGCAGAGCGCGGCGTTGCCACGAGATTTCCACGTCGAAAGCACGCCGGGATCGCGAACGGCAAGCCGCCCCTCGGCGTGGGCGATCGGCAACTCGATTTCATCGATGCCTCGCAGGAACACGTTCTGCGGAGCCGTGTTCTTCAGTCGGACCCACAACGCCGTGTAGTGTCCGTTCTCATTCCACGTCAGTGTGACGTCGCGTTCGCCGTCCGGCCGTCGGCCGGAGGTTCCATCGGGCAACAAGCCGGCCTTCAACAGCACTTGGAAGCCGTTGCAGATGCCGAGGACGAGCGTATCCCGTGCCAGGAACGAGTCGAGTGCCTCGCCCAGCGGACCGCCAAGTTTCTGTGAGAAGATGACGCCCGCCCCGATGTCGTCGCCGTAACTGAAACCGCCCGGAATGCACAGGATCTGAAATCCGTCGAGCGCTTGGGGGTTTTCCAGCAATCGGAACAGATGAACCCGTTCCGCCGAGGCACCCGCATGGTCGAAGGCGAACGCGGTTTCGTCGTCGCAGTTGGTTCCCGGCGCCCGGAGGACGCAAACCCGCGGCAGAGGCATCGAGATTCCGAACGCAAAGCGAGGCAAGGAGATCGGTTCGTCGGCCGGCGACCGGACGAAGTTCGTCGAGACCGTATCATATCGCCAACGGGCAGCACCGGCGAGCCGTCGAATCGGTCTGTTCGCGCCCGAAGCATTTCGCTAGAGTTCGCGCCGTTTGGATCGGCGACAGGCCGTCCGCCCCGGGGGGCCGGGAGAGTCGCATGGCGGTCGCGACGCGAACAGCGTGGTTGGCGATCACCCTCGCGCTGTCGGGTTGTCTCAATCCCGCCACGACGCGAATGCCGACGTGTGCGCCGGCCTCGGTCGCGTCGGAACGACGCAGCCTCGGCCATTATGATCCGCTTCCCGATCGCAATCTCGGTCCCGATACCGATTCGCGACCCCGTGAGTTCATCGAGGCCCGCGACCCGCAACGGCAATCGCAGGAAGGGCAATTGTTTCAGGGCGCCCCGGCCGGTCCCGTCCCCTCGGGTTACTCGGCGGGCGCCTATCGCGACGGCGACGTCGTGCGGTGAGACAGAGCGTCAGCGAAGACGTTCGACTGCCGCTGGAGGCCGGGCTTCACGTTCCGGCGATGTCGGTCGGCGTTGAAACGGCTATGATCGAGGCGACACAGACTTCGCCACGGTCGTCCGATGTGCTCGCGCCTGACCGGTTTTGCCGTGCTCCTCGCCGCTTGCGGTTTGCCGCCGACGTTGGCGCAATCCGATGCTCCCGATCGCGGCCGTTCGGCCGATGCGAGCGGACGCCGGTTTGTGACGCCCCCCGCGCAGCAGTCGATCGACCAAGGGTTGGCGTGGCTGGCGTCACGCCAGCATGAAGACGGGTCGTTCTGGTCGGGGCCGCAATACCGCCGGGAGGTGGCGGTGACGGCGCTCGCCGGCATGGCGTTCCTGTCGGACGGGCATCTGCCGAATCGCGGCCGCTACGGTCGGAACGTCTCACGGGCCGTCGACTTTCTCGTGTCCCGTTCGCAGCCGAACGGGCTGATTTACGACGACGAATCGGCGTCGTACGGCCCGATGTACGGGCACGGCTTCTCAACGTTGTTCCTCGCCGAAGTCTATGGTACGACGCAAGACGACCGCGTGCGGAAAGTGCTGGCCGCCGCCGTCAAGCTGATCGTCGAATCTCAGAACATGCAAGGCGACAGCAAGGGCGGCTGGCGGTATCAGCCCGACTCGACCGACGCCGATATTTCCGTCACGGTTTCGCAGGTCATGGCGCTGCGGGCGGCCCGTAATTGCGGCCTTGTCGTGCCGAAAGAGACGATCGATCTCGCGGTCGACTACGTCAAACGCTGCCAGAACGGCGACGGTGGATTCATGTATCAACTGACCCGTCGAGGCGAAAGCCTGTTCCCCCGGTCGGCGGCCGGCGTCGTCGCCCTGCAAAGTGCCGGTATCTATGACGGACGCGAGGTTGAAAAGGGGCTGGCCTACCTGATGCGGCATTTGCCTCGCCCAGGCGTGTTCCGGCTCCAGACCCATTACTACTACGGCCATTACTACGCGGTTCAGGCGATCTGGCAGGATGGCGGAGACCGCTGGGAACGCTGGTACCCCGCAGTCCGCGACGAGCTGCTCGAACAGCAGGACATCGAGGGATACTGGTCCGATCAGGTGTGCGACGAGTACGGCACCGCGATGGCCTTGCTCGTCCTTCAGATGCCCAACAATTCCCTGCCGATCTTTCAGCGGTGACAATGACGCGCGAATCGTTCGCCTGCGCCGCCCGCAAAGCCCGCCCCTTGCAAGGGGCGGGCTTGACGCTCGCGCTGTGTGCGGCACTGCTGACGGCCAGAGCGTTCCCGGCGGATGACGTGCCGCCGGGGCAGGCCGCCGTCGTCGGTCTCGATGGCCAGGAAGTCACGGGACCGCTCCTCGCCGTCTCGACAGAACAGGTGCGGCTCGGTCCGACGGCGAGTCGACGGGACGTGTTCGAAATCGCGACGAGCGAGATTCTGTCGATCGATCTGTCGAGTCGCGGCACGCTTCCGACGCCGACATCGGTGCTGGAGTTCGCGAACGGGGATCGTCTCGCCGTCGATGTCGGCAGGTCAGAAGGCGACGTCCTCGCCGCACGGTCCGACGGGGCGGCGCTTCGCGTGCCGCTGGAAACGCTGCGGGGAATTGTGCTCCAGCCGTCCGACTCCGGCGACGCGGCGCTGTTGCTGCGCAAGGCGGGGGAAAACGATCTGGTCCTGTTGACGAACGGCGACCGGTTCGCCGGCCAACTGCTCGGATTGTCCGAGTCGGACCTGACGCTCGACGCCGACGGACGCGAAATCCGCATCCCGCGTGAGCGGATCGCCACAATCGCGTTCTCGCCCGAATTGACGAGCGCCCGCCGGGTCGATGGAAAGCGCCAAATCGTCCACACCGACGCCGGCTGGCTGACGGTCGCCGGCCTCACGCGGACCGACGACGGTTCTTGGCAAGCCGAAACCCCGTTCGGCGAGAAGATCGCCTGGCCGTCCGATGCCGTCAGGCGGATTCAGTTTGCCGGCGACCGCGCCGTGTTTCTTTCGGATCTCGAACCGGAGAACATCGAGTTCGTCCCGTATTTCGACCGCGTCTGGCCGATGCGAGCCGACCGCGGCGTGACCGGCGATCCGCTTTCAGCCCACGGGACGATCTATGCCAAAGGATTGGGCGTTCACAGCCGATGCCGAATCACGTACCACTTAGGCGGAAAGTACCAAACCTTTCATGCCGTCGCCGCCATGGCGAAGTCGGCCGGCGAGATCGGCAGCGCCGAGTTCGCGGTCGAAGTCGACGGTCGCGAGGTGATCCGCACCGCAGCGATGACGCGTTCCGACGCCCCGCTGCGAATTACGAAGCTCGACGTCGAAGGCGCGACAACGCTCGTGCTGACCGTCGATTTCGGCCGCAACGGCGACGTCCGCGACCGGGCGAACTGGTGCGACGCGATTCTAGTGAAGTGACGTTTCGCAGATCGTTTGGC
>JBAQZJ010000439.1:0-18613 GCA_049790855.1 Planctomycetaceae bacterium | reverse complement strand
TCGGGTGCTCGTCCAGGTTCACCTTATTGACCGTCTCGCCGTTGAGTCGAACCGTGAGCGCGTCCCCCTGCACGGTGATGCGGAAATGGTTCCACGCGCCGGCCGGTTTCGCAGCGGTCTTCGTCGGCGGGACGCCGGGAATCACTCCGCCCGAATCGTGATCGGTCGGCTTGTGGTCGCCGTCGGCAGGGGCGTCGTAGATCTGGACCTCGATGCCTTTGGCAACCGGGTCGGCTTTGTCGCCGACGTTGAAGTAGAAGCCGCTGTTGCCGCCCTTTTCGACGCGGTAATCGAACTCGATCTCGAAGTCGTCGTAGTTCTTTTTCGACCAGAGGTAGGCGTCGTAGCGCTGCCAGCCTTTCTCACCGGGACGCGGTGTGAGCGTGACGACTCCGTCGTCGCCCAGGCTCCAGTTGCCGGTCGTCGTCCAGTGCTTCGCGAGGCTGCCTTCGAGCAAGTCGGTTCCGTTCGAGGTCGATTCGTCGTCGGCTTCTTCGGCCAGTGCGAGGATCTCGATTTTGCGGAACTCGACGGGATGGCTTTCGGCCTGCAAGGCGATGTAGCCCTCGCGAAGGAGCTTGTCGCGACCGTCGGCGAGCAGGCGTCGTCCGTCGGGGTCCGATTCGTCGAGCTGCGGCTGTTCGTATTTAAGAACCGTCTCTCCGTCGATGACGTGCCGAACGACGCCGCCCCCGTTCACTTCCAGTTCGGCCGTCACCCACTGGTCGCCGTGATAGGTCTTCGAACGCGACGAGTTGCAATGCCGGGTGACGAGCTTTCCGTCGATGACGATGTTCGTGCCGGGCGTGCAGACGTTGCCGGTGGTCCGCTCGTGCGAACCGTCGCCGCCGAGGAACTGCGCCTCGATCGAGACGGGAAACTCCTGCTCTTTGCGCATGCCTTGCGGCGGTTCGCAGTGCAGCATCACGCCGCTGTTGCGAACGGCCCAGCCCGGCCCGCCGGCCACCTGCTCGCCGACGAAGCGATATTCGATCTTCAGCCGGTAATGCGAGAAGGGAGTCTTGTAGAACAAATGGCCGAACTGCCCTCCGAAGTTCTCGTATCCGTCGTACGAGACCTTGAGCAGGCCGTCTTCGACGCGAAAGGTGTCGGCATAGTTCTCGCCGAACTCATGCCCGGTGACTTTCGGCGTCCAGCCGTCGAGACTCTTTCCGTCGAACAGGCTGCCCCAATGCTCGTCGGAGGAAGCGTTCTGCCCGACCGCCGTCGACGAGACGAGCAACGCGACCGACAGGCCGAAGACGGCGGTCGCGCGACGAAGAACGCAATCGATCATCGTTGAAGTTCCTTCCGCAGTCTCTCGGCAAGCGAGATGCACAGGGGATAGCACTACAGCGTAGCCGAACAATCGCGCGACGACAGCCACGATCGGTACGAAGACGATCGAGTCCTGGTGATCTCGGAAAGTTCACGACTCGCCGCTTGAACCGGCGACCGGGCTACGGCACAGTAACCGCGAACGATACCGACGGTGGATTGCGATGGCAGCGATCGCTTTCACGACCGAACACGTCGCCGGCCTCGCCCCGGATGCGGCCAGTGCCGCCGCCGGGCGGAAGCTGGCCGCGGTCGCGCATTGGGACGCACTGGGTCGTTCCGATGCCGCGGTGTGGGGCTTGTGCAAGGGGAGCGCCGTCTATCAGGTGAAGGCGGATCTCGCCGACTTCGGCTATCACTGTTCGTGCCCCAGCCGCAAGTTTCCCTGCAAGCACACGCTGGCACTGCTGACGTTGCTGGCGACGTCCGCCGAGGCCTTCGCAACGGGCGAGCCGCCCGACTGGGTCGTCGAGTGGCTGTCACGCCGCCAGGCCCGCGCGGTCCGACAAACCGAGAAAACCGAAGAAGCGGCGTCAAAGCCCGTCGACGAGCAGGCCCAGCGGAAGCGGGTCGAAAAGCGCGAGAACCGGGTTCGCGAAGGCGTTGAACGGCTCGATCTCTGGATGCGAGACCTCGTGCGAAGCGGAATCGCCGGCATCGAATCGAAGCCGGCGAGCTTTTGGGACGAACAGGCGAAACGGCTCGTCGACGCCCAAGCGCCGGGTCTGGCGACTTGTATCGGCCGCCTGGCGGAACTGCCTGGCTCGTCGCCCGACTGGCCGGAACAACTGCTGTCGGAACTGGGACGCCTGTCGCTCGCCCTGCATGCGTACAACCGCCTGAATACTCTGGAGGAGGATCTCGCTGCCGACGTGCGGCAACTGATCGGATGGAACGTCGCGACCGAGGACGTCGATCGCGACGGCGAACGGGTGACGGACGACTGGCTACTGCTCGGCCAGTACGTTGCCGATGACGGCCGCGTCCGTACGCAACGCACCTGGGCGTTCGGCGCCGCGACAGGGCGGTCTGCGCTGCTCCTGCAGTTCGCAGCCGGGCTGCAACCCTTCGCTGAACCGCTGCTGCCCGGCGCGCGACAACGCGGGACGCTGGCCTTTTATCCGGGCCGTGCCAGACTGCGGGCGAAGTTCGTCGGTCGGGAAGGACCGCCGGAGCCAATCCTCGAACGACCTTCGGGAAACACGATCGACGCGTTTCTCGGCGACGTCGCCGAGACCCTGTCGCGACAGCCTTGGCTGGCAACGTTCGGAGGAGTGCTGCGCGAGGCGACAGTCGTTCCCGGCGAACCGTGGCACGTTCGTGACGCGGCCGGCGACGCTTTGCCGCTGGCAGCATCCGGGTTGCCGTTGGCAGCATCCGGGCATTGGAAACTGCTTGCTCTGACCGGCGGGCATCCCTGCGATCTCGCCGGGGAATGGGACGGCCGTCGATTCCGTCCCCTCGGGGTCTTCATTGAAGGTCGTTATGTCGTTGCATGACGATCGACAGGCAACTCGGGCCACCGGCATGGATGACCTCCTCAAATCGGCACTCGTCGGCACCGCGACGCAATCGGTATCGTCAGACTCCGGCCATCCTGCCGACGCCGTGCTTGACGGACTCGACATCGATCCCGAGCACTCACTGTTGTTGAAAGCCGGTGTTCGCGCGATCTGGCGACAGGCCGGGCATGTTTCCAGACGCGATCTCCCGGCGATGACGCCGTCACCGTTGGAAGCAACGCCGGCGCTGTCCGAAAAGGCCGTCACAGCACTGCAGACGACACTGACGGGCAACTCGCGCGAGCTGTTGCCGGAGTTCCTCACACGGCTGGCGGCGACCGGTCGTCGTCTACCGCCCGAGCTGCTGCCGGAGGCTCTCACACCGGTCGGTCGCTCGACGGAAGTGCGGAACTCGATTCGGGCAGTGCTCGGCGAGCGCGGTCGCTGGCTCGCGCGGCTCAACCCGGATTGGGCCTGGGCGGCCGGCGAGGACGTCACGGCGGCTGACGACGCGGCGCTCACTCGAATCTGGGAGGAAGGGTCGGTAGCGGAGCGTATCGAAGCTTTTTCGCGACTGCGAACGCTCAATCCCACCGATGCGCGAGCGCGGCTCGTCGAGGTCATCGGCAAGGAGAAGGCCGACGCGCGGGCACGGCTGATGGATGGATTGTCCACAGGTCTTTCGATCGCCGACGAACCGTTTCTGGAAGACGTGCTCGGCGATCGCAGCGAATCCGTCCGAACCGTCGCCGCCGCCCTGCTCGCTCGTCTGCCCGCTTCGCGACTCGTCGCACGCATGACCGACCGCGCCGACGCGATGCTCTCGACTGAGCGCGGTGGTCTGCTCAAGCGAAAGCTCAAGCTCGTCTGCACGCCGCCGGCCGAAATCGACAAGGAGTGGCTGCGCGACGGCGTACCGAAAGACACCCCGACGAAGTCAGGCCGCGGCAAACGGGCGGTCTGGCTCGAGACGGTGCTCGCCTGCGTTCCGCCCGAACATTGGACGACGCGGTTCGACGCAGCGCCGGCGGGGTTGGTCGTTGCCGCCGAAGCGGATGACTTCGGCGACGCAATCCTCCGCGGGTGGACACGTTCGTCGATCACCTCGTCGACCGGCGCCGCGGCCTGGCGACTTCCTCTTGCGGAATTCTGGGTGCGACGGGCAACCGATGCCGGGGGCAAGAAAGCGGATCCTCGTGAATTGACCGCGTCAGCCGGACACTTGCGAGACCTCTTTCCACGGCTCGATCCGCCCGACGCCGACCGGCTTCTTTCGCCGCTGCTCGAGATGTCGGGCGGCGGCAACGTCGAACGGGTCGGCACACCGGTGCTCGATATGCTGGCGGAGTTGCCGCGCCCCTGGTCGGTCGCGCTCTCTCGCAACTATCTGCGAATTGCGAAACAGGTCTTCGCCGAAAAGCGACCTCGCGGTTACTGGTGGGCGAACACTTTGCCTTCCGCGGCCGCGGCGCTGGCGCCGGAGACTCTCGGCGAAGCCCTGCAGGTCTTCGCGGAACCGGACGACGATCTGACGCCGTCTCCGTATCGTCACTCCCTCGACCGCTTCAACGCATCGGTCCGACTCCGAGGCGATTTCCTGAACGAACTGCACGTTGAGCCGTGACCGACGGCAGTGCGTCTCGATGCCGTTCGTCGCGGCTGAGCAGTCAATGACCGGAAGGACGTGAACCGTGGCAAAACGAACGACGGCGGCAGTAGCGGTCGAAGGCGACGGCAAGTCCGTCGGCGAGACGAGCAGCCATCTCCGACTGCACGCCGAGCAGCAATACGCAGCTGAACTGGAGGCGCTCGCCGCGGTCGACGATCGCCAGAAACCGCCGAACTGGAGGCTCAGCCCCTGGGCCGTGAAGACCTATCTACTCGGCGGGACGCTGCCCGACGGGTTCGAGATCACGCCGAAGTACGTCGGCAACGCACGGCTGATCGAGATCGCGACGGCGACGTTGGCGACCGATCGGGCACTGCTGCTCTACGGCGTGCCGGGCACCGCGAAAAGCTGGGTCAGCGAGCATCTTGCCGCGGCCATCAGCGGCACGAGCACGCTGCTTGTGCAGGGAACGGCGGGAACGGACGAGTCGGCCCTCCGCTACGGCTGGAACTACGCTAGGCTGCTGGCCGAAGGGCCGAGTGAAGCGGCGCTCGTCGCCAGCCCCATGATGGTCGCGATGAAGACCGGGCGGATCTGCCGGATCGAAGAGCTGACCCGCATTCCCAGCGAAGTGCAAGACACGCTCATCACGATCCTTTCGGAGAAATCGCTGCCGGTTCCGGAGCTGAACACCGAGGTCCAGGCGACAAGGGGCTTCAACGTCATCGGCACGGCGAACAACCGCGACAAGGGCGTGAACGACCTTTCGAGCGCCTTGATGCGACGCTTCAACACGGTCGTGCTGCCCGTGCCCGACACGCTCGACGACGAAGTTTCGATCGTCAGCCGGCGGGCCGAGCAACTCGGCCGCGCCCTCGAACTTCCGGCCGAGGCGCCGGCCCTCGAAGAGATTCGCCGGATCGTCACAATCTTTCGCGAACTGCGCAGCGGCGTCACCGAAGACGGCAAGACGAAGGTCAAAAGCCCCAGCGGCACTCTCTCGACCGCCGAGGCGATCAGCGTCGTCTCCGGCGGGATGGCGATGGCGGCTTTCTACGGAGACGGCGTCTTGCGGGCCGGCGACATCGTGAACGGACTCGTCGGTGCGGTCGTCAAAGATCCTGTTCAGGACCGCCTCGTCTGGCAGGAATATCTGCAGACCGTGGTGAAGGAACGCGACGGCTGGAAGGATTTGTACCGGGCTGGTCGGGAATCCGTTTAGCGGCGACCTTCGGAAGCGTTTTATGCCCGTTCACGTCTTCGGCATCCGCCATCACGGTCCCGGTTGTGCCCGCAGTCTGGTTGCCGCTCTCGACGAGTTGCGGCCCGACTGCGTCGCCATCGAAGGACCGCCCGACGCCGCCGAGGCTTTACCGCTCGCCGGTCGCGAGGGAATGACTCCTCCGGTCGCGCTGCTCGTTTATCCGCCGGACGAACCGCGGCGTGCCGCGTACTTCCCGCTCGCCGTGTATTCGCCCGAATGGCAGGCGATTCGCTGGGCGCTGTCGCGCGATGTGCCGGTACGGTTCATCGACTTGCCGCAGGCGCATCGCATCGCGATGGAGGGAGGCGGCGGAGCGGGGGAGACGGGAGAGCGGGGGACGGACGAAGAGACGAATCCGGAAAGTGAACCGCCCGTCGAGACGGAAACCGCTGACACCGAGGAACCTGTCTGGCGGACCGATCCGCTTTCGTTGCTCGCCGAGGCCGCGGGGTACGCCGATCACGAGCTTTGGTGGGAAGAGCAGGTCGAGCGGCGCTCCGATGCGGTCGGCCTGTTCGCAGCGATCTCCGAGGCGATGCAGGCGGTCCGAGAACATGCACCCGAAGTTCGCGAGATCGACCTCGTTCGCGAAGCCTCCATGCGGCAGAGCCTGCGCGGCATTGCGAAGGAGGGTTTTGCGACGGTCGCAATCGTGTGCGGCGCCTGGCACGCACCGGTTCTCGACGACGATGCTCTTGCCGGCAAGCGCGACGGCTGCAAGGTCAAAGACGACGCCGCTCGACTTCGCGGATTGCCGAAGGTCAAGACGACCGCGACGTGGATTCCCTGGACGTACGACCGGCTGACGTACCGCAGCGGCTACGGGGCCGGTGTGACGTCGCCAGGCTGGTACGGGCATCTCTGGGAATCGCACGATCGAGCAGGCGTCCGCTGGGTGGCGACGGCAGCTCGCCTGCTGCGCGCTGCCGATCTCGATGCATCGAGCGCGAGCGTCATCGAGGCCGTGCGGCTTGCCGATGCCCTTGCCGCGATGCGCGACATTCGCGCCGCAGGGCTTGCGGAATTGAACGAGGCCATTCTGACGGTCCTCTGTCACGGCGAACCGGCGCCCTTGCGGCTGGTCCGCGACAAGCTTGAAATCGGCGACCGGCTCGGCAGCGTGCCGGAAGACGCCCCCGTCGTTCCGCTGGCGCGCGATCTCGCACAACAGCAGAAGTCGCTGCGTCTCAAGCCGACGTCCGAGATCAAATCGCTCGACCTCGACCTGAGAACGCCGGCCGGTCTCGAGCGCAGCCGGTTGCTGCACCGGCTGAACCTGCTGGAGCTGCCGTGGGGCGCTCCGCAGCGCACCGGCGGCGGCGTGTCGACCTTTCACGAATTATGGCAACTGCAATGGCGGCCCGAGTTCGCGGTCGGCGTGATCGAGGCGAACGTCTGGGGAAACACGATCGCCGTCGCCGCGACATCGAAAGTGATTCACGAGTCCGAAGCGGCGACCGCACTTTCCGCGCTGACGACGCTGCTCGACGCGGCGGTGCTCGCAGGGCTGGACGACGCCGTGCCGTCGTTGCTCGATCGACTCCAGGAACGCAGTGCGATCGCCGCCGACGTCCGTCATCTGATGGAGGCGTTGCCCGCGCTCGCCCGCGTCGGGCGTTACGGAGACGTGCGCGGAACGAAGGCCGAGCAGGTTCTTCCGATCGCCGTCGGCATGTTCGAACGGGCCGTCGTCGGATTGCGCGCCGCGTGCAGCGGTCTCGACGACGATGCCTCCGATCGAATGATCGCCGCCATGTCGGCGACTCGCGAGGCACTCAATCTGCTCGATCGGTCCGATCTGAAACAGGAATGGCAGACTCGCCTGCGAGGCATGGCCGACGACGACTTGCACGGGCTGATTCGCGGCTGGTGCGTGCGGCAGCTTCTCGAAGCCGGCCTGCTGTCCGCCGACGAGCTGGAACGAATGACGCGACTCGCCCTCTCGCCGGCCGTCGAAACGGCGCACGCAGCCGCATGGGCGACGGGGCTGCTTCGCGGCAGCGGTCTGCTGTTGCTGCATCGCGACGAATTGTGGCCGGTGTTCGACCGCTGGCTCGCCGGCCTTGCCCCCGAAGCGTTCGTCGAATTGCTCCCCCTGTTGCGACGCGGCTTCGCCGATTTCAGTTCGTCAGAGCGACGCCAGATGGGCGAGAAGGTCAAATCGCTCGCCGGTGGCGCTCGCTCGACCGGCCCTACGGCAGCCGTCAAGGAAGAGATCGACGCCGAACGCGCCGATCGAGTGCTGCCTGTCTTGCGTCACATCCTCGGCCCGAACTGACTTCATCCGACATCGGGAACATTGTGATTGCAACATACAAGACGCGGAGGCCACAGAGAGGGCGCGGGAGGGAACTCCGCAAAACCATTCTCCGCGACCTCTGCCGCTCCGCGGTTCATTTCTTAATGTTTCATTTTATGCGCGTCGATTCGTGTGAATCGCGGGCTTGGTCCGATTCAAAAACCTCGGAAGAAACTCGATGAGCGCAACCTCTGACGAACGGCTTCGCCGCTGGCGACTGGTGCTGGGGAAGGATGCCGCGGAAGCCTGCGGCACGGCCGGCGGTTTGTCGGAAATCGACGCCGGCATGGACGACGTGCTCGAAGCGCTCTATGGGGTCGATCGGAACGACAGTCGATCGAGCAGACGCTCGGCAGGTCTCGGGCCGTCGTCTCCGAACGTGAACCGCTGGCTCGGCGACATCCGCACCTACTTTCCGTCGAGCGTCGTCCGCGTTCTGCAAAAAGACGCCCTGGAGCGACTGAACTTGCAACAGATGCTGCTCGAACCCGAAACGCTCTCGGCGATCGACCCCGACCCGCGGCTGGTGGGAACGCTCATCAGTCTGAAGAACGTCATTCCGCAGAAGACCAAAGAGACGGCGCGTCAGGTCGTCCGAAAAGTCGTCGACGATCTCGAACGCAAGCTCCGCAATCCTCTGACCGAAGCCGTCCGCGGTGCGCTCAACAAGGCGACCCGCACGCGACGGCCGAAATCGGGCGAGATCGACTGGCACCGCACGATCCGCGCGAATCTCAAGAACTACCTGCCCGATCGCGGCACGCTGATCGCCGAGCGACTCGTCGGCTACGGCCGCAAACGTTCTTCGCTGCGCGACGTCGTGCTCTGCATCGACCAGAGCGGGTCGATGGCGACGAGCGTCGTTTATGCCAGCGTCTTCGGTGCCGTGCTGGCGTCGCTGCGGGCGGTCAGCACGAAGATGGTCGTGTTCGACACGGAAGTCGTCGACCTGACCGAGAAACTCTCCGATCCGGTCGACTTGCTGTTCGGAACGCAACTCGGCGGCGGGACCGACATCAACCGAGCCGTCGGCTACTGCCGGACGCTCGTCACCCGCCCGACACAGACGATCTTCGTGTTGATCACCGACCTCTACGAAGGCGGCGACGGCGGACAACTCGTGCGTCGGATGGCGGAACTGGTCGCGGCCGGTGCGACGTGCGTTTGCCTGCTGGCTCTTTCCGACGAAGGCACGCCCAGCTACCACGAACCGCTCGCCGCGGAATTGACGGCGCTCGGCGTCCCGTCGTTCGCCTGCACGCCCGATCTGTTTCCCGACCTGATGGCGACGGCGATCGCGCGCCGCGATCTCGCCGCCTGGGCCGCGAAACACGAGATCGTCACGCGCGGCCGGAGGGTTGAGGGTTGAGGGTTGAGGGTTGAGGGATGAGGGATGAGGGATGGAGGGATGGTGGGATGGTGGGGTTGGTGGTCCGTGGCCTTGCTGGCTGTCTTGCGAAACGATTTCATGATGGGCACCAGACTCCGACGAAAGACGACTCGACGAAGGCACGATGTCCGATCCTCAGCTGTCACTTGAACTGATCCGCCAGGCGCAGGAACGCATCGCAGGCTATGTGCATCGCACGCCGCTGGTGCATTCGACGTCGCTCAGCAAGCGATTGGGGGCCGACGTCTTCCTCAAACTCGAATGTCTGCAGAAGACCGGCTCGTTCAAGCCGCGAGGAGCGTTCAACAAACTGCTCACGCTGACGCCGACGGAACGCGCGGCGGGGGTCGTCGGTGTGAGTGGCGGCAACCATGCGCAGGGCGTCGCTTACGCGGCGACACGGCTCGGCATCAAGTCGACGATCTGCATGCCTGCCTCGACGCCGGCGAACTACCTCGACGCGACTCGCGACTACGGGGCCGAGATCGTTCTCTGTCCGCACATCGCCGCGGCATTCGTCGAGGCGCGACGCCGCAGGGAAGCCGGGATGACGCTCGTGCATCCGTTCGACGATCCGCTGATCGCTGCCGGCCAAGGGACGATCGGCCTGGAGATCTTCGAGGAACAGCCCGACGTTTCGCGAGTCTACGTCAGCATCGGGGGAGGCGGATTGATCGCCGGAGTCGCCAATGCACTTCGGTCGCTCTCACCCGAAGCGCGAATCATCGGCGTCGAGACGTCCGGGGCCGACGCGATGGCCCGCAGCCTGGCCGAGAACCGGCTGGTGGAGCTGTCTGAAATCACCTCGATCGCCCGCACGCTCGGCTCGCCGCAAGTTTGCGAGTTCACGCTGAACGCCGTGAAGGAACTGGTCGACGACGTGCTGGTCGTCGACGATGCGGCGACGTTTCAAGCCCTGGAATATCTGCTCGAACGAACGAAGCTGCTGACGGAACCGGCCGCCGCCTGCACGCTCGTCGCCGCGGAACGGCAACGCGCGTCGTTCTCGCCCGATGAAAAGATCGTGCTGCTGCTGTGCGGCGGCAACGTCTCGCTTTCCGACCTCGCCGAGTATCGACGGCGGTTCTCGCACGGCGCGCGCGAGGGCGAGTGAAGTTCCGACTGAGCCGCACGGTCGTCCTTGCGCCCGCACAGTGTTGTTTCGCCGGCGTTCCAAAGTGACACTGGCGGTCTCGATTCGCCATCCGGAAACGTCGCACCTCATGCGCACCGCCCGCCCGACCACGCTGCTCGTACTGCTGGTGCTGGCCGTCGGCATCAATTACGTCGACCGCGGCAGCCTGTCGGTGGTGAAGACGAATCTCTCCGCCGAGTTCGGTCTCGACGATTTGCAGATGGGCTGGCTGTTCTCGGCGTTCTTCTGGAGCTACGCGCTGTGCCAGATCGCTGCGGGCTGGTTCGTCGACCGCTTCGACGTCAAATGGGTCTACGCCGGCGGATTTCTGATCTGGTCGCTGGCCACGTTGTCGATGGGCGTGTCGAGCGGCTTCGCGCTGTTCTTCGCGATGCGTTTGCTGCTCGGGGTCGGGGAAAGCGTGGCCTACCCGGCGACGTCGCGAATCGTCGTCGAGAACTTTCCCGAACATCGTCGCGGACTGATCAACTCGCTCATCGACGCCGCATCGAAAATCGGCCCGGCCCTCAGCCTGCTGCTGGGCGGGCTGATCGTGGCGGAATGGGGCTGGCGGGCGTTGTTTCTCATCGCAGGGGCGGCGAGCCTGCTCTGGCTCGTCCCCTGGATCGCACTCGTGCCTTCCCAGCAGTCTTCGCCGGCCGGCGAGGTGTTCGACGAGGTTGAAGAGCGTCCCCGCGTCGGATTCCGCCAGCTCCTCGTGCGACGCGAGGTCTGGGGCACGTCGCTGGGCTTCTTCTGTCTCGGCTATGCGTGGTATTTCCTGCTGTCGTGGCTGCCGGCTTATCTGGAAGAAGAACGCGGCTTCTCGAAAGAGTCGATGGCGATTTTCGGCTCGCTGCCGTTCTGGGCGATGGCGGCGACAGCGGTCATGGGCGGCTGGCTGTCGGACCGGTTGATCTCAAGAGGCGGAACGCCGACGGTCGTCCGCAAGAGCTTTCTGATCGCCGGGTTTCTGCTGTGCGCGGTGTTCATGTACGCCGCCGTGATTGCACCCACCGACACGAGTTGCATCGCGATGCTGATCGTCGCCTGCGCCTCGCTGGGCCTGTACACCTCGAACGCCTGGGCCGTGACGCAGACGCTCGCCGGCCCGCCCGCGGCCGGCCAATGGAGCGGACTGCAGAACGCGATCGGCAACATGGGCGGCGTCGCGTCACCCGTCGTCACGGGTTGGATCGTCGAAGAGACGGGTTCATTTTCGCTGGCGTTCGCAACGGCGTCGGCGATGCTGATCGTCGGTGTGTTCGCCTACCTGCTGCTCGTCAGGCAGGTCGCACCGATCGACTGGGACTCGCCTCCAACCTCGCAGGCCTGACGATGACCGACCTCGTCGAAACGCTCGCCGCGCTCGTGCGGATCAACAGCGTCAACTCGGCCTACGAAGACGGTCCCGGAGAGCGGGAGGTCGCCTCCTGGATTCGCCGCTTCTTCGAGCAGCGCGGCATCGAGGTTCGGGAGCAGGAAGTCTTTCTGAATCGGCCGAACGTCCTCGCAAAGCTGCCGGGTCGCGATCCGTCTCGAACGGTCGTGCTCGAAGCGCACATGGACACGGTTTCGATTCAAGGCATGACGATTCCGCCGTTCGAACCGACGATCGACGACGGCAAACTCTACGGTCGCGGCTCCTGCGATACGAAAGCCGGCCTCGCCGCGATGATGCACGCCGTCGCATCGATTCACGCCGACGGCTTGCAGCCGCCCTGCGACGTCCTGCTCGCCGCCGTCGTCGATGAAGAATATTCGTTTCGCGGCGTGGTGAAGCTTTGCGAAGGACTGGTCGCCGACGCCGCGATCGTCGCCGAGCCGACGCAACTGCGTGCCGTCGTCGCCAGCAAGGGCGTGCTGCGCTGGCGGATCGTCGTGCGCGGCAAGGCCGCGCACAGTTCCAAGCCGCATCTCGGCGTCAATGCGATCTCGCACATGGCCCGCATCGTACTGGCGATCGAGGCCGATCATCGGCGGCTCGTAAGCCGCGAGCATCCGCTGCTCGGACCGGCGACGTGCAACGTCGGCGTGATTCGCGGCGGCGTGCAGGTCAACTTCGTTCCCGATGAATGCGCGATCGAAATCGATCGCCGTCTGTTGCCGGGCGAACGAGCCGACGCCGTGCTCGGCCATTATCAGAAGCTGCTCGACGATCTCGCTCGCGAGCACACCGATCTCGACGCGACGATGGAACCGCCGTTGCTTGTCGACGAGGCGCTGGAAACACCGAGCGATTCGCCTCCGGCGCGACTCGCCGGCACTTTACTCAAGTCGATGGGTCTCGACGGCACGCCCTGCGGCGTCCCATTCGGCAGCGATGCCAGCAAGCTGTCGCGGCAAGGCGTGCCGAGCCTGATCGTCGGTCCCGGCAGCATCGACCGGGCGCACGCCGCCGTGGAATATGTCGAACTCGATCAGGTGCGACGGGCCTTCGAGTTCTACCGCGAGTTCTGTCTGCGTTTCGAATGACGAAGCACGAACAACGGGGATCTTGCCGCTCGTGCGAATCCCTGGCGATCTTCGTGCTTCTGGCGGTTCAATTTCTGCAAGACCCTTACGGAACCCGAAGACCAGACACCCCGCCATGACGCATTTCCTTCGCCCCGAGGAGTCTTCACGCCGCGCATTCCTGCGATCGGCGGCGCTCGCCGCGATCGCCCCCACGGCGTTGTCCCGCCTCTCCGCTGCCGAGACGGCCGACGACGACGAGACGAACGGCTTCATCGACGCCCACGTCCACGTCTGGACGCCCGACGTCGAGCAATATCCGCTGGCGAAAGGAGCGAAGCGCGAAGACATGGTGCCGCCGAGCTTCACGCCGAAGCAACTCTTCGCCCATTGCCGGCCGCAGGGTGTCGATCGCGTCGTGTTGATCCAGATGATCTTTTACGGGTTCGACAACAGCTACATGCTCGACTCGATCGCCGACCATCCGTCCGAATTTCGCGGCGTTGCGATCATCGACGAGAAGCGGCCGGACGCCTGCAACGAAATGCGACGGCTGAAGAAGAAGGGCGTCCGCGGCTTCCGGCTGTACGCCGACAAGACCGCCGCCGAGTCGTGGCTCGATTCGCCGGCCATGAAGGCGATGTGGACCTGCGGGGCCGACGAAGGCTTGGCGATGTGCCTGCTCGCGAATCCCGACGCCCTGCCGGCGGTGTACAAGCTGTGCGCGAAGTTTCCGAAGACGTCCGTCGTCGTCGATCACTTCGCCCGCATCGGCATGCAAGGACCGGTGCAGCAGGCGGATCTCGACTATCTCTGCCGGCTCGCCGACTTCGAGCAAACGTTCGTCAAGACGTCGGCCTTCTATGCCCTCGGCAAGAAGCAGACGCCTTACACCGACCTGGCTCCGATGATCCGCAAGCTGCGCGACGTCTACGGGGCCGATCGGCTGATGTGGGCGACCGACTGCCCCTACCAGGTCGAAGACGGCCACACCTACGCCGACTCGATCGCCCTCATCCGCGACCGCCTCGATTTCCTGACCGACGACGACAAAGCCTGGATGTTGCGCAAGACGGCGGAACGGGTGTTCTTCGGTTAGCGGCACGACGAATGTCGCGGCAGGCCGATGCGCCGCGAAATCGCAAGCGTTGCAGGTTCATGCAAATAAAAAGGTTCGCCATGCAGACTTTTCGCGCGATCGCCGTCGCGTTCATCGCGACGGTCGGCGTTTCGGCGGTTGCGGCCGACGCCGGCCAGCAGCCGAACGTCCTCGTCATTCTCGCCGACGATCTCGGTTACTCCGACCTCGGTTGCTACGGAAGCGAGATCGCGACGCCGAATCTTGACCGGCTGGCGACCGGCGGGTTGCGGTTCACGCAGTTCTACAACACGGCCCGCTGCTGGCCGACGCGGGCCGCTCTGTTGACGGGCTATTACGCGCAGCAGGTGCGACGGGATACCGTCCCCGACGTGCCGAGCGGCGGCAAGGGCGTTCGACCCGACTGGGCGCGACTGTTGCCCGAGAGGCTCGGGCCGCTCGGTTATCGCTCGTATCACTCTGGGAAATGGCATGTCGACGGCATGCCGATCGAGAACGGTTTCGACCGTTCTTACCTGCTGCAGGACCAGGGGCGTTTCTTCAATCCGCAGGTGCATTATGAGGACGACGTCAAGTTGCCGCCTGTGGAACCCGGTTCCGGCTATTACGCGACCAGGGCCATCGCCGATCACGCCGTGAAATGCCTCAAGGAGCACGCCGAGAAGCATCCCGACCGGCCGTTCTTCCATTATCTGGCGTTCACGTCGCCGCACTTTCCGCTGCACGCTTTGCCGGAGGACATCGCACGCTACCGCGATCGCTATCGCGACGGCTGGAACGTCGCCCGCGCGGACCGCTGGAAGCGGATTCAGGAACTGGGCCTCGTCGCCGGCGAACTCTCGGCGGTCGAACGGGAGATCGGTCCGCCGTATGACTTCCCCGACGACCTCGAACAACTCGGCCCCGGCGAGGTGAACCGGCCGCTGCCGTGGGACAAGCTGAACGACGTTCAGCGGGCGTTCCAATCGGACAAGATGGCGATTCACGCCGCGATGATCGACCGCATGGACCGCGAGATCGGCCGCGTGCTCGACCAGCTTCGTGAAATGAACCGTTTCGACGACACGCTGATCGTGTTCCTTTCGGACAACGGCGCGAGTGCCGAGATCATGGTCCGCGACGACGGCCACGACCCGCAGGCGACGCCAGGGTCGGCCACGACGCACCTCTGTCTCGGACCGGGCTGGTCGACGGTTTGCAATACGCCCTTCCGCCGGCACAAGACGTGGGTTCACGAAGGCGGCATCCGCACGCCTTGCATCATGCACTGGCCGAACGGCATCGCCGCCCGCGGCGAGTTGCGTCACACGCCCGGCCACGTGATCGACCTCGTACCGACGATTCTCGACGTCGCGAGCGGCAATCGGCTTGAAACGTCGAATGGAGACCCGGTCCCGACGCCGCCGGGCCGCAGCCTCGTCCCCGCGCTGACGCAGGACGGTACGATCGAACGCGACTGCCTCTGGTGGCAGCACGAAGGCAACCGGGCCGTGCGGGTCGACGATTGGAAGCTCGTCGCCGCGGGTAAGAGCGCGCCGTGGGAGTTGTACGACCTCGCCGCCGATCCGGCCGAGACGCACGATCTTGCGTCGCAGCATCCCGAGAAGGTCGACGAACTGGCACGACTCTGGACGGCCCGCCGCGACGAGTTCTACGAACTGGCGCGGCGGAACGCCGGCGACGTGCCGTAGTGCCGCCCATGTGGGATTCGGGGACTGCGACTCATCAATCGCCGGCCCTGGCTTCGATTCCGTGGCGACTGGACACGACAAAGGACGTGTGGACCACGAGCGTCCTGAGTTGGAGATTTGTAAAAGAAGATTGGCCGCAAAGAGGCGTCAGGAACACAAAAGGAGGAGGGGATATCGTGCCGAACGTCGAAGCGGCGAACGAGATGACGTTTTTTGGCGTCTCTCACGCCGTTCACGTACGAGGGCGAATTGCCCCGGCCAGTCACCCAACGCATTCTGCTGGAACTCTTTCCCGCCTCGATGCGTCCGATCAACGTTCGCCCCGAATGCCGGATGCACGCGAGATCCGCAGATTGGAACGAGGAGCCGACCCGTGAGAACGCTTTCGATTCTCGCCGCCGCGATATTGTCCGTAGGCGTCTGTTCCAAAGCATCGGCCGCCGGCATGGAGACGCACGGCGGCGAGCCGCTCTCGCTCGCCAACTACGCCGACTGGCCCGGCATCGAGCGGGTCGTCAACGACGGGCATCGGCTCTATCACACCTGGGTCAACGGCAACGAGCATTTCTACTACCGCGGCGACACAGCGGCACTGAACGCCTTTCTGAAGCGGTTTGCGCAAGAGGGCGCGAAACGCGAGGTCGTGCTGCGACCGGCGCCCGCCGCCACGAAGACCTTCAAAGGCGACCCCGTCGAGTTCGACTGGATGCTGCACCTTGTCGGCGGCATCGCGAAGCACATGACGACGCTCGACAAGGGCAAGAACGTCTGGCCAGAGCACCCGGTCATGCACGTCTACGTCGGCGACGCGATCAAGCTTGATGAACTCGTCATTCCGAACGAAGTGCCGGTCGTCGGCCTGGCCGAACTGAAAGCCCGCTGCCGCGAGGCGATGAGCAGCGACAATCAGAACGTCCGCGGCTGGTCGAACGGCGCGTTGGCCGAACTCGGCGCTTACGATGAAGAGAGTGCCGCGGCGATTGCGAAGAATCTGGAAGATGAAAGCGAATGGGTCCGCACGAACGCGGTGCTCGCACTCGCCCATTTCGGAACGCAGGCGAACGGGATTCTGCCCGCCCTCCGCAAAGCCCGCGACGAAGCCGGCCCGAAGCTGCAGAAGCAGATCGACGAGACGATCGCCGCCGTCGAGCAGGCGGAAACCGACGAAGCGGCGGCGGAGAAGCACGCGAGGACGCTGCGGGCGATCGAGGAATGGCTGAAAAAGCGTGGTGTCCCGTAGGGTGGCGACATGATCGAATCACTTTCGGTGTCGCCAGTAGCCCGGTCGGCGGCGGGCGTGAACGAGGGCGATCACCCGAATCGTGTCGCCGTCGAGACGCTCGAAGACCAGGCGATAGGGAAACCGTCGGACACGCACCCAACGGTAGCGGCCGCGTTCGACCGGATGGGACTCAGGGTCCGCCTCGATGCGGTCCACTGCGGTTTCGACGGCCCGCCGAAACCGGGCCGCCGCATTCGCATCGTCATACCAGTCCAGTGCGGACCGAAGCTCCTCGCGCGCCAGCCGGTGAAATCGCACCGTCATGGGTACGACTGCCGCAGTTCGCTGCGCAGGTCAACCCAATCCATCGATCCTTCATCAAAGTCTGCCGAACGGCGCTCAAGCTCGGCGTACAAATCGTCATCGTCAGGCAGACCAGGCTGGTTGTCCGGCAACGACTCCATCAGTCGGACGGCAATCGCCAGCCGATCGGATTCGGGCAGGACAAGGGCGGCGTTCAGAACCTCTTCACGACTGGCCGGCATCGAATCCCCTCACGTTGGCGAGCGACGACGTCACCATTGTATCGACCGCGCGATCGTCAGGTACAGGTTTCCACGGCCGGGGTGGCGGGGATGGTCGTGCCGACGACACCGGGGTGCCAGTTTCTCACGCCGGCGGCAGGGGGAACGGATGGTCCTGATCTTGAGGTGTCACTACAATGTAGGTATGTTTGGATGGTATGCGCTTCGAGTGGGACGATCGGAAGGCTGCGACGAACCGTCGGAAGCACGGCGTTTCGTTCGATGAAGCGACGACTGTCTTCTTCGATGACGACGCGCTGCTCATTGCCGACGAAGATCATTCCGACGCGGAGGACCGGTTCGTCCTGCTCGGGCTGAGCAGCGCGCTCCGTCAAATCGTCGTATGCCACTGTTACCGCGAGAGCGACGAAGTCATCCGGATCATCTCGGCCCGCAAGGCGAACCGGGCGGAGCGAGCGCAGTACGAACAGCGGAGACGGCGATGAAAGCGAATTACGACTTCTCGAAAGCGACCAGAAATCCGTACGCCAAGCGGTTGAAGAAACAACTCACGATCCGACTTGATACCGGGACGATCGAGTATTTCCAGAGCCTCGCCGGCGAACTCGGCGTGCCGTATCAGACGCTGATCAACATGTACCTGCGGGACTGCGCCGCCAGACGACGCCGTCCCGAATGGGCAATCAGCGACGGCCGGAAGGGGAACTCCGCGAAGCCAAATAGGCTGAACCTGAAGAACAAGTGACGACACCGAGGTGCCACGCTCTCACGCCGCCGTCATGGGCGCCCCCAGGTTCGTGAAAACATCCTCGGCGGCGGGTGAGCGTGCCGGTCGCGGGGGGGGGGGGGGGGATCGCCCGAAACATGCTCACCCGCCGCCGGTGACGTGTCTCTTGCTATTCCAGCGTGACCCGGCGGCGTGAGAGCATGGCACCCGACGCTTCCTGCCGCCGTACAGCCCGGACCTCAATCCGATCGAGGAACTGTGGAGCAAAGTCAAAAGCCTGATCCAGGCGAAGCGGCCGCGGACCGTGGACGAGATTCGACGATCCTGCCAATGGGCCT
>JBAQZJ010000438.1:0-2770 GCA_049790855.1 Planctomycetaceae bacterium | reverse complement strand
CTTTCGCAGAGCGAAAGGAGACACTCACGACGCTCCCCGAATGTGCTCGGCGACTTCGTGCTCGTAGAGTTTTTCGAGTTCGGCGTGGATCGACATGCCGAGTTCGCTCAGGTCGCTGACCGAGGCGTTCGACTCGACCTGCTCGGGCCGCGTCGCACCGGGAATGACCGTCGTCACGGCGTCGAAATCGAGGCAGAACCGCAGCGCGAACTGCGCCATCGTCCATTCGTTCGGCACCAGCGGCCGGAGGCGCTCGACGAGTTTCAATCCCTGGTGGAACTCCAGCCCCGCGAACGTTTCGCCGACGTTGAACGCCTCGCCGTCGCGGTTGTAGTTGCGGTGGTCCTCGTCGAGAAACGTCGTCTCGGGCGTGAACTTGCCGGACAGCAGTCCGCTGGCGAGCGGCAGGCGGACGATGATCGCGACGCCCAGCTCCTTCGCCTTCGGAAACAACACGTCGATCGGCCGCTGCCGGAAGACGTTGAAGATGATCTGCAGGCTCGCCAGATCGTCCGGCGCCTGCTCGAGACACAAGATCGCCTCGTCCATCGTTTCGACGCTGAAGCCGAACCGGCGGATTTTGCCTTCCTGTTTGAGCGTCCGCAGCCAGTCGAAGATTTCGCCTTCCTGCAGCAGGTGATACGGCAGGCAGTGCACTTGCGTCAGGTCGAGGCAATCGACGCCGAGACGTTGCAACGAGGCCTCCGTGTGCTTGCGAAACGCTGCCAGCGACAGGTTCTCCGGCCAGCTCGGCTCGGGAAATCGACCGAGCTTGGTGGCGACGACGACGTCGGGGCCGCCGTGTCGCTTCAGAAAGTCGGCGATCCTCCGTTCGCTGCGGCCGCGGCCGTAAACGTCGGCTGTGTCGAAAAAGGTGATGCCTTGTTCGAGCGCCGTGTCGAGGACGGCGGCGGCCGTCGCGTCGTCGACTTCGCCCCACTCGGCCCCCAGTTGCCAGCAACCGAGACCGACCTCGGAGACCTGTAAGGAATCGCGACCGAACGGGCGGGTGAGCATCGTGGTGGTCCTGGCTGTCGTGCAGCGTGCTCCCGCTGGTCGCGGCTAAACAGGTGTGTTGCTTAGCCGCGACCGTCTGGGAGCGCGCTCCCAGAGCCATCATACCGCGCCGCGTTCGCCGAGGGCCTCATCCTTCGGGCGGTACAGGAAGGCGACCGGCAGAATCAGCACGGCACCGAGTACGAACGTCAGGCTGACGGGCAGCGAGAGCGCCCCGAGTGTCCAGGCGGCGGCGAGATAGACAAACGGCGCGAATACGATGCCGACCCAGTTGAACAGGTTCATCGCGGCGATCATCCGCCCCTTCTGATCGGCCGGAGGACGCGCCTGGATGAACACCGCAAGCGGCACCGCGAACAGCCCGGTCGCGATGCCGGTACAGAGCAATGTGATCCGCAGCAGCCATTCGGTCATCGTCGCGGAAAGTCCGAGGAACGGGACGATCGCCGTCGCGACCTGGAAGGCGGCGATCCCGATCGCCCCGGCCGTCACCAGCCCGAACCGAACCCGGCCGCGGCTCAGTCTCCCGGCGAAGATGCAGCCCGCTGCGATTCCGGCGTTGATGCACACCAGCAATCGCGCGGTCTGGGCTTCGGTGTATTCCATTTGCAGCACGCCGAAGTCGTTGACCGTCATCAGCACGAGAGCGCCGAGAAACCAGAACACCGTGTTGACCAGAAGCGCGCTCAGCAGCGGCCGATCGCCGAGCAACACCTGCCGAGTCTGCTTCGTCATGACGAGCGCCGCCGGTTCGAACGGCAGACCGGCATGCGCGATCGGCGTGTGGCGGATTGGAAACGCCGTCAGGGTTCCCACGACGGCGATCAGCACGCACAGCCCGTTGACCTGCCAGACCGGAGTCCCCGTCTCGCGGGCGATCGTCAGCGTCTCGCCTGCGACCGCCGTGCCGAGAATGATGGCGGCGAACGTCGTCATCTGAATGACGCCGTTGGCCGGCGGCAAGTCGCGATCTCGAACCAGTTCGGGCAGGATGCCGTACTTTGAAGGACCGAAGTAGGCACTTTGCGCCCCCATGAAGAACAGCACGATCAGCAGACCGGCCGCCGTGTCGCCGTAGAAGGCGACCATGCCGGCCGCCATGATGGCGATCTCGGCGACCTTGCAAAGCACGATGATCGACCGCTTCGAGTAGCGATCGGCCAGCCAGCCGGCAAAGCCCGAAAAAAGCACGAACGGTATCGCGAACAGGAAAAATCCGGCCGCCTGCGCCAGCTTCGGATCGAACCGCGACCCTCCCGCGACCAGGAACAACAGCACCATCTGCTTGAACAGATTGTCGTTGAACGCCCCCAGGAACTGTGTCGCCGTCATGCCGAGAAACGACGCATCCTTCGCAAGCGGCGGCAGGGAATCGCGCGCGTCGGCGGCGGGTGCTGCGACGACGGCATCGACGGCTTCTGGAGCAACGGACATCGCGGTGGGTTCTCGCAGAATGGTTCTCGCCGGCGCCACACAGTGTCGCAACGAGTGACTTGAAATGTGTAGCCGTAACGTCGTTCGTTTGAATCCAGGAACGTCGGCACAAACTCTTGATGCGTGTCGAAACCAACTGCGTCATCGGTCCCCCTCTCCTCTGGGGAGAGGGGTCGGGGGCGAAGGGACGCCCTGCGGATTCATTCGCGATTTGTAACCGTCCGAAGCTGTAATAACGTCATTGAGCTTTCGCGGCGCAAGCCAAGCGGCTCCCCTCACCCCTGCCCCTCTCCCCAGGGAGAGGGGGGTTTGTCAGGAC
>JBAQZJ010000437.1:0-6334 GCA_049790855.1 Planctomycetaceae bacterium | reverse complement strand
AAGCCGGGCTTCTTCCGTCGTGGTCACTTCTTCCGCAGCACGAACACGACGTCTTCGGTCATCTCGTCGACTTCGATCGGGTGGTCGATCTCGTAGCAGAAGTCGTAGGTCTCGCAGACCTCGAGCGCAGGCACTTTCTTCAGCAGCGACTCGAACTGCATCCTCGAATAGCTGCGGTAATGCATCACGTCGTGCAGCGTGAACTGCTTCGTAGGCGTCTGGATGTCGAACGTCAGGTTGAGCGTCTCCATCCGCCGCTTGGGATCGAACGCGACCGTCCACAGCCGGCTGAGGACGTTCAGATTTCCCCGCCGGGCGTGCCAGCGCTCTTCGTCACCGCGCCAGTTGTGGCCGGTCGGCATGAGATGCAGCCCGAGCAGATACAATCCGCCTTGATTAAGAACGTTCGCGACGCAGTTCAGATGCGCCGCCGCCGTCGTCTCGGTCGGCAGATGACGAAAGCTGTTGATCGTGTTGAAGGCCGCGTCGACCTTCTTCTTCAGCGTGAAATCGGCCATATCGCCGACGAACGCCGTCCGCGGCAGACCGTGCTTCTCGAAGCGGTCGTTGCAGTAGGCGACGGCCTTCTCGTTGAGGTCGTTCCCGCCGACCTCGTATCCGGCTTCGGCGAGTTTCACCAGCAGCCGCCCGGTGCCGCAGGCCGGCTCGAAGACTCGCTTCACGGTGCGCTTCGCGTGTTTCTCGAAGCAGGCCCGCAGGAAATGGAACTCGGCCTTCCAGTCGCTGCCGAAGATCAGCTCGTAGTACTTCGGATAGTCGTAGAGGCTGGCGGTGACGTCGGTGGACATGGCGGGGAAGGATCGAGAACGGATGAACGGAAGGACGGAGAATCGCAGTCAAGGCATGGGCGTGTTGTAAAGGGGCTGCACACGACGTTCAAGCGGCCCGCGCGACTCCGTTTAGCCGCGACCATCGGGAGCGCGCCGCCGGGTGGCTGGGGTCGGGCCGCTGCCGGCGTGATTTCGAGTGAAGCGTCAGCGGCCCGCCCCCAGTCGATTCACCTTCGACTGGGGGCGACGCGATCATGCCGATACTGAAATTCACGTTGAAAGCGCGTCGTCCCCAGCCACCCTGTTGCGATCGTCACCCCTCCGGCAGCGCCGTGTGTCGGTACATGTTCTTCGCCGCCGGGTCGAACAGGCCGGCGTGGTTGAACGGGCGGAGCGCTGTGACGGTCTCGCGTTCGAAGCGGGCGATCGCGTCTTCAGTGGGCTGACCCGTCGCCGTCAATTCGCGGACGCGGTGGAAGGCGTCGCCGACGATTCGTTGCAGCGCTTCGTCATCGGCACATAGGAACGCGGCGCCGGGTGACAGCTCGCCGCGCTGCCGACGGCGTTCGTATGTCGTCGCGGCGGCGAAGTAGAGCATCGAGAACGCCGCGAACAGCGGGAAGATGCGGCGGGTCGCGTAGCCGCCGGCGACGAGTCGATCGACGAGTGCAAACTCAGATCGAAGCGTGTGCTCGTATTCGGTCAACCGTGACGGCAACGTCGCCCGCTGCCAGTGATTCTTGAGAATCGCGACGAGGCGTTCGACGCCGCACAGCGTCTGTGCGATGCCGGTGCTGTGCAGCGGGTCGATGAAGCCGGCGGCGTTCGGCAACAGCACCCAGTTCGGGCCGGCCATGTGCGGTGCGAGCCGCTGCATCCGGCCCGCCCGTCGCAGTCCGCCGGCCGGTGCGACGAGGCTGGCGTCGGCAAACTGATCGGCGATCGAGGGATAGCGTGCGAGCAGTTCGTTCCATTCCTGTTCGACGGGAATCGAGTCGTCGAGCGAACGTTCCGATTCGTCGATCGCGAAACCGGCGCTGACGATTCCCGCATCGAACCGCAACTGCCACATCCAGCCCTCGTCGAGCAATTGATGCAGCGCCGCGGCGTCGCAGGGGAACGGGTAATCGGCCTGCGTCGCCGCGGGCAGCATCGAGTGCCAGGGACGGACGTTCTCGAAGTGAGCGAAGACCGCCCGAGATCGTGTCAGACAGGTTCCTGAATCGCGCGACAGCCCGAGCGATCGCAACACGGCCCCGGCTTCCCCCGTCGCATCGATCACGAACTCCACCTTGACGGCGAGCGGCCGGTCGTCGCCCGTTCCTTCCAGCCGCCAGCCGCTGCCGTGCGGCGAGAGCGTGACGGCCGCACCTTCGAAGAACGGAATCCCTTCCCGGCGGACTTCCGCGGCGAAGAACGTGTCGACGTCGGCGCGGTGCCAGTGCGTGTCGGAGCTTTCGTCAGTCGAACTCGCGGCGACGAGCAGTTCGTTGCCGTGATCGGTCTGCGGGACGAACGATTCGTTCGGTTCATGCCGAAAGTAGCTGAAGCCGCGTTTCAGGCCGCAGCGCAGATCGGGATACGCCGCCTTCCACGGGCCGTACTTCGCCAGCGGTCGCAGCCGCGGCAGGTCGTATCGGGTTGTGAGATCGGCGAGGACGAGGTCGGCGACGGGCGTCGACGATTCGCCGATCGCGAACCGCGGATGACGCCCGCGATCGATCAGTACGGGTTTGAGGCCGATCCGATGCAGCAAGAGCGCCGCCAGACTCCCGCCGAAGCCGGACCCGAGAATCGCGACGTCGACGTGAAGAGAGGCCGTCATAGGAAGTCTTTACGGAACCACGAAACATACGAATGACACGAAAGAAGAAAGGCCTCACGCAAAGACGCCAAGGCGCAAAGGACGAAGAAGAACCGCGGATAACACGGATACCGCGGATGCAGCCTGATATTCGTGACATCCGCGATATCCGCGGTTTCTTTCTGCCCTCTTTCTTGGCGTCTTGGCGAGAGATTTTCTACGTTCGTGAGTTTCGTGGTTCCTCCCTTTCCGTGTCTTCCGTGTGTTCCGTGGTTTTCTCTTCCATCGCTACCCGCAACGATCGCATTTCACGGCCGGCGGAATGCGCTGCGTGAAGTTCATCGTCCGCATCCTCTCGATTCGCTGCGGAGCACACACGGAACAGGCGGTGAGCCGGCCGGCGTCCCACAGGTCGACGAACGCCCGGCCGCGTCCGGGACGGACCGTTTCCTCGGCGACCCGTTCCAGCGTGACGAGGGATGGCGATCGGAACGCACCGTCCCGCTCCAACTGCGACAGCACGCCGTGCTTGGCGCGGGTCGGAATGACGCTGCAACAGCCGACGCCGATCGAGAAGGCGAACTCGACGCTGCGGATCGCCCAGTCGGCCGCTTCGGCTTCATCGAGCCAGGGCAGGCCGAGCAGCACGAACGCGCGGACGGCGATGTCGTCGCCGACGAGCAGCCCGACGGCCCGCTCGAAGTCGTCGAGCGTCATTCGCTTATTCAGGGCCGGCAGAACGTCGGGGTGAATCGTCTCCAGACCGAGCGCGATTTCCAGTTCGGTGCCGAGTTCGTTCCGAAACCGACCGCACGCCTCGCCGCACAGGCGAGGGTGATTTTCGACGATCACCGTGTCGAACTCACGGACCCGTTCGGCGATCGCCGGCAAGTCGGACCGCGGAATCGCATTCTGGTCGAAGAAGTTGCCGCTGTTGTAGAGCTTGACGTGT
Source organism: Planctomycetaceae bacterium (assembly GCA_049790855.1). GTDB lineage: Bacteria > Planctomycetota > Planctomycetia > Planctomycetales > Planctomycetaceae > JACCRE01. The sequence goes on along the minus strand of JBAQZJ010000437.1, from coordinate 2,787 downwards.
CGTGCGAGGGGGAGTTGTGACAACGCGAAGTCGATCTGGGCGGGAATCGCGCCGCCGGGAACGGTCACGTCGGTCGTGTTTTCCCACAGGTCGCACATCAGGCAGCGGAACGGGCACTCGCGGTTTGTCAGAAAGATCGTCGCGACGTCTTCGACGAGGCCGCGGGCCGTCCGCTCCGGCTCGATGTGAAACGCATAGGGCCGCCGCGGATCGACCGCGTTCTTCGGCGGCCGTGCGGCAAGGATCGCGGCGTCGGTGAGTCGAGGGAACGACATCGGTCAAAGGGAAGTAGGGGCCTCACGCAAAGACGCCAAGACGCAAAGAAAAAAATCTCACGCAGAGTCGCGGAGTCGCAGAGGATAACGGCCTTTCTCTGCGTCTCCGCGCCTCCGCGTGAGTCTTCCTTATCACAATCAATTCTTGGCGTCTTTGCGTGAGGCATCAAAGATCCAAAGTCATTCATAGATCGCCGCGAATGCCCGGCGGTACTCGCTATCGTCGCTGGGAAAGATCGCTGCGAACGCTCCCTCGTCGGCCGCGCCGTTCTGGAAGCGGCGTTTCTCGAAGACGGGCATGTCGAGGCCCGTCACGGCTTTCACGCCGCGGCGGACGATCTCGCCCTTGAGAGCGTAGAGCCGGTCGTGGTTCCAGTCGGTGAGTTCGATGAAGGGGATGCCCTCGGCGACCTCGATCACGTTCGGCAGGGCGTACGGGCTGAACGTCGTGAAGCCGTGCTTGCGGGCCGGTGCGTAGCTGCGGACGGAGCCGCGGCTCTGGCCGCCGGTGTAGGTCAGCGAGTGCTTGACGGCGTCGACGCCCCAGCCTTCGTGGTAGAGCATCCGGTTGTTCAGGACGCTGCGAATCGTCAGCTCGGGGTTGTCTTCGATCGGGTAATCTTTGAGGTTCTCGTCGCCGCCGTCGCCGTCGATCAGGTACTTCCAGAGTGGATAGCGGTCGCGGATGCCCCGGCAGAGAGCCAGCCCCGCGGTTGCCGCCTGCACGTCGAGCGGTTTGTAATCTTCGGTGACGCGGACGGCCTCGCGGAAGTCGAGCGACGTGCGGTCGACGTCGATCGTCTCGAGGAACAGGCCCAGCCCCAGCCGGGCGAGAAACTCGCGCGACTGGGCCGCGTCGTCGCCGGCGCCGTCGATCGACAGCGTGAAGGCCTTGAGCCGGGCCGGCGATTCGCCGCGCGCGAGCAGCCGGCTGTAGAGCGCCAGGAACACCGACCCGCTGTCGATGCCGCCCGAGAACTCGACGCCCAGCGGCTCGGCCGGGTCGATCGCATCGAGCCAGCGATCGATCTCGGCGGCGAGAGCGCCGATGTACGCGGTGCCGATTTCGTCGAGATCGGTCGACAGGCGATTCCGTTCCGGCTCGAAGAAGCGGGTGTTGGTCGGGTTCGGGTCGGGGCAGCCGAGGAGCTGCAACTCGACGACGTGATGAGCCGGCACCATCCGCGTGTACGCCGGCCGGAACTGGCCGTCGAGTCCTTCGCCGCGGAGGAACTCGTGGATTTCGTCGATCCGCTCGGCGACGACGAGGCAGGGGCCTTCGGCACGCTTGGCGAGGAAGTAGCGCATCGGCCGGCCGATCGAGCGGGCCATGCGGACGACCGTTCCCTGTTTGTGGACGATCGCGAAGTGCCCGGCGATTTCGCGAACTGCGGTCGGTTCGCCCGAACCGACCCGTTCGGACGCCTCCTCGACGCTCATGTTGAAAATCAGGTTCGCAGCGGGATCGAGCAGATCGACGAGTCGTTCGACGTAGGCGGTCGTGGGCATGGTTTTCTCCGGGATGTTCAACCATTTACCGGCACGACGCGATGCGGTTCAAGCGTCGCCGCGCGCGTGACGAAACGACAACGGAGCCTCGACCGTCAGGGAGCGCTTCTCGGCGCTCCGGCGTCAGAAAGCGCTCCCTGACGGTCGCGGCTCTGAGAGCCTCTGATTGTTCAGCAGCACCCGCAGGCTGACAAGCTCTCGGTCGCACATGCTAGAATGACGAACCATGACCGGTTCTCAAACCGCCGACCTCGCTCCTTCCGGTCGCTTCGCGACGACGCGGTGGAGTGTCGTCTGTGCGGCGGGGCGTGAGGATTCGGCGGCTCGATTGGCGCTCGCGTCGCTTTGCGAGACCTACTGGTATCCGCTGTATGCGTTTCTTCGCCGGCGAGGCTGCTCGCGAGAAGAGGCCGAAGACGTCACCCAGGCGTTCTTCGCCCGGTTGCTCGAACGCGGCTGGGTTCGCAGCGCCGATCGCGACCGCGGGCGGTTCCGCACGTTCCTGCTGACGGCGCTGTCGCGGTTTCTCGGCAAGGAACGCGACAAGCGGCGCGCGGCGAAACGCGGCGGAGGTCGCACACCGTTGTCGCTCGATTTCGAGGCCGGCGAGTCGCGGTACCAGCTCGAACCCGTCGAAGAACAGACGCCCGACCGCCTCTTCGAACGGCGTTGGGCGATGACGGTGCTCGACCGCGTGCTCGTCCGGCTGGAAGAGGAGCACGCCGACGACCCGGCCCGAACGGCGAAGTTCGCGGCGCTCAAGCCGCTGATGACCGCCGCGACCGAGGCCGCCCCCTACGCGACGGTCGCCACGACGCTCGGCATGACAGAAGGGGCAGTGAAGGTCGCGGTTCATCGCTTGCGGAAGCGGTACAAGGAACTGTTGCACGACGAGGTCGCCCAGACGGTTTCCGACCCCGCCGCCATCGCGCAGGAACTCGCCGATTTGCGCGCGGCGCTGCGCGAATGAATCGTTTAGCCGCGACCGTCAGGGAGCGCGTTT
>JBAQZJ010000436.1:0-2129 GCA_049790855.1 Planctomycetaceae bacterium | reverse complement strand
GGCGTTCAGCCTGAAGGCCCCATCGCGCTTGGCGAAGGCAGGCACCATGACGTTCTGCAGCACCGTCATGTCGGGAAAGATCTCCGGCGTCTTGAACACCCGCACGATGCCCATCTGGTTGATCTCGTGCGGCTCCTTTCCGGTGATCACCTGCCCGTCGAAGACGACGGCGCCGGTATCGGGCGGAATGCGGCCGATGCAGACGTTGAGGAGGGTCGACTTGCCGGCGCCGTTCGGCCCGATGATTGCGTGCGTGGTGCCCTCCATGACCTGCAGGTCGATGTCGGACAGCGCGTGGAGGCCGCCGAAGTTCTTGTGGACATCGGTGACGTGCAGGACGGCATTCTTCGGCGTCATCTCGGGTTACTCCGCGGGCTGCGGCCGCACCGCGGCATGTTTTTCGTGTTCCGCCGGCCGCGCCCCGAACAGACCCCAGAGACGCCGCAGTCCCTCCATGATGCCGCCGGGCAGGAAGATCACCAAGAGCATGAAAACGGTGCCAAGCGTCAGGTTCCAGCCATCGCCGACGAACAGCGCCAGGAACGAGACCACCGGCTGCTCGATGACATCCGGCAGGAAGCCGAAGACGCCGTGCAGCGTCGAGGCGCTGAAGGCCGAGAAGAGGTTCTCGAGATATTTTATGACCGCGGCGCCGAGAACGGGGCCGACCAGCGTGCCGACACCGCCGAGAATGGTCATCAAAATGACTTCGCCGGACGCCGTCCATTGCATCCGCTCGGCGCCGACCAGCGGGTCGGTCGCAGCCATCAGCCCGCCGGCCAGCCCCGCATACATGCCCGAGATGACAAAGGCCGACAAAAGGTAGGGCCGCGTGTCGAACCCCGTATAGCGCATCCTGCTCTGGTTGGATTTGATCGCCCGCAGCATCATGCCGAACGGCGACCGGAAGATGCGCATCGCAATGTAGAAGCAGACGATGAGCAGCGCCGCGCAGAGATAGAAGCCCGCATAGCCGCCGCCGCTGATGTAGACTGTGAACAGGTCGACCCGCGGCAGCCCCGAGCCCGGCGTGGTGAACATCGCGTCGACGACCCGCGGATCGTGTAGCGACAGCTGCAGTCCCGTCTCGCCGTTGGTCAGCGGCGTCAGCACCGAATAGACGAGGTTGTAGCTCATCTGCGCGAAGGCCAGCGTCAGGATGGAGAAATAGATGCCGGTGCGCCGCAGGCTCACATGGCCGATCGCCAGCGCGAAAAGCGCCGAGAAGAACAGCGCCATCAAGAGCGCCGGAATCGCGTTCATGGTGAAGAGCTTGAACGACCAGACCGCCGCATAGGAGCCGACGCCGAGAAAGGCGGCATGGCCGAAGGAAAGATAGCCGGTCAGTCCGAACAGTATGTTGAAGCCTATTGCGAATATCCCGTAGATGCAGAACTTCTGCAGGATGGCGGGATAGGCGGCGCCGATCGGGTCGAGCAGGACCGGCAGGCTGAGCGTGACGGCGGCGAAGCCGATCAGGAGCAGCCAGTCGTTGCGCGTGGTATTGCTGAACACGGACCTCATGCCTCCATGACGCCTTTCTTGCCGAACAGCCCGCGCGGCCTGATCAAAAGGATGACCACGGCGACCAGGTAGATGATGACGTGGTCTATGCCCGGGACCAGCGATTTGACCTCGTTCATCGAGGCGAAGGACTGCAGGATGCCGAGCAGGAAGCCCGCGGCCACCGCACCGCCGAGCGAGCCCATGCCGCCCACCACCACGACCACGAAGGAAAGCACCAGGAACTCCATGCCCATGTGGTAGTCGGGCGGCAGGATCGGCGTGTACATCACGCCGGCGACACCGGCGACCACGGCCGCCAGTCCGAACACCACCGTGAAGCGCCGCTCGATGTCGATGCCGAGGAAGCCGACCGTTTGGCGGTCGTGCATGCCGGCGCGGACCACCATGCCGTAGGTGGTGAACTGCAGGAATGCGAACACCGCACCGATGACGCCGAGCGAGAACAGCAGGTAGACGATGCGCCACCAGGGATAGGCGAGCGTCTGGCCCATGCCGAGCAACTGGCCGACATAGACCGTGCCTGCGAAGGCGTCGGGCGCCGGCTGCGGGATCGGGTTGGCGCCGAAGAAATGCTTGATGATCTCCTGGATGACGATCGCCAG
>JBAQZJ010000435.1:0-13066 GCA_049790855.1 Planctomycetaceae bacterium | reverse complement strand
GCGGATGAGCGTCCTTCGCAAGCCCGACGCGCCAGCGAGGGAACACGGCCTGTCCGCGCTCCCCTGACATTTTCCGGTCGACGCACCAGTAGGTCAGGCTTCGCCTGACGAACCGTCCGCGCTCCGTTTCGTTTTGCCAACTTGTTTCGGATCAACCTCCCGGGTGATTTCGTCGTTCAGTTTCCGTCAGGCACAGCCTGACCTCCTCCTTCCTGACTCCTGACCTCCTCCAAAAAAATCCAAGGCGCCCTGGTTTGCAGGCCTCTGGTGCTGTCGCGAGACGTCGTTTGTGGCGAACGAGGTTCCTCGCTGTCGCGCCGTCCTGCGGGTCATGGCCGAAAGCGGCCGTATTTTGGCGGTGTCGGATCGTGCCGAAGGGTCTAGACATCCCGCACGCCGAAACCACCGATGAGCTGCACGTGCTCTCTACCCTTACAGAACATCGCCGACGTTTTGCGACGTAAGTCCTTATTTCATGGTCGGAGAAACGACGCTTCGGAACCATTTCTGGAAATTGTTTGTAAATGCAAGTGGTTGAATATCAGGGTGTTCCGCCCGCAGGTCCGACCGTGCCGGACAAAAATCAGGGACGAATCTTTCGAGGCGATCAAGCACACATTCCGGCCGGCACAGCCGGCCCTACGCTCGCTGTGGGAAAACCATTTCACCGCTGAGGACGCAGAGAGCGCAGAGCAGAAATTTCTCCGCGACTTCTGCGTCCGCAGCGGTGAAAACTTACCTTTGGACCGTCAGGCGCGTGTCACCCCTCCCCACTTCCAACGCGGCGACGGCAATCAAGCCAGGCCCAGCAGCGACAAACTGTCGCGGCTGATCATGCGTTCGATTTGCGACTCATCCAGCCGCGGTAATGCCGTGCCTTCGAGCATCGCATTCAGCGATTTCAGTCCGGCGATCGACTCGTTCACCGTCGTGAACGGGTAGTCGGTGCCGAACAGCAGCTTGTGCCACACGCCGTATTCCTGCGCGAGCATCAACGAGTGATAAAGTTGGAAAGGTCTGTAGTGCAGGGCGGAAACGTCGGCGTAGACGTTCGGATGCTTGCGGATGACGACGACGCATTCGCCTTCATACGGATGGCCGAGATGCGCCAGGATGATCTTCACTTCGGGGAACCGCGTCGCGACCGGGTCGAGCCGTCGCGGCAGAGTGCAGTCGAGCGGCGCCTGGGCGATGAAGGTCGTTCCCGTATGCAGCAGCACCGGCAGACGGTGCTGCGTCGCGTATTCCCAAAGCGGGTCGAGGCTGCGGTCATCGGGACGGAAGCCGGCGTACATCGGCAGCAGCTTGATGCCTTTCAGCCCGAGTTCCTCGTGGCCCTCGCGCATCTCCCGTTCCCAGCCGTCCTGCGTCGGGTCGACGCACAGGAATCCGAGCAGCGTGTCTGGGTGCCGGGCGACGTAGTCGGCGACGTAGCGGTCATCGACCCATTGTCCGCTGAGCTTCGCCTTGCCGCCGAAGACGATGGTCTTCGTCTCCGGCAGGCAGGTCGCCCGGTAATCTTCGTAACGCACCGTCAGATCGACTTCGATGCCCGCCCGTGCCCGCTTCGCCTGATTCAGAAAATCGTCGCCGAAGTGCGCGGGGTATTCCCAGACATGGCTGTGAACGTCGATGATCATGATTTCGCTTCCACCCCCTGAGTTGGAAATTTGTGGCAGAAGATTGGCCGCAAAGAGGCGCAAAAAGCACAAGAGTGAATTAAGAGCGTCCTGACAAAACTCCCCTCTCCTCTGGGGAGAGGGGCTGGGGGTGAGGGGAGCCGCTTGGCTCGCGTCGCAAAAACTCATGGTCGTATTGCGGATTCGGACGGCTGCAAACCGCAGGTGAACGCACAGGACATCCCCTCACCCCTGACCCCTCTCCCCAGAGGAGAGGGGAACCGATGATGGAACCGGTCATTCAGAACTTACCGCCCTACTCACGAGGTCGAACAGCCGGTCGACCTCGGCGGCCGTTTCGGCATCGAGCACGTATCCCACCGGACCGCGAACCAGCGTATTCCGGAACACGCCCTGCCGGACGAGCAAATGCTTCTCGACGGCGAGAAAGGCGTCGAGACTGCTTTGCACTGCGACCAGTGATGAGACGGGCAGCGAGAGTTCGTAGATGCGGCGCTCGTCCCCGGCTTCCAATGCCCGCCAGAGCGCAACGATGGCCTTGATCAAATCGGCACCCGGCATCGTGCCCACGATGCCGCGACGGTAGCTGTCGACCAGCGCGATTCCGCCTGTTCCCTCGAAGACCTTCGCTCGCCCCTCGGTTGCGTCGCGCAGAGCCGACAACCTTGGCCCGATCGGCGTCGCTTCCGGTTTGGACAGAACCCGATCTTCGCCGAACTCCCGCACCAGCCGCGCCTGCATGGCGATCGACATCGGGCGACCGACGTACCCGCTGGCGTCCTGCACGACGACTGGCAGCGACGTCGCCTGCACGATTCGCTGGTAATACCGCATCAACTCTTCTTCCGTCGCCGAAGCCGAGACGGGCGGAATCGCCATCACCGCGGTTGCTCCGACCGCTTCCGCATGACGGGCATGGCCTTCCGCCGTCTTCGCGCTCTCGGCACCGACGCTGATGACGACGGCACCCCGCCCGCGGCTGAAACGGCAAGCCAACTCGGCGAGTCGTCGCCGTTCGTCGCCGTCGAGCCGCAGGATTTCCGAGACCATCGCCATCACGATGCCGTCGGCACCGCTGTCAAACAGCCAGTCGATCTCGGCTTCGAGAGTCGCCTCGTCGATCGATTCGTCGTCGAGATACGGCGTCTGAAACACCGGCAGCACGCCTGCAAGTTTGGCGTCGCTCACGAGAGCCTCCCGCGGGCGTCGATCGACGTCGATTCCAACGTGCCGTCGGCATGCCGCAGCCAGGCACGATCCTGCAGGTTGACGCAGGGGCAGATGTGATTCGGAATCACCGTGACGCGGTCGCCGACGCGCGGCGGTTTCTCACAAGCGGTCACGTCCAGCTCGCCGTGCTCTTCGCTAAGCCGCACGATCTTCGCCTCGGGGTGCTCGACGACGTGCCCGTGGCCGGAATCCGGAAACAGGGCGTTTCGATCGCTCGTGAGCGTTTTCGTGCCCGCATCGATCACCGCTTTGCCGGGCACGGCCGTGCTGACCACCGTGCAGACCAGCGTCGCGGCACAATCGTCGAGCGAGCAGAACTCCGCGCGAGCGGTGTTCATATCGTTGTAGATGTACGTCCCGGGTCGGATCTCCGTCTGCGTTCGAATGAAATGCGACTGGAACGCAGTCGGCGTCGATCCGCCGGACACGATCGCCGCTTCAAATCCCGATGCTCGCCAAAGCTCGACCGTTTCCGCGAGGACGGCGTCGATTCGCTCCAGCTCGACCGATTGTTCTCCGGCCGGCGACCAGACATGACCCGGATAGAAGAAGAGTCCGTCCAACCGGACGCCGTCGCGATTCCGCGCGACATGCTGGGCGAGTTCCAGTGACGCCGCAGGGGATTGAACGCCGGTGCGATGAAAACCGACGTCGAGATCGATCAGGATTCCCACCGTCGTTCCCGCTTCGCGAGCCGCGGCATGAACGGCGTCGATCCCTTCGGTCGAATCGAGCGCCACCCGGACCGTCGTACCGAGCCGCGCCAGTTCCGCGATTCGGCGGCACCGGTGCCGATCGACGGCCGGATAGGCGACAAGGACGTCGCTGGCGACTTCGGCCATGACTTCGGCTTCGCCGACTTTCGCTGCCGTCAGGCCGATGGCCCCGACGGCGACCTGCAGGGCGGCCATCCGAAATGACTTGTGAGTCTTCGTGTGCGGTCGTACGCCCAGACGATGCTCGCGCGCATACGCCGCCAGCCGTTCCGCGTTCTTCTCGACGGTCGGCAGATCGATGACGAGTGCCGGAGTCGCTTCGATGTTCGTCGCCTCTTGCCGTTTCACCACGCCGTCCATCCTCCGTCGATCACCAGGTTCTGCCCCGTCATGTAACTCGACGCATCGCCGGCGAGAAAGACCACGGCGCCTTTCAGTTCCTCCGGCCGCCCCATCCGTCCGAGCGGACTCTTCTCTCTCAGTCGTGCGACCATTTCGGGCGGAGCCTGATCGGTGGGAAACGGACCGGGACTGAGACAGTTCACGCGAACGCCGTCTTTCGCCCAATAGACGGCGAGATGCCGCGTCATCTGGATCAGGCCGCCCTTCAGGGTGTGATAAGCGACCGGGCTGGCGGGGCACACCCCCTCGTAAGCGTCGGGATACGACCCTACCAGGCCGTACATCGAGCCGACCAGCACGATGCTCGCTCGGCCGCCACGTGCGACGGCGTGATCGCGAAGCATCCGCGACAACAGGAAATAGCCGGTCGCATTCGCCAGTTGCCGCGTGAACTGCTCGCCTGTCACGTCGGCCCAGTCGCCGGCCGTCGGTTCGTGGCCGTTATTGACGAGGACGTCGATTCGTCCGGCCCGCTCGACCGCCAAGTCGAATCCCTGACGGATCGAGTGTTCGTCCATGTGGTTCAATTCGACGCCGAAATGGCCGATTCGTGCTGCATCGGGCAGGCTGGCCGCCGCCGACGTCGCACGGGCTTCGTCGCGACTGGAAAGTACGACGCGGGCTCCCGCTTCCGCGAGCGCCCGTGCCATCGCCGATCCGAGATGGCCCGTTCCGCCTGTGATCAGCGCGACTTTCCCGCTGAGGTCGAACAGCTCGCGAACCGTCGGCTCGGCACCGGTCGTCACGATGGTCTCTCCCGATCAGGCGTTTTGCGCCGCGGCCGTCTGTGCTCGCCGGTATTCTTCCTGAAGTCGCTCGTCGGTGCGCGTCTGCTCGCCGCGGTAGACGAAGATCAGACTCAACCGGGAATGAGCCGTGCGGTTCGGCTCGCTTTGGTGAATCGTCTGGCTGTGATGAACCAGGGCGTCGCCGGGATCGACCGTCCCGTGGAACCGCTTGAAGCGGTCGGCCGGCGGCAACTCGGCAAGCCCGAACGAGTTGCCCTTCACTCCCGAGGCGACGTGCGGCAGCAGTTCGCGATGCGACCCGAGCGAGTATTCGACCGCGCCGTTCTCGATCGTCGCCGGGTCGACGGCGACCCAGACCGTCAGCACGTCGGGCGGCGACTGACAGAAGTAGGCGTTGTCCTGGTGCGGCGGCACCGCCGATCCGACGAGCGCCGGCTTGTTGAACGTTTCGACGCCCATCAGCACCGGTTCACCGTTCACCAGCGGGCGAACGAGATCGCGTAACGTCGAACGTTCGGCCAGCGACGCGAAGTAGGGGTCATGCTCCTGCATCCGCCAGAGATTGCGAATGGACCGTCGATCGGGCTCGAGCGTGTAATCACCGGCCGGCAGCCCGGGCACCAGCTCCGACTGATACCGTTCGATGTTCTTTCGGAGTTCGCTCACCTGGTCTTCATCGAACAGCCGCCGAACCCGAACGACGCCGTCGCGGCGATACTCGTCGATCTGTCCCGCGAAGCGTGACTCCGTCATCGAACAGCTCCCGTCGAACGCGCGAAATGAACCCGACGTTCAATGCTCCGCAGGAATCGGTTGCCAAACCCCGGTTTCCGCCGAGGCAAGGACGGCGAGATTGATATGCAGGGTGTGAACGGCTTCGTCGAGCGTGCATAACAGCGGCGATTTGCCCTCGACGGCATCAAGGAACGCCGCGGCTTGTCGGATGAACAGTTCGTCGCGTTCCAGCACGGGTCCACCGTGATCGGCCCATTCGCCGCCGGGTTCGGTCATCGATCGCCAGCGACAGTTGTGAGACTCGAATCGTGCGGTGCCGTGTTCGCAAACGACCGTGATCGTGACCTCGTTCGGAGCCTGATGCTGATTCAAGGCGTAGGTGGCGAGAACGTCGCCGTGTCGTGCAAGCACATGCACCGTGTCCTCGACGTCGACGCCTTCCAGCACCTGGTGAGCGACGTCGGCGACGACCCGATTCATCGGGCCGACCAGCCATTGTCCCGCATTGAGCACATGCGTGATCGCATCCTGCACGGCTCCGCCGCCGCTGGCCCGGCTGGCGTAGTAGGTCTGCCGGTAGGCCGGGCGATAGAACGGAAAATGCTGGCCGCAAACGGCGACCAGTTCGACCGGCCGGCCGAAACGACCCGAGGCGAGAACGCTCCTCATTTCGGCCAGCACGGGATGCGCCCGATAGACGTAACCCACGCCGACCGTCACGCGATTTCGATCGACCGCATCTCGCAATTCCTCGATGCCGGCCAGCCCGACGCCGAGCGGCTTTTCAATCAGCAGGTGTCTTCCGCGTTCGGCCAGTTGCGTCGCCTGCGGGAGATGCAATGGAGCCGGAGTCGCTACGACGGCGCACTCAATAGCGAGGTCCAAAACGTCGTCCAGCGACGGGAACGCCGTCGCCGCGGGATAGCGTGCCGCGATCTCGGCGCGAAGCTCCGGTCGGACCTCGACGAATGAAACCCGCGCCCGCCCGGTCGCCAGAAAGCAACGAAGATGCCGTTCGCCGATGGAGCCTGCCCCGACGACGAGCACGTGATGCTGGTTGGGCTTCGCCTCCGTCACGAGCGTCGCTCCTGGTAGCCGGCCGCATCGAACCGTGCGTCGTCGGACGACAGGCCCAGTTCCTTTCGGAACGCCTCGCGGACCTGGTCCAGTCCGTTCTTGACGAACACGATGTCGCAGCCGTGAAAGACCAGCGCGGCTCCCCGGTCGAACATCTGCCGGGCCTGCTCGATCGACCCGCTGGTCGAAGCCCAGTGCTTGCCGGCGTTCTTTGCCGCCCGAGCGACCTGCTCGGACGCGGAAATGACCGACGGATGATTGAACTCGAAAGGGATGCCCGACAGGACCGAGAAGTCGGCAGGTCCAAGCATCAGCATGTCGACGCCGGGCACCGCGGCGATGGCTTCGGCCTGGGCGACGGAGTCAGGATCCTCGAGCTGAATGATGAGAAAAGTCTGTTCATTCGCCTCGCGAATGTAATCGACCATCGGCGTCATCAGGTAAGGCACGTCCGGATTGGCGCCGTCGAGTCCCCGCCGGCCGAGCGGTGCGAACTTCATCCAGCGGACGACCTCGGCGGCCTCTTCGGCGGTGTCGCAGCGCGGATACATGATGCCTGTCGCACCGGCTTCGAGCATTCGCGAGATTCGCGAGAACTCCCCCTTCGCCGGACGGGCGACGACGTCCATTCCGCCGACCCGAGCGGCCCGCATCGCCTGCGCGGCGGTTTCGAGGCTGTAAAAATGGTGCTCCATGTCCATCCAGACGGCATCGAAGCCCATCAGGCCGGCCATCTCGAACACCGAAGGATCGGTGAAATGCAACGAAACGCCGAGCGACGGCTCACCCCGGCGAATCTTCTTCAGCACTCGGCTCGTTCTCATCCGATCTCCTGTCGATGACATGGCATTCGTAGGATGGGTCAAGCGCAGCGCGGCCCACCTGCACGGTCTCTGTGCTTCCGGACGCAAGTCGACCCCGAAGGTGGGCCGCGCTGCGCTTGACCCACCCTACGTTCGAGTCACTCTTTCAGAAACTGAAACGCGAACAGGTCCGCATCCTGCATGACGAACTTCAGCCGGACCGGCTTGCCGGCGAGCGAGCTGACGTCGCTGCCGTTCTTCCAACTCACCGTGCGGTCGATTTCGTTGCCGATCAGTTCGCGGGAGTCGTCGAACGAAAAGCCCGGCAGCGGCGAGCCGGCGGCGTCCTGAATCTCGACCCGCACACTTCCGGCCGCCGAAGTCGAGAGGTTCACCGACAGTCGATCGCCCTCGAAGACCAGCGGTTTCGTCACCAGCGTTCCGCCGGCTGCGGAAGCGCGGACCGATGCGAATCCGTCGAGCCGCAGCGAGTAGCGATGCAGGTGCGCGGTCGGCTGTCCGTAATCCTGGTTCACGTAAAGCGACATCTCATGGTCGCCGGTCTGCACGACGTTGAGGGCCGGATAGTTCGTCCGCGAGACCCAGTTCTTCGCCCCGATTCCCGGACGCAGGAAGCCTTCGAGGAACGTGCGGTCGTAGAGGCCGCCGCCGCGGGAAGTCATCAGGACGGCGTCGGAGGTGTCTCCGAAGTATTTCGGATGCACGCCGATCGCCGCGGCTTCCTCGTCGGTGATCACCTGCCGCCCCTTCATGAACCGGGCCGCCGTGCTGACGTAAAGGTGCGGGGCGCGGAAGTAGGGCTGCGTCTGATTCGTGTACAACTCGTGGCTGGGAACGACGTCGCCGGTATCGCTGTACCCCATCTGAACCGGCTCGCTCCAAGTGCGGAAGTCCGGCGAGGTCGCTCGCGCGATCGCCCGGCGACCGCCGGCCGCCCGACGGTAATAGAGCACGTAGCAGCCCTCGGATTCCGACCAGAACGGCACGTTCTGCGAGTCGAACACCCAGCCCTTGTCGCGAAAGACCGGCTCCTTCTGCAACTTCGACCAGTGCAATCCGTCGGCCGACGCATAGCCGACCAGCCCGCTCTCGGCGGTGCCGCCGACGGCCTTGAACCGTTCGTCGGAAGCGGCCTTCGGATTGGCGTCGAGAAACGGGCAAAAGTTATGAGTGACGGGCGCGGCGTCGGCGAGAACGACGTTGTTGTCGCGAGTTCCCTGGACGGTGAACAGGTCGAGATCGGGCTTCACCCATTCGATGCCGTCCGTCGATTCGGCGTAGCAGGTGACCTCGCTGGGGCTGCCGTCCTTCGAATCGTCGGCATGTCCGCGGTAGTAGAGTCGCAGCAGGCCTCCGTCGCGGATCACCGTCGCATATCCGCTGAACAACCCCTCCCAAGGCCGGTCGAAACGCAGCACGACGCCCTCGTCGCACGGCCTGGCCAGCGTCAGACGTGCGCCGTCCATCGTGTCGACGAGGTGCCGATCGACGAACAGCTCACGCCGAGAGCCGATCTCGATGACCTCGGCCGGCCCAGTGGCCCACCCGATGCAGGGAATCAGGCAGAGAGGTCCGAACAACATTCGGCATTTCATGAACGGCCCTGCTGGTTCATGCTTTGGAGACACAAGCGAAAGGATCGTAAATGGTCCGTACCTATCTGTCAAATCTCGTGATTGCAGTCAGTCCGTCGACAGCGCGGTCGTCACGAACTTCGCCGCACTGACCATCGGAAAACCGCAAGGAAGGCGATTGACAGACTCGTCGGTCCACTGGTATGACGTGATGCGTACCATTTGACGCCATGCTGCCGGTTCTTCGATGCGCTTCTCTTGGCTCGACGGCCTTCGCGAGCACTGTTCGACCGCCGGCAAGGCGGGGCGACCCAAATACGAACGGCTTCGCGACGGCCTCGTGGCCCAGGTCGAGTCGGGCCTGCTGGCGCCCGGCGACGCGCTGCCGTCGGAACAGACGCTCGCCGAAGCGCTGCAGGTCGCGCGAAGCACCGTGCGACAGTCGATGGCGTCACTCGAACGCGACGGCTTCGTGCGACGCATTCACGGCAAAGGCACCTTCGTGCATGAACAGGCCCGCCTGCGACTGCGTCGCGGCCAGGATCTGTTCGCCCTGATCGTGCCCGAAACCCAAGCGGGTTTCTATCCATCGCTACAACGCAGTTTCGAGGACGCAGCGGCCGAACGGAATCATCAAGTCATCGTTTGCAATTCGAGCAACGACGTCGATCGGCAAGGGAACGCGATCCTGCAACTCATCGACCATCGCGTCGCCGGGGTGGCGATCGTTCCCACGACCGATCCTCCGACGCCGTCGTTCCAGGTTCGTCAACTGCAGCGACACGGCATTCCCGTCGTCTGCTGTTCGCGCCGCGTCGAAGGCGTTTCGACGCCGTTGCTGGCGATTCCGTTTGAAGAGGTTGGACGTCGGGCAGGCGAGGCGATTCGTGAAGCAGGTCATCACCGGGCCGCTTTCTTCGGAACCATGCGCACCGCCGCGGCCGAGGCCTACGAGCGGGGATTTCGGTCGGCGTTTCTGAAGAAAAGGGCGAAGGCGTTCGTCACGACGTTCTATGGCTCGCATCCCTCCCCCGACCCGTCGACGCACGAGCGCCGGATCGCCGAGGCGCTCGACGCAATCCTCGAAAGCGGCGACGGACCGACGGCGATCTTCGCCAGCTTTGACTCGCTTGCCGAATCGATCTACGTGCTTCTGGGACAGCGCGGCTTGCGCGTTCCCCAAGACGTGGCGCTCGTCGGGTTCGGCGGCTTCCGCCGCCCGGGCGTTCTGGCACGCCGACTGACGTCGGTCACGGTCGACGAAATCCGACTCGGCCATGAAGCCGTCGAATTGCTCGACCGCATGAGTCGCGGCGAACTTCCGATCGATCTGGATGAAACTCGTGACATGCCGCTGGGACTCAGCGAAGGCCTGACGCTCGCTCACGTCACCGAGACGAGCTCCTCGGAAGGTGGAGCACTG
The DNA here is from genome assembly GCA_049790855.1 of Planctomycetaceae bacterium. GTDB lineage: Bacteria > Planctomycetota > Planctomycetia > Planctomycetales > Planctomycetaceae > JACCRE01. The sequence goes on along the minus strand of JBAQZJ010000435.1, from coordinate 2,696 downwards.
TTGCATCACGGATGAATGACGCGTCCGGCGCGTTTTTATCGCGATTCCTGCAGAATTACCGACCATGACGACCGAACCGGTGAGACCGCGAGCGTTCTTACGTATCGCGGCGATCTGCACCCACCTGATCATCGCGACGACCAGCATGGCCCAGCCGGCACCACCGCCGCTCTCGACCGAAGAGCGCACGCGGCTTGTTAAGATCCTCGAAGACGCCGTGAGCCTGCACGAGTCGTGGATAGCGATTCATGCCGCCGACGCATTGGGACGGTTGAACCGTCCGGAACCGGTTCTGAAGGCGTTTCGCGAGCAGGCGAATTCGACGACGGCCGGCTACCGAGTCGGCGTCTGGCGGGTGCTCGCACGGGCCGAACCGTCGGACGCGGCGCAGAAGCGGAACATCGACCGGATTCGACGCGTCTTGCTCACTCCGGGCGCCGCGGACCGCGTTCACGCGATGGAAGCCTTGGCGAAACTTGCGGTTCCCATCGGCGATGATGAAGAACGGGCCGTCGTTCGCACGACCGCCATGGATTCTGCGGAAGGGGGCGCACCGTTCGCGCTCTGGCGGCTGGCGCAGGCCGGGGAACACGCGAACGCGGTCGTCCGTCTGACGGAAATGCTGACGTCGAAAGACGAAGTCATTCGATTGCGGACCGCGTACGTACTGGCCCGATTGCGGCCGTTGCCAGCCGCGACGCAACGGTCGCTTGCCGGCGCATTGGCCGCGGAACCACTCGAATCGCCGGCGAAACCGTTCCTGGTTTGCGCCGTCGGCGGCGACGCCGTCATCGAATTGGCACAGTCGGCAAACGCTCCCGCCGCACGTTACACTGCCGCGATGGAACTCGCCGAACAGCGTTCCGAAGCCGGCCTCGGCGCCTTACGATCGCTCGTCGACGATCCGGACGCCGACGTTCGTGTCGCTGCGGCATTCGCCTTGTTGCGTCGGGATGGAACGCGGTCCTCGGCGCCGGCCTCGACCGAGACGCATCCCCAGCCGACTGGAGACCGGAATGCTGCGCCTCGTTGACGTCGCGATCATCGCCGTCTATCTGATCGCCATGGTCGCGATCGGCATCGCGTGTCGCGGGCGGCAATCCGACGAGAACGACTACTTCACCGGCGGCGGCGGGTTCTCGCAGGTGTTCGGCGCGATTCTCGTCGGATTGAGCATCGCGGCGACGTTCTTCAGCGGCATCAGTTTCCTCTCGTATCCCAGCGAGGTCTACAAGACCGGCGTGACGATCGTCGCCGGAATCGTGATTCTGCCGCTGGGTGGTTTGATCGTCGCCTACTGGTTCCTGCCGCGATATCTCAAGTTCGGGGTGCGGGAACCCTATGAAATCGTCGAGCGCCGATTCGGCTATCCGACGCGGGCCGTCGCGGCGATGATGTTCGTGCTGCTGCGTATTACCTGGATGGGCACGCTGATCTACGCCCCCACCGTCGCGGTCATGGCGGCAGCGCAGCTTCCGGAATCGTATTTCTGGCCGATCGTTTTGACGATCGGGCTGACGAGCACGTTTTATACGACGCTCGGCGGGATCCGCGGAGTCATCGTGACCGACGCGATCCAGTTCCTCGTGATCGCGATCGGCCTCGTGTGGCCGGTCGCCTACGTCGCGTCTCACTTCCCGGCGCCGTTGTCCGAAGCCTGGAGCTATCTCGGCGACAGCGACCGGCTGCAATGGATCAAGCTCTCGACCGACTTCCGCGAGCCTTACACGATCGGCTCACTGGTGTTCGGGTTCATGACGGCGAACCTGGCGATCTACATCGCCGACCAGATGTCGCTGCAGCGCTACCTGGCGTCGGAAGACCTGCAGGCCGCCCGCCGGGCGTTCGCGATCAACATCGCAGGCGTGATGATCGTGATCGTGCTTCTGGCGCTGGTCGGTCTTTCGATGGCGATCTGGTACGGACTGGCGACGAGTCGGATTCCGCCCGAGAAAGCGGACCACGTCTTCCCGTTTTTCGTCGCGTCCGAGTTGCCCGCCGGCGGACCGGGACTGATCCTCGCTGCGATCCTCGCGGCGACGATGAGCAGCATGACCAGCGGCATCAATTCGCTCGCCGGAACTTTGACGCTCGATCTCGCCTCTCGTTCGGGACGGCTGACGACCTCCGCCCAGCGGCTCGCGTTCGGACGCTGGGCGAGCGTCGCGATCGGGGTTCTGGCAACAGGCGTCGCCGGGTTGGTCGGCAAGCTCGGCTCGATCTTCGAGATCGCTCAGGCGACGACCGGCGTGTTCCTGGGGCCGCTGCTGGCCTGCGTCGTCCTGTCGGTGACGCGAATTGCCGTTCGGCCCTGGAGCATGGTCGTCGGCATGATCGCCGGTTCGGTCGTCGGCTGGATCGTCGTCGCCTCGAACGTCTACGTGCTTTGGGTGGCCCCCGCGGCCGCCGCGATCAGTTTTGCCGCGCCCCTGCTCGTCAGCAGTTTCGATTACGTCGCCGGTCGAAATCGAATCGACGACGCGACGCTGGCATCGCCCGACGAAACGTAAAACGCCCTGACACACCCTCAAAGCGTGTCGAAACTGGTTGCGTCGTCGGTCCCCCTCTCCCCAAGGAGAGGGGTCAGGGGATGCCCTGTGCGTTCACCTGTATTTTGCAACCGTCCAAAGCGGTCAAACGTCGTTGAGTTTTCGCAGCGCGAGTCAAACGGCTCCCCTCACCCCCGGCCCCTCTCC
>JBAQZJ010000434.1:0-2099 GCA_049790855.1 Planctomycetaceae bacterium | reverse complement strand
TTCCCGCACCATGGAAACGAATGGATCACCGCGCGGAGGCGAACGACCGTTGCCGCGAGTGTTGCCGCCGAGCCGGAAGCGGTTCGACCGCTATCGCGAAAAGCTCCGCGGCGACCAACCGAGCGAGTCGGAGAAGCCTCAGCACCGCCCCGGCAAGGGCGGTCGGTCGCGCGACGTCCGGCCGCTGCTGCGGGCATTCTACGGTCTGCTTGCCGGCCACCGCGGCGACGTCGCCTTCGCCCTCGGCACGCTGACTGTCGCGACGGTTCTCGGTCTCATTCCGCCCGCCTCGACGAAGTTCGTCGTCGACAGCGTGCTTGGCGCCGAGCCGCTACCAGACTGGCTCGCTCCGTATCTTCCGGCCGACCGCTGGCCCCTGCTGTTGGCGATCGTGGGCATCGTGCTGGCCGTCTCGTTCGTGCGGCTCGTCGTCCACGTTACGGGCCGGTGGTATGCGACGCGGGCGAACAAGCGGGTGCAGATGAGCACACGCCGCAAGGTGTTCGAGCACGCCGTCCGGCTGCCGCTCGGCCGGGTTCACGACCTCAAAAGCGGTGGCATCGCCAGCATCCTGCGGAACGACAGCGGCGCCGTCGGCGATCTGATTTTCCAACTGATTTACAACCCCTGGCGGGCGGTGATCCAGCTCGCCGGCAGCCTCGTCATTCTGGCGTTCGTCGACTGGCGGTTGCTGACGGGGGCGTTGCTCATTCTGCCGGTCGTCGTCGTGACGCATCGCACGTGGATCGGCCGCATCCGCCCGCAGTTCCGTTCGATCCGATCGCAGCGCGAAGAAGTCGACGCCCAGGCGACCGAGTCGTTCGGCGGGATGCGGGTCGTGCGGGCTTTCAGCCGGCAGCGCAGCGAGACGACGCGGAACCTGAAAGGCCAGCACCTGATGGGCCGGCAGGAGCTGCACGTCTGGTGGTGGATGCGGATCGTCGAGGTCATCTGGGAGATCATGATTCCCCTCGCCAGCGCCGGCCTGATGCTCTACGGCGGCTACCAGGTGCTGCAGGGGGAATTGACCATCGGCGACCTGATGATGTTCCTCGCCTACCTGCTGATGCTCCTCGAACCGATCGCCGTCCTCGCCAACAGCGCCGCCGACCTGCAGAACGGCCTGTCGGCCCTCGACCGCGTCCTCGACCTGCTGGATGAACCGCGCGAGATGGCCGCCCCGGCGGTTCCGGCCGTCGTCGATCGCTCTCGCATCGCCGGCCGCATTGCGCTGGAGGACGTTTCTTTCAGGTATAGAGTGGGAGAGGGGGTGAGTGGGAGAGTGGGAGAGGAGGCGGATAGGGCACCCTTTTCTCCCCCTCCCCTCCTCTCCCCCTCCCCCACTCCCGAAGGCTTCGCCCTCCGCGACATCACCCTCACCGCCGAACCCGGCCAGACCGTCGCGCTCGTCGGTCGCAGCGGGGCCGGCAAGACGACGCTCTGCAACCTCGTCGCTCGCTTCTACGACCCGACGAGCGGCCGCGTGACGCTCGACGGAACAGACCTTCGCGAGTTCGACGTCGAAGAATACCGCTCGCTGCTGGGCATCGTCGAGCAGGACGTGTTCCTGTTCGACGGCACCGTCGCCGAGAACATCGGCTACGGTCGACGCGAAGCGACGCAGGACGACATCGAACGTGCCGCCACAGCCGCGAACGCCCACGAGTTCATCGCCAAGCTCACCGACGGCTACGCGACGACGATCGGCGAGCGGGGTGTGAAGCTCTCAGGCGGTCAGCGCCAGCGGCTGGCGATCGCTCGTGCCTTGCTCGCCGATCCCAAGATCCTGATCCTCGACGAAGCGACGAGCAACCTCGACACCGAAAGCGAACGGCTGATCCAGCAGGCGCTGACGACGCTGATGTCGAACCGCACGACGTTCGTCATCGCGCACCGCCTGAGCACCATCACCCACGCCGACGCCATCGCCGTCCTCGACCACGGCCGCCTCATCGAACTCGGCACCCACGACGAACTCATGGCCGCCGGCGGCGCCTACCGCGACATGGTCCTGCTGCAAACCGAGGGGAACGGAATGATCCCCGCGGCGAGCGGCGGGCGTTAGCCCGCCGAGTGCGTGAGTGACGCCTGTGTTATCT
>JBAQZJ010000433.1:0-6205 GCA_049790855.1 Planctomycetaceae bacterium | reverse complement strand
GGCCAAGGCCGACGGCTAACGCGGGCAACCCGCCGCGAAGTGGGCCGGCTCGGCGAGTCGTTGTTGATTGCGGCAGAAGCGGCGTGTGAGGAACACGAGCCGCCGCAGCGTTTCGCCGTCCATCTGCGGCAGACGTTCGACGACGCCGGGCCGAAGATGTCCGCCGCGAACCGAGCTGATCACGCCGACCAGTTCCGGTCGCGACATCACGAAGATCTTTTCCGCCGGCAACGCGGCGACTTCATCGAGCGTGTACGAGTGACTCTGCCAGGGAATCAGCAGGTTCTCGCGCATCGGAGTCGAGACGGCTCGCTGCGCGACGCTGTCCCGAAAATGGGGCGACGGAACAACGCCTTGGTCGTTCGTGACAGCGGGGGGGAACGAGGTCATCCTCATGATCTGAAAGCGATTTCAGGAGACGTGATCGTTTGCTGCGATGGTAGCGCCGGGTCGGCGGTCGACATGAAGCAGAATATCGAGCGCGTGGCTAAAGTCGATCAGGCCGTGCGCGGCAGTTTGCGTCAGGAATTTACCGATGCGCCGCATCCTGCGGCATGAGTCGGCGCAATGGGGAGTTTCCGGCAAGATGGGAAAGAGTCTCTGTTGTCGAAAACGGTGGTGGTCGGGAAATTCCCGGTGAAGGACACGGTTGCCCGCCCCGACGATCGGCGTTGCGAAATCGTGGTAGGCTACATGGTGGCGAGATCGGCGTCGCTTCGCCGTCCTTCGTGGGAAGGGCGTCGCGATTCCGTGTGAGAATTTGAAATGCGTGAGTCACGGGCGGCGAGTCGGCGTCCGGCACCGAGGTGATGTTGAGTGGATGCATCGCTGGATCATTTTCAGCTTGCCGCCCAGATCGTCGACAGCGATCGTGAGCCGCTTCTGGTTCTCGATGAGGGGCTGCGGGTTCGCGACGCGAACCCGGCGTTCTTCGATCGATTCCGGTTGGAACCTGCCGCGACGGTCGGGCGGCCTCTCGTCGAACTGGGCGAGGAGCCTTGGACCGACCCCCGGTTGCACGAGCTGCTGGCCCGCGCCGCCGCGGACGACGCCGAGCCTCCGCACGAGTTCGTAACCGATCTCGAGGCGACGTCGTCTGGACGCCGGCCGTTGCGACTGAAGGCCCGGAAGCTCGTCGGGCCGGTCGGCGACGAGCACGAGGCGTTTGTGCTGCTGGAGTTCGTCGAGGCCGGCGATCCGGGCGGCAGCGAAGGCCGCCTCGCCCGGCAGGCGCTCGAGGCGACGTTGCTGCACAAGGCGACGGCGATCGCCGCCGAGACGAGCAGCTTTGAAGAGGCGCTGGAGTCGTGCATCGAGATCGTCTGCGAGCTGACCGACTGGCCGGTCGGGCATGTGTGTCTCGCCGATCCCGACGACCCCGACCGCATCCTTTCATCGGACATCTGGCACTTCCGGGAAGGCGGCACCGATGCCGGTCGCGAGCCTGTGAATGCGTTTGTCAAGTTGCGTTCGGCGACCGAAGGATTCGAGTTCGGTCGCGGCGACGATCTGCCGAGCCGCATCTGGCAGAGCGGCGAACCGGCATGGGTCGTCAACTTGCAGGCGGATCCGACGTTCGCCCGCGGCGATCTGGCCCGGCAGGTCGGGGTCCGCGGGGCGTTCGGGTTCCCGATCAAGATTAAGGGCGACACGATCGCGGTCCTCGAATTCTTTTCCGAACGGACGATGGCTCCCGACCGGTCGCTGCTGGCGATGGTCCGCAGCCTGGGCGAGCAGGTCGGCCGCGTCATCGAGCGCACGCGCGCCGAAGCCGCGCTCCGCAAGAGCGAGCAAGAGCTGTCCGAACTGTTCGAGCACGCGGCGGTGGGGCTGATCTTCCTGTCGCCCGACGGCGTCATCCAGCGGGCGAACGGCCGGCTGCTCGAAACGCTGGGATACGTGTCGCACGAGTTCGTCGGCCTTCGGCTGCGCGAATTCCTGATGGAGAAGGCCGCCGTCGAGCAGGTCGAGGAATGCTGTCGCAGCGGCTGCACGCTGACCGGCTACGAGACCCGGTTGCGGGCGCAGGACGGCTCGGCCCGGCACGTGCTGCTCGATGCGAACGCCCGGCTCGATCACGGCCGCGTCGTCTACCTTCGCTGTTTCGCCCGCGACGTCACCGACCGCACCCGCGACGAGGCCGAACGCGCCCGGCTCGCCGCCATCGTGCTCAGCAGCGACGACGCGATCATCGGGCTGTCGGCCGACGGAATCGTGACGAGCTGGAACCCCGGCGCCGAGCGGCTTTACGATTACGCCGCCGAGGAAGTCGTCGGCGGCTCGATCTCGGTCGTCATCCCGCAGGAGCGCGAAGAAGAGATGACGCGGCTGCTCGAGACCGTCAAGCGCGGCGAGCGGATCGATCAGTACGAGACGACCCGCGTACATCGCAACGGCCGCCGGATCGACGTCTCGCTGACCGCCAGCCCGATCATGGGAGGCGGGGCAACGGGGGAGCGGGGGACGGGGGGAGGGGGAGACGGGGGGACAGGCTGTGCGGAGCCGCGGAGCTGCGAAGCTTCCTGTGACGACGTCTCATCTTCTGCTTCTGCATCTCCGACGCAATCCGACATCGCTCGCTCCTCGGTCCCCCCGTCCCCCCGTCCCCTGGTCCCCCCGTCCCCTCCGCCCGTCATCGGCGTGGCGATGATCGAGCGCGACATTTCCGAGCGGAAGCGGGTCGCCGCCGAGATCCGTCGCGTCATGCAAGAGGCCGAACGCGCCAACCGGGCCAAGGGCGAGTTCCTGGCGAACGTCAGCCACGAGCTGCGCACGCCGATGAACGCGATCATCGGCATGACCGAGCTGTCGCTCGACGAGCCGGTCCCCGACCGGGTCCGCGATTATCTGGAGACCGCTCAGGACAGCGCCGAAGTCCTGCTGCGGCTGCTGAACGACATTCTCGACTTCTCGCGGATCGAAGCCGGCCGGTTCGACCTCGACGAGGTGAAGTTCAACCTCCGCGAGACGCTCGACGAGACGATCCGCTCGCTCGCCGTGCGATCGCACGACCGCGGGCTGGAGATGGGGCTGGACATGCCGGCCGACATGCCGAATCGGCTCGTCGGCGACCCGGTCCGGCTGCGGCAGGTGCTGGGGAACCTGATCGGCAACGCCGTCAAGTTCACCGAGGCGGGCGAGATTCTCGTCTCGGTCGAGCCGCACGTCGTCCGCGACGGCGAAGCCGAGTTGCACTTCCGCGTGCAGGACACCGGCATCGGCATCTCACCGGCCGACCAGGAACGCATCTTCGCCCCGTTCGCGCAGGTCGATTCGACGACGACGCGGCATCACGGCGGGGCCGGGCTGGGGCTGTCGATCTGCCGCGAACTGGTGACGATGATGGGCGGCCGGCTGTGGGTCGAGAGCCAGGTGGGCGTCGGCACGACGTTCCACTTCACGGCCCGCTTCGGCTTGCAGCCCGAGGCGTCGGACGGCGCCGCCCCGCCGCACGTCCGCGAGCTGAAGGGGCTGCCCGTGCTCGTCGTCGACGACAGCGCGACGAACCGCCGCATCCTGGAGGACACCCTCAAAAGCTGGCACATGCGGCCGGTCGTCGTCGAATCGGCCGACGACGCGATGAGGAAGCTGCAATACGCCGCCGCGAACGATCACGTCTTTCCGCTGGTGATCGTCGACGGGCTGATGCCCGGCACCGACGGCTTCACGCTCGTCGAGCGCATCAAGACCGACGAGAATCTCGCCGGGGCGACGGTGCTCATGCTGTCCAGCGCCGATCGCCGGCTGTTCCGCGAGCGGTGCGACCGGCTCGACATCGCGGCCTACCTCGAAAAGCCCGTCACGCAGAGCGAACTGCTCGACACGATCGTCACCGCGCTCGAGGGGCCGCCGCTCGAACGCGATGCGGCGGAGCAGGCGGGCCGCATTGGCGGGGCCGAGGTGTCGCTGTCGATCCTGCTCGTCGAAGACACGCCGGCGAATCGCAAGGTCGTCACCGCCGTGCTCAGCAAGCGGGGACACAAGGTCACGATCGCCGTCGACGGCCGCGAAGCCGTCGACCTGTTCAAACGCCGCCTCGAATTCGACGTCGTGCTGATGGACGTCCAGATGCCGAACATGGACGGCTTCCAGGCGACCGGCATCATCCGCACGATCGAGCAAAGCCACGGCGGTCGCGTGCCGATCATCGCCATGACCGCCCACGCCATGCGGGGAGACCGCGAACGCTGCCTCGCGGCGGGGATGGACGCCTACCTCTCGAAACCGATCGACGTGCGGCGGATGCTGCGACTGATCGAGCGCGTCGCCCTGCGCAGCCGGCGGATGACCGTCGATGCCGGCCCGTCCGCTCGCATCGCCGCGACGTCTCAGTTCGCCGACACGACGAAATCGGACGCGTCGACTGCGTCGTCGACCGCGGTCGCTGAACCGGGCGCCAAGCAGGCGTCGCGGCGATCCGCCGATGCAGAATCGCCGCCGGCCGCGGGTCAGGCACCGATCGCGCGGGTCTACGACCGTCGAGCCTCGCTGGAACGACTGGGCGGCGACGAGAAGCTGTTTCGCGAGATCGTGCAGTTCTTCTTCGAGGATTCCGAAAAGCTGTTGCGTTCGATCGACGAGGGGCTTGCCGCGGGCGACTGGCCGAGCGTCCGCATCGCGTCGCACAGCCTGAAAGGCCTGGCGGCGCATTTCAACGCCTGGCAGGCGACGGAGGCGGCCCGGCTGGTCGAGCGGGCGGCGTTTGAAGGCGACACCGACCGAATTCCGGTGCTGATCGGACCACTTCGGTCGGAGATCGACCGGTTGTGTGTGGCGCTTGCCAGTGCAGACGACTAGGGAAATCCCTTGCCGACGGATGACCGGCGACCCCGTTTTCGCAGGCCGCCGCGCATGATATTGAGTGTTCTGGTGACGGACTGTTCCTGCTTGCGATAATGGGAACGTCATTCGCACGAGGGGCCGGCACGGGGTTTTCGGGTGTCGAAACTGAGGGTACACGGGCCGTCTTCCGAGGAATCGTCGATGAATATCGTGAAGAAACGGGTTTTGATCGTCGACGACCATCCGGTCGTCCGACAGGGGCTGGCGCTCCTGATCGACCAGCAGCCCGATCTCGAAGTCTGTGCCGAGGCCGACAGCGTCGTCGAGGCCTTCAATCGCTATACCGAGTCGCAGCCCGACCTGGTCATCATCGACCTGTCGCTGAAGGACGGCAGCGGCATCGAACTGATCAAAGAGATCAAGGCCCGCAACGAGCATGCGAAAATGCTCGTTTCGAGCATGCACGACGAAAGCCTGTTCGCCGAACGCGTCCTGCGCGCCGGCGCCAAGGGCTACATCAGCAAGCAGGAGGCCACCGGCAACATCGTCGAGGCCGCCCGGCAGGTGCTCGACGGGCGGGTGTATCTCAGCACCCAGATGTCCGACCAGATGCTGCATCGGATGGTCGCCAGCGGCGAAGACGCCGACCGCTCGCCGATCGACAGCCTTTCCGATCGCGAACTCGAGGTGTTCGAGATGATCGGCCAGGGGCTGACGACCCGCCAGATCGCGACCAAGCTCGACCTGTCGCCCAAGACCGTCGAAACCTACCGCGAGAACATCAAGGCCAAGCTGAATTTGCCCAACGGCACGGCACTCACACGGCACGCGGTGCAGTGGTTGCTCGAGAATACTTGACGGAGAGACGGGGGAAGGGGAGAGGCGGGGGATCGGGGGCCGTCGCGCGATTCCTGGCCGCTTCCGTTTCCTGGCGTCGTCAGTCGAGGGTCGTGGATCGCCCGGCAAGGGCGACGGCGTGACGGCTTGCGGCGACGTGGCTGGCGACTCGCTCGGGCAAGGTGTGCGAGGCCAGCACGGGCGTTGCTTCCGACGCTGGAGTGTCGGCCGCCGGTTGCGGCTCGGCCTTTTCGCGCAGAATGCGAACGTCGAGCGGGGCTTCGATGCCCAGTCGGACCCGCGACCCGCTCGACCCCAGCACGCGCACCCGCACGTCGTTCCCGATGACGATCGACTCGCCTGACCGCCGTGTCAGCACCAGCATGCGTGGATCCTCCCGGCCCGATCTGCAGATTCTGCGGCTGTCCGATCGCGATGGCCCGTAGTCTGCCGGATTGGGCCATGCACGACCACCCGGCGTTTGAAGCGATTCGTCTACAGGGTCGAACGTCGCCCTGCCATCAGGAAAACGCTGGGAAGCGGTGACGCAACGCCGGTCCTTGACGCATCTTACGCCGGTTTGTCG